>NZ_MUFE01000005.1:0-433026 GCF_001995415.1 Salinivibrio sp. AR647 | reverse complement strand
CATATCACCTTCAACCTCGTAACCGGCATCCTCGGTGGTCGCATTGAGGTACAAAGTGAGCCCGAACACGGTAGCTGCTTCACCATTACCCTGCCGCTTATCGCCCCCGAACGCGCCCTACCCAACAGTGAGGGCGCGTCGTGAATTGCGCGGATATGGCGCTATTCAACGCTGAGCTGATCCGCTGTGGGTAATGCAGTCATTGCCCCTTTTTCTGTTGTAGCCAGCGCGCCACAACGGTTGCCTTGGCGCACTGCCTTGGTGACTGCTTCTGGTGTCTGCCACTCAGGCAACTGGGCGAGCGCAGCAAGCAAACCGCCCATAAACGCATCACCTGCGCCTGTGGTATCCACCACGTTTGCCGGTGTGGTCGGCACCTGCCAAACAGTATGGTTGAACGCGACGCGGGCACCTTCACTGCCCTGTGTCACCACCCACAAAGACACATTCGGTGCGCGCTCAGATAATGCGGCTAACCCTGCTTTCACAGAGTTATTTTCAGTGCGTAGGTGCTTAGTGAGTAAGACAAGCTCATCATCAGACACCTTAACCACATCCGCCAACGGCAAGGCTTGCCACACAATCTCTAACATCTGTGATTCACTTTGCCAAAGATCATCACGCAAATTAGGATCAAAGCTGACAAAGCCACCATTATCACGACATGCTTGCATCGCGCCGAGTGTGGCAGAGCGTGATGGCTCGTTCGCAAGGGCAATGGAGCAAGCATGCAACCACTGCCCTTCTTCGAACAATGGGAAGTCGTACGGCTGAACAAACTGGTCGGCACTGGGCTTAACCATAAAGGTGAAGCTTCGTTCACCATGATCATCCAGCTCGACTAATACAGTTGAGGTACGTTGCGCCTCGTCGCGATGCATAAACGCAATGTCCACACCTTCATTTGCTAAGGTAGTCTGCATAAAACGACCAAGCGGATCGCCACCAACACGGCCAATAAAGCTTGTTTGTCCACCAAGTCGACTGACTGCCACGGCGACGTTAGCCGGGGCACCACCTGGACATTTCAGGTAGTGATGCTCGCCATCAGGGATCAAATCCACCACGGCATCACCGGTAACCCATACCTTGCTCATTACGCTTGCTCCTCGTTCAAGACTCGATTACGCCGCCGCAGCTTGTGCGTATTTTTTACGGGCGCCCAATACATAAGTTACGGAAAACGCAACAACAAAGGCAGTCGCCATACCAATGATATAAGGCACCACACCGTCAGGGCGAATGGAGATGATCCCTGGTAGACCCGCTGCACCCAACGCTTGTGCTTTCACTTTAAAGAAGGTGACAAAAGCCCCCGCACAGGTCGCACCTGCAAGCGCACCAATAAACGGATAACGGTATTTAAGGTTAATACCAAACATCGCAGGCTCAGTGATCCCGAGCAGTGCTGTCACCCCTGCAGGCATCGCAATCCCTTTCGCTTTGACGTCCGCGGTTTTTAGCCCAAACGCTAAACAGGCTGCACCTTGCGCCACATTCGACATCGCCGCGATAGGGAAAATAAAGGTACCGCCAGTGACTGCAATATCGGCCAATAATTGAGTTTCAATCGCGATAAAGCTGTGGTGCATCCCGGTGATCACAAAAGGTGCATACACAAAGCCAAACAAAGCACCGCCAATCATCCCTGCGGATTCATAGACCCAGTTCAGACCATCGCCGAGCAAAAAGCCGAGCTCTCGTGTAAACGGGCCTACCAAGGTAAAGGTGATCAGTCCGGTAATAAAAATCGCCAGCAAGGGGGTCAGCAAGTTATCCAGCACTGAGGGAATAATGCGACGTAACCCTTGCTCCACTTGTGCGAGAATATAGGTTGCAACCAGCACCGGCAGCACCGACCCTTGATAACCGACTTTTTCGATCTCAAAGCCAAAGATTTCCCACACCGGGATATCTCCAGACACTGCCGCACCACCAAAGCCCCAGCCATTAAGCAAGTCTGGGTGAACCATTAACATGCCTAACGCGGCCCCCAAAAAGGGGTTAGCACCAAACTTTTTACTCGCAGAAAACGCAAGCAGTACAGGTAAGAACACAAATGGCGCATTGGCGAACGTATTGATCATACTGGCCAGATCACCCATTTGTGGGTAGGCCTCAATCAAGGACTTGCCATCGATAATCAAACCTGGCGCGGTGAGGATGTTGAAAATCCCCATCAACAGACCACCGGCGACAATGGCTGGAATAATGGGAACAAAAATGTCTGACAGCCCTTTTACCGCACGTTGTAGCCAATTTTGTTTCTCGGCACCGGCGGCAGCGACGTCTTTCGACGACATATCTGACTGACCCGTCAATTTGCTGAACTCAGCATAAACATTATTGACAATGCCCGAGCCGAAAATGATCTGTAACTGACCACTGACTTGGAACTGCCCTTTCACACCTTCAATTGATTCAATCGCGCTTAAATCCGCGAGGCTATCATCATGAAGTGCGAGTCTTAGCCGCGTGGCACAATGTGCCGCCGCTGCGATATTTTCTTTTCCACCCAGTTTATCGAGTAGTTGTTGTGCTATTTTTTGGTAGTTCATGGCTACTTCCCCTGCACGCTCTCACTGTCTTTGCCACCGTCGCTATTTTTTCTAATGTGGCCGTCACACGTTCCACACTTTCGGGAACGATCCCGAAAATAATGAGCTGAATCCTTTAATCCATCAAGTATCAGGGATTATGGCTGTGATACCGATCAGTAAATCATGGTTCACCCCCTGCCATAAATGTGATATTTATCACTAAAAAAAGGGAGTTTGGATAGGTTTGTTTGCAAAGGAGCACTAAATGCACCGATGATGATGCGCTAAGCAAAGGAGAACTCATGGCTAGCTTGAATGATGTCGCCCGTTTGGCGGGTGTTTCCAAATCAACCGTGTCACGCGTAATTAACCAAGAATATGGCGTGAAACCAGCGACCATTGAAAAAGTGAACCGCGCCATCGAGCAATGCGGCTATGTCGTTAACCAAATCGCTAAGGATTTAAAATCCAATAAAACTAACCTTATCGGTGTCATTGTCCCACGAGTGTCATCCCACGCCATGTCAGCCAGTGTCGATGGCCTGAGTCATGTGTTTGATCAAAAAGGGAAACAAGTGCTTTTGGCTAACACTCGCCAGGACGATCAGCGTATTTGTCATTATCTCGATTTATTCAACCAAAAACGCGTAGAAGGGATCCTACTGTTTGCATCGACACTCAACCCCGCCTTGGTCCAAGCAATTAAGCGCTCGAGTGCACCAGTCGTGGTGATTGGTCAAGATGGCTCTCCTTACAGCATCCCCAGCGTGATTCATGATGATTACCGGGTTGGCTTTTGCGCCGGCGAGCAACTGATTAAAGCCGGTTGTCAACGTATCGGATTCCTAGGTGTGCAAGCCGCAGACATCGCGGTTGATCAGCAGCGCTATCAAGGACTTGAGAATGCGTTGACCACACTCAGTCAAACCGAACCTTTATTCCATTATCAAGGGCAATTCTCGATTCAATCTGGCCATGTCGCGATGACCGCTATGCTCGATCAATATCCAGAGACAGACGGCGTTTTTTGCGCCACCGACCGTATTGCTATTGGTGCCATCCAAGCCCTACAAACACATGGGATCACACCGGGTCACACTGTGAAGCTGATTGGTGTGGGTGATGATGAGCTTGCACACGTAGTATCACCGAGCCTATCCACCTTTAACTATGCCTTTGATGCGGCAGGTGAAAGCGGCGCAAAAATGTTGCTTGAATTACTGGAAACGGGACAAAGCCATGTCTCTAAATTAGTGATGGGATTTAACTACGTTAGCCGTGACACCTGCCCCTAAAAAGGCGATATGTTAAGCAGAAGAGGTAAATTCCACTTGCACTCTTACCCTCTTATTCGCTATTTTTGGAACGTTCCCGAAAATAGCATTGGTACGGATAGATGGAAATAAACCCAGCAAGCTTGGTTGATGCGTGCGGTGGCGCAGATAATCTGCGCCGCGTATTGCGTCATCAAGGCAAAATAATCATTGAGCTCATTGAGCTTGAGCGCGTAAACCAAGAAGCCCTTTCAATCAATACGATTGACCATTCGCTGCGCCAAATCACACTTGCTCACCCCGTGAATCAGAGCACACTAACGGCTCTGGGACGCCTTATCGATCACAACCTGCGTGAGCAAGCCGCGCCCTGCTACGCTTCAATCAGCAAGACAGACTTCCATCGTCCAACTTGGCATATCAGTCCACCTCAAGGGCTGCTCAATGACCCCAATGGCTTTATCTACTTTCAAGGGCACTATCACCTTTTTTATCAGTGGTACCCGTTTGCCTGCGAGCACAAAGATAAATTCTGGGTACATCTCATCAGCCCTGATGGGGTGCAATGGCGAAGCGTGCCCCTTGGTCTTACCCCCAGCGATTGGTATGACAGTCACGGGGTGTTTTCGGGTCACGCCATGGTAATAAACGACGCCTTATGGCTTTATTACACCGGCAACACCCGTATTGGCCCTGAGCGCCTACGCCAAACCACCCAGTGTGTGGCTCGGTCAACCGATGGCATTCACTTTGAAAAGCTTGGGCCAGTGATTGATGCCCCACCTGCTGGCGTCACCGAGCATATTCGCGATCCCAAAGTCATTCATGATGGCGAACACTACCGGATGTTGCTTGGCGCACAGCGTGAAGACAAAATAGGTCGCCTGGCGCAGTATTCCTCCATGGATGGCCTGCATTGGCGCTACGACGGGTTGAGTGGCGACAGCTTCGGCGACCATGGCTATATGTGGGAATGTCCCGATCTGTTCCCATTAAACGACCAATGGCTGTGTATCCTCTGCCCACAAGGCAGCACAGCGCCAACGCCCGATCACCACGTGCCTCACCATAATGGTTACGCCAAAGCCACACTAGAAGCAGACGGCATCAAACTTGATGATTGGCAGATACTGGATCATGGGTTTGATTTTTATGCGCCACAGACAGCTCAGACCCCTGACAATAAGCGCATGCTAATAGCTTGGATGGGTCTCCCAGACGAGGTGGATCAACCCAGTCAAAGTGCGGGCTGGTTGCATCAGTTAACCTGTCCACGTGAGTTACGCTGGGAAAATGGGCAAATTCATCAGCGTCCAGCGACCGCACTGCAACGCCTTAGAGGTCCTCAGCAACTTTTAGTGATTCGCACCGAGAGCGACGCGACCACCGTGGATTTGGGCACTAAGCAATTTGAGCTCAGTACCAATCTACCCATTCCAAAAAGCGGACAATACACTCTGTATTTTCACAGTCGCAGTGGCATTGCTTCTCATGCGACATCGACGGAGCCGTCTGGTTGTGCCCTCACCATTGACGGCAACAATCGCACCCTAACGCTTGATAGAAGTACAAGCCTCGCCACGGAAGGAGACACCCGTCGCTGTATTCACTTGCCTGAGCAGTTGGAAGAGTTACCGCTACAAGTCCTCGCCGATACCAGCTCATTAGAGTTTTTTATCAGTAATGGCCAATGGACAATGACTAGTCGTTATTTCAGCGCTACCGACGCGACCTTTCTTGCTGTGACACGCGATCATCACGATGTCCCCCTACCAAAGGAGATTGATTGGTATGCGTTAAAGAAGGCGACTGTGGGTTAACGTTGCCATACATTTTTTTGTTGCAAAGCTTAAAAACTATGTCATTAATACCGATCTCATGCGACGCTTGATGGGCACAGACCTCGTTCATCAACCAGTATTAATGAAGGGGAACCTATGCTGCTAGCAACACTTGCGATTATCGCTGGATTTGCGTTGTTGGTATGGAGTGCCGACAGATTTGTCGACGGCGCGGCTGCGAGTGCTCAGTACGCCAACGTGCCTCCTTTATTAATCGGCATGTTGGTGGTCGGGTTTGGCACATCCGCGCCAGAAATGGTGGTTTCGGCGATGGCCGCGATGGATGGCAACCCGGCGTTAGCGCTGGGCAATGCGATAGGCTCTAACATCGTCAATATCACCTTAATTCTCGGGGTCACCACGCTGATCGCCCCGATTGCGGTGCATTCCACCATTGTCCGTAAAGAATTACCTATTCTTCTCGTCGTCACTTTGGCGGTTGGCGCCATGCTATGGAATTATGCCATTAGCTTTACCGAAGCCTTGATCTTAATCGGTGGATTTTTACTGCTGGTTGGATGGTCCATCAAGCATGCTATGCAAACCAATGACGATCCGCTCGCGCAGGAGGTGAATGCCGAGCTAACCAATCAACCACTTTCTAGAAAACAGGCGTTGATATGGCTGGTGATTGGCCTAGTACTGCTGATTATTAGCTCGCGGATTTTGGTATGGGGCGCGGTTGAAATCGCGCAACAACTTGGCGTGAGTGATTTGATTGTTGGCCTAACCATCGTCGCCCTCGGCACTTCCCTCCCTGAATTGGCAGCGTCTATCATCGCTGCCCGCAAAGGCGAACATGATATCGCCGTGGGCAACGTGGTCGGCTCGAACATGTTCAATGCGCTGGCCGTGATTGGTATCGCCGGCCTTATCGAGCCCATTAACGAGATTGGTAGAGAAGTCTTCTGGCGAGATTGGATGGTGATGCTGGCTGTGACCGTATTGCTGATTTTGGTCTCTGTTCGCTTTGGCAAAACACGCGAAATTAACCGCGCGGAAGGGGTGTTACTGCTCGCCTGCTATGTGGGCTACACCAGCATGCTGGTTTATGCGACGCACTCAGCTTAATGCTTAAAAGTAAAAGCGATTAAGAGCCAAACACCTGCTGATTTCACACATAGTTACACAGCGGTGCGCTTTTGCGCTTTACATCAATCGCGACTAGATGAACACTGCGTGGCACAGTACAATGGCAGCTCATGTCGCGTAGAGTCAGTAAAATACTATGAGTAACACGACGGCGAAGAAGCCGAGTCCCCTGTTTGAAATCCTGTTCAACGTTTTTATCCCCTCGATCATCCTGATGAAGTTGAGCGGGGATGAATACCTAGGCACAGCCATGGCATTGGTCGTCGCTTTGGCGTTTCCTCTCATATACGGCGGGATGGATCTGGTCCGCAACCAGAAATTCAATTTTATCGCTGCACTTGGCTTTATCAGCGTGTTACTGACAGGCGGTATTGGCTTGTTGGAGCTAGATACGCGTTGGTTAGCCTTAAAAGAGGCGCTGATCCCGGGCCTCATCGGTTTAACCGTATTGGGCTCAACCTTTACCCGCTACCCACTGATGCAAAAGTTAATATTGAATGACACCGTGCTCAACCTCTCGTTGATTAATCAGCGTTTAAAAGAGAATGGTCAATCCTCAGCCTTTGAACGTTGTCTGATGCGGTCTAACTATCTATTCGCCAGCACCTTTGCGTTTTCATCAGCGATGAATTACTTCCTGGCGACTTGGATCGTGACCAGCCCTGCGGGCACGCCCGCCTTTAATGAAGAGCTGGGTAAGATGACGCTATACAGTTACCCGATGATTGCTATCCCTAGCATGTTGATGATGTTCGGTATTTTCTATTACATTTGGCGTCAGGTACGCGCGATGACATCGCTAGAAACAGAGCAAATCTTCCACCTCAAATAACAACCCTGACACGCCTTACTTTGCCCCCGGCGCTGGGCGTTTCGGCTTCGCCTGGAACTGCTTAATGCTCTTTTTCGCATTCGTGCGTCGGTTGGCTTTCTTGTCGCGAGGAGCGCGTTTGCTTTCCCCTATCGATGGTTTGTCTGTCACCGGAAAACCGTCCAGCTCTTGCACCGGCAATGCTCTTTGCGTGAGTTGACGAATGGCGTTCAGTGCGTCCATTTCGCCATGACACACCAAAGACATAGCAACACCTTGTTCACCAGCACGAGCAGTGCGCCCCACGCGGTGAATATAGGTCTCGGCGTGCATGGGCAATTCAACATTAATCACCACCGGTAAGTGTTCAATGTGAATGCCACGCGCTAATAGATCGGTGGCGATCAACACGTTGATTTGGCCAGATTTGAATTGCGCCAGGGCTTGCTCTCGCTCGGTTTGAACTTTATTGCCATGCAGTGCACTGGCCGAGATGCCCGCTTTGTTGAGCTTTTTCGCCAAGCCATCGGCATTTTCTTTCGCTCCCACAAACACCAACACCTGCGGCCAAGCATGATGCTTGATGCATTCAATCAAGGCTTTCGCTTTGCTGCCTTTGTTGATCAAGTAAAGTGTTTCTGTGACCTCTTGATGGGTGCTGTTTTCTTGATGCGCGGCGAGCTGTTTTGGCGCAACCATTAGCTGGTTGGCTTTTTGCTTGAGCGCATCGGAAAACGTCGCTGAAAACATCGCAGTTTGGCGTTTACGTGCAGTTTGCATCGCAATATTTTGCACATCCGGCCAAAAACCCATATCGAGCAAACGATCCGCTTCATCCAAAATAAGATAATGTACCGTGCTCAAATCCAAACCATTATTGGCTAAATCTACCAAGCGCCCTGTCGTCGCCACAAGAATGTTGGGATTATCCGCCAGTGCTTGTTGTTGCGCCGCTTTATCAACACCGCCACACAAGCAAATGGCACTGAGATCTAAGGCGCTACCCACTTGGTTGATCGCGTCACTGACCTGCATCGCCAGCTCACGCGTTGGCACTAAAATCAGCGCTTGATGCTGAGGGTTTGCGTTTAACGCTTCCAACAAAGGCAAACCGTAGGCAAGCGTTTTGCCGCTACCGGTGTTTGCCAATGCCAATACATCATTACCGGCTAACAGCTCAGGGATCGCCAGCGCTTGAATGGCCGTTGGTTTTTTAAACGCGGTGGGCAGTGCGTGAAGCAATTTAGAACACAAGGAGAGAGCAGAAAACGGCATGAACGAGACCTTTATTTAGCGGCAGCCAACATCACAAAGATGCGTGAAAACAGGGCGCGGACTTTACCACACTCTGCTCGATAACCCCGCCTATTTTAGATACTCACACCGCGTGTATTCATTTCCATCCTTGACGCCACTTCTCATCATTTTTGAGCTCACGCCAGTCAATCGGATACTCTTTTTTCGACATCACTGACTCGAGCACGCACACCACCACCACACCGTCTTCATCATACTCAACGTCAGAGACCAAAAAGTGCTTCTCGCGATGGATGGGTTTTACCGCCGTCCACTTGCTATTACGTAACTTGGCTGGATTGATTTGGTTCACACTCACCCCGTTAGATATTGATTCGGTTAAAAATAACGATACCCAGTACGAACGTGGTTCGGTTTGGTTCAGTGGTTGGGATTGGTGTAACTCGTTCCCACGCTCCTGCGTGGGAATGTATATGGATTTTGAATCATAGGCAGGGTTCGCCACAAGATCACCAAACTGCACCAGATTTATGTTCTAACGGTAACGGACAGCGTCAATATCTTTAGCGAACAAGCCGGTTCAATACTCTAGGCAGCTTAATGTTACACTGAAGATGGCGCTGTTTGTGTTTGAATAAAAGCTAGATATGTATTCCCACGCGGGAGCGTGGGAACGAGAAAAGGTGTCTATTTATAAACAGACATATCAGGTCGCTTAAAAGAGTTAGTTTTGAATTGAACAAGTAATTTCCGTAACTCTATAACTTCATCTCGAGGAAATAAAACGGCTAACTGGCCAACATAGTTAACGTCTAGATGATCACCTAGCACTGGAATATGAGAGATAAAAAAGTGCTCACCCGGTTTCGTACCGAAGATAGCATAGGTATAGCTTCCGACTTTACTAATGTTCTTTTTGATGACATCGCCACGCTTAGTAGCCAGACTATCCCATTCAAGATACTTATCAAGAGCAGCCACAGTTTCATCTACGTCCTCACGATCGACAGTCAGCATGCCAATATCGTCTTGCCCATAACCTTGTACTTTGACTACAAATGTATCTCCCCGAAGGCTTACTTCAGTGGGTCGGTCAAGATAATTCCGAGCCAAACTGTTATATGTATAACCATTTAAGCTTGTCTGTATAACTTCATCAGGAGTTATTGAGCAACCAATTAAACCTAGCACAACAATAATCGAGATAAAAAAATTATTTATTTTTTTCATTACCTTTAACCATTTAATTAAAAGATACATTTAAATAAGGAAAGCGTTTACCCCCCAATAGTGATAAGCGTAACACTTCACTTCAACTAAGGCGTCATTTTGGGAAACATCAAAGCCATTAAATGTGAAATAGGGCACATCCAACCCCGACGTCAATAACGATAATGCGTGCTCGGAATCATTGTTCCGCACAGCTAAATACCGCCCTAACTACCCTAAGCTTAGTTTGAGACAGAGCTCTTACTCGTTCCCACGCTCCCGCGAGGTAATGTATATGGATTTTGAATTATAAGCAGGATTCGCCACAAGATCACCGAGCTGCACTTGATCTCTATTCTAACACTCGCGGACAACGTCAATACCTTTAGCGAACAAGCCCTAACCAGCGTAACGTTACACAAGTTATGGTGCTGTTTGTGTTTGAATGATAGCTAGAGCTAGATATGCATTCCCACGCAGGAGCGTGGGAACGAGAAAAAGTTTAGGATTGACGACATACTCGTTTGTTATACAAAATGGACTCAGCGTCACTTATGGTTGCATATCTCTAAATGCTTTATCATCGTCATCGCCTTTATATTTAGACAAACACAAAGCAGCAGATATCAGTGCCATTCGAGCTATCTCTTCGGCTAATTTTCTTTCTGATTCTAGGGACTCTAATCTATCGTAATAAGTTCCATGTAACACCTTTGAGCGACCGTCATCATAGATTTGCTTAATTAACTGGTCTAGAGTTTTAGGTTTATCTCCTTTAACGACGATATCACTACCGTTAACTCCAAGGAGACTTGAAACCATGCCTGAAATACCAACATACTTCCCGCCATTGGAAAGGACATCTAGACTCGTACCTAACTTTGCAATAGCTACTGAATCACTTGACTCTCGGCATGCTTCGGCATACCAATCTAAACCTGTAGCCCACCGCATAACTAATTTAGGGTAAGAATGCCGCTCTGGATTGAGTAATCCATCTAAAACGAAAGCGATAGAAGGAACCCATGATTCAATAGTCGTCATGGCTTCCTCAAGCTTAGGCTTAGAAATCATATTCACCCTATCACTTAGCCTTGACCCCGGAAGCCAAAGATTTCCATTTGTTTCAATTAGACGATGAGTGCGAGTAGGACCCAACCTCTCTTCATGTATAGCTTGACGCAAAAAAGAAGAACGCCCACCTAAAAGTAAGGACAATGAATCAAGAGCGCTTTTTGCAACTATTCGAGCAAGCTTGCGAGAATAGTCTCGTTCAAAACCATTAACAGTAACTTTTATCAGTGCGGGGCAATCTTTTACAGCACGGTAAACATCAGAAGCCAAGCCTAGAATTTCGCTTTGATGGCTTGTGCTACTTAATGCATCTTTGAGTAATTTTTTCCAGTTGTTATTAGCTTCAATTGCGCCCAAATAGCTATCTTTACCCGATTGAGGAAAATCGACTTGATCGATCCAGTGTTCTCGACTGATAAACAGAACTGGTCCCAGTTGAAATGGGGTTTCGGACTCGACACCTAAAGTCCAAGCGGGGAAATAATGTGTAAACGATTTGACACTTTCAGAAATAACTTGCTCAATTTGTTGCTTAAGAGATTTAATTGCTGACTTATCACCAGCCATATACTTTTCATCAAAATCACCCGCTACAAACATATTTGCAACAACCTGCTGTGTTACTTTAATGTAACCTCCAAGTTCTATCTTTGGTAAATGCTTATCACGGTTCTCAAATATAACTATTGCAAGCTTTCTAAGATAATCATTTGCCTTAGGTGTGAAGCTTATTTGGTATCCATACGTATCATCTGTAACAAAACAAGGAAAGCCATGATCTTTACCCCAAGAAAATGCTTCGGAATGAATATATTTCAATTCAATAACTAATGCTGTTAGATGCTCTCTGATACTCATAAATAAATCCAACCTCCAATGCATACTTAAAATTTTGTATAACATTGTATTAGTGAGCATGCTCGTTTTTCCAAAACCGTTATACGCCACGTCTTATCCATAACCAAATGATACTAATGAAGTTTTTTATCTTTATCACTAAGTCCTCAGAGGTGATAGTATGCACGCCGCCTATCTCCAATCGGGCATTCACTCTATCCCCAAGCGATAAGCTGGTTAACCATCCATGCATTCACCACGCTACCGCCGATCAGTTGTCGGCACCTAACACGCCATTTGATTGGCTAATTTGCGGGTTAGTGTATCAAGCGCTGTTTTGCTTTTCGTGCGCTATTGTCCAAAGTGTTAGATAAGCCATGTTTTGTGAAATGGGTGCAAAAAAGCGGCCTGGGTGGCCGCTTGGGGTCTCGACGTGGTTTGTACCTACCGCGCAAAGCGGGTGGCGTGGAAGGCGAGGTGTTCATCAATAAAGGTATTGATGAAAAAGTAGCTGTGGTCGTAGCCCGATTGCATGCGCAAGGTGAGCGGGGAGTTGTGTTTCTCTGCTGCTTGTTTTAGGGCTTGCGGGTTAAGCTGCTCGGCCAAAAAGCCGTCTTTGTCGCCTTGGTCCACCAGCATCGGCATGGCGGTGGGGCCTTGGGCGAGTAACACGGTGGCATCGTAGGCTTGCCATGTTTGTTCGTCATCGCCTAAATAAGCGCTAAAGGCCTGTTTACCCCACGGGCACTCGGTGGGATGACAAATGGGGCTGAACGCCGAAATGCTGCTGTAGCGTGAGGGGTTACGTAAACCAATCACTAGCGCGCCGTGGCCGCCCATGCTGTGTCCGGCAATCGCGCGCTGGTTGTTGACCGCAAAGTGCGATTCAATCAGCTCGGGCAGCTCATTGGCGACGTAGTCGTACATCTGGTAGTGCGACTGCCACGGCGCTTGGGTGGCATTAACATAAAACCCCGCCCCTTGGCCGAGATCGTATTGATCGGCGTCCGCCACACCCTCGCCGCGCGGGCTGGTGTCCGGCGCCACAATCGCCATGCCCAAGGTGGCGGCTTGTTTAAACGCGCCGGCCTTTTGCATAAAGTTTTCGTCGGTGCAGGTCAGGCCCGAGAGCCAGTAGAGCACGGGCACCGGTTGGGTGTTGGCTTTCTCAGGCAGAAAGATCGCAAAGGTCATTTTGCCGTTGGTGGCACTAGAGTCATGCTGCCAACGTTGGTGCCAACCGCCTGCGACTTTATTTTCGCTTATTTTTTCTAGTTGCATGGTTATTTTACCGCCGCGTTGCCACGGCGGCCGTCCTGTTATTGGTCCATATGGATCACGCTGCGAATGCTTTTGCCTTCGTGCATCAGTTCAAAGGCGCGGTTTACTTCATCAAGGCCCATGGTGTAGCTAATAAATTCTTGCAGGCCAAACTCACCATCGAGGTAACGCTCAACAATGCCGGGCAGCTCTGAGCGGCCTTTTACGCCACCAAACGCCGAGCCTTTCCAAACGCGCCCTGTCACCAGCTGGAATGGACGGGTTGAAATCTCTTGGCCGGCGCCAGCAACCCCAATGATCACTGACTCGCCCCAGCCTTTGTGGCAGCATTCTAGGGCTTGGCGCATCACATCGACATTACCGATACATTCAAACGAGTAATCGACCCCGCCGTCGGTCATCTCGACAATCACTTGCTGGATAGGTTGATCGTGATCGTTAGGATTAATCACATCGGTGGCGCCCAGCTGTTTGGCGAGGGTGAATTTGCTTTCATTGATATCAATGCCGATGATGCGGCTTGCGCCGGCCATACGTGCGCCGATGATGGCTGACAGGCCAATGCCGCCCAAACCGAAAATCGCTACGGTATCGCCTTTTTCTACTTTGGCGGTGTTCATTACCGCGCCCATACCGGTGGTGACACCACAGCCAAGCAAGCAAACTTCTTCCAGCGGCGCGGCTTTGCTCACTTTCGCCAATGAGATCTCTGGCAATACCGTGTATTCGGAGAAGGTCGAGCAGCCCATGTAGTGGAAAATGGTCTCGCCGTTAATCGAAAAGCGCGAGGTGCCATCGGGCATCAGGCCTTTGCCTTGGGTTTCACGCACCGCGCCACATAGGTTGGTTTTGCCCGAGCGGCAGAATTTACACTCGCCACATTCGGCAGTGTAAAGCGGGATCACATGGTCGCCCACTTCTACGCTGGTCACACCCTCGCCGACCATTTCAACAATGCCACCGCCTTCGTGGCCAAGAATAGAAGGAAATACCCCTTCAGGATCATCGCCGGATAGGGTAAAAGCATCGGTATGACACACGCCAGTAGCGACGATTCTGACAAGAACTTCACCTGGTTTAGGTAATTGAACGTCAACCTCTTCCATTTTCAGGGGTTCACCTGGCCCCCATGCGACCGCGGCTTTTGATTTGATATGCGTTTGTCCCGGCTTGATTGTTAGTGCCATTGGAGAATCCTTTTTGTTCACGATTACGACCTGACTATGCTAACTAAGTAAGTTTTAGTTATAATCTGGCAAAATTGAAAATCATAATTTCACTGTCGTAATAATATGTGTCAGTGAATATAGACAGGGTAGACGGTAATGGCACCCCATTGGGAAGGATTAAACGAATTTTTATCGGTAGCCGAGCATGGCAGCTTTACCCAAGCGGCTAATAAATTGGACATCACGGTGGTGTCGGTAAGTCGTCGGGTGGCGTCGCTTGAGGCGTATTTGGGGGTGAAGCTGTTTCATCGCACCACCCGCAAAGTGTCACTCACCGACGAAGGTGAGCTCTATTATCAACGCTGCCGCCCACTGCTCGCGGCCTTGGTCGATGCTGAGCAAACCATTACTCAATCGCAAGCGCTTCCTTCTGGGCTGGTCCGCGTCACTGCGCCGGTGAACTTTGGTGAGCAATATATTGCCCCCTTGCTTGCGCCATTTTTAACCGCTTACCCGCAAGTGTCGATCGATTTACACCTGACTAACCGACGCGTAGATCTAACCGATACCGGCACCGATGTGGCAATTCGTATTGGTCACTTACCCGACTCGAGCCTTAAGGCAAAACGGTTGGGATCGCGCCAATTAACCATTTGTGCCAGCCCTGGCTATTTAGCCACTCATGGCTCTCCTGATTCACCCAGTGCACTCAGTCGCCATACCTGTTTGGTGGGATCAAATGAACATTGGCATTATCAAAGCAGCGGTAAAATTCGCACACTGACCGTATCGGGAAAGTTACGCTGTAACTCCGGAGTGGCCTTACTCGATGCGGCTAAGCATGGTCTAGGCTTGGCGCAGCTGCCCCATTATTATGTGCAGGCAGCATTGGCAAACGGCGAACTGGTTGAGGTATTAACGGATTATCGGGTAGACGATGAAGGTATTTGGGCGCTCTACCCCAGCGGACGCCAGTTACAGCCCAAGGTAGCCGCGTGGTTAGAGTTTCTTGCCGACCACCTGCCCGACCAACAGCTGCGTACAAGCACGTCTGCATCAATGGGCGCACGATAGAAAAATCGCCAGCACGGGGCTGGCGATTGTTGCACGCGCTCATTCAAAGATGAATTAATGACGCGACGCCCGCAAGGTACCTGTTGTCGGTTTAATTGCCGAGATTTTAAAGGCGCCGACATGTTGGTCGAGCGTTTGTGCCAGACCGGCTAAGTCTTGACTGCTGGCCTCTAGACTATGGCTATCTTCCAAACCGGCTTGTGCCGCTTGGTTAACATTATCCATGTTGACGTTGATTTCATTCGCCACGCTCGATTGCTCTTCGGTCGCGGTCGCAACATGGGTATTCATATCTAAGATGGTGCTTACCTGTGTGGCAATGCTTTCTAGTGCTGTCAGTGCTTGCTCAGTGGCACGGTTACCCTCGGTGGTCAATGCCTTGCTGGTGTCCATGGCATCAACGGCATTTTTCGCTTCTTGCTGAAGCTGATCAATGGTCGATTGAATTTCTTCGGTCGATTGTGAGGTTTTAGTCGCCAGGCTGCGCACTTCATCGGCGACCACCGCAAAGCCACGTCCAGCCTCACCAGCACGTGCCGCTTCAATCGCTGCGTTCAAGGCAAGCAAGTTCGTTTGCTCAGAGATCCCGCGAATCACATCCAGAATCGAGACAATCGACTGAGTTCGCTCGGCCAACGAGGTGATCACCGTTGACATGTTATCCATCTCAGTGTCGAGTTGGTTAATCGTCGCGGTTGCCTCGGTCAAGGTTTGCTTGCCGGCTTCGGTTTCGCTGTTCGCCGATGAGGCCGAGTCCGCCGCGCTAGACGCACTTTGCGAGATCTCATTAATGGTGGCGATCATTTCGTTCATTGAAGTGACCACCAACAAGGCTTGCTCGCTTTGTGACTCACCGCGCTTTAATGACTGCGCTGCTTTATCGCGCAATGATCCCGCCGAGCGGCCAAGCTCTTCACCGGTTTCGACCACGTTAGCAATGATTTGGTCGATTTTATCCACAAAGGTGTTAAACGCCTCTGAAATGTGGGTAATTTCGTTATTGCCGGTCACGGGCAAGCGCACGGTAAGGTCACCATCGCCTTTCGAGATATCTGCCAGCGCATGTTCTAAGCCTTTTAGCGGCGCGAATAAACGGCCGAGTAGCCACACCAGTACCAAGGTACAGCCGATAAAAATCAAGCCAATCGCGGTAAGCTGGGCGATGGCGATACCATTGGCGGCAGCATCGACTTCGGTGATGGGAATGCCGACATCGAACGCGCCCCAAAGACGGCCATCGACGTACACCGGCATCATGATGTCGTACACCCATACATCTTGCACATCGGCGTACCAGCGCGAATGCTGGGGCTGACCTTGGCCGGCACCGGCGACGGTATAATTATCGCTGTACACCTTATCAATTTTCTGTCTATCGCTATGAGCAATCGCTTTGATGTTTTTATCAATCATCACTGCGTAGCTGATGTCATCTCGACCTTTAAGATCGGACACCATGTCTTGCAGATCAGCGGTAGGCGTGGAGGAGTTTTCTAAGATGTATTCCGCACGGTCGGCAAGTAGCTCAGCCTGTGCTTGCGAACGTTTAAGAATAATGCTGTCTATCTCGTCATGCGAGATAAAGGTAGTGGCCGTGATGCTTGCAATGGCCGCAACCGCAAACATGGCACAGACCACGATCAAAATGAGTTTTTTCACTACGCTGCCTTTTTAAATGATGGGGAAGGACTAAAGCCGTCACAACCGGCGCGTAATGTGCCGAAAAATTCAGTGTCGAACAGTATGAGAGACGGCTGACTTCCTCTCTGTACATAATTGTTAAACAGAATCATAGCGGTAGGTCATGGGTTAAACAAGTGATGCTTCGCAAAAGTGAAATTGGGCTGAGAGGTTAGCCGCAAAAATCATGATTATTAGTTGACTGAAGCGAAGCATGTTCGTGCCCAGCATAATCGGCAGTTAAGTGACGCCAAACCGCGTTGCCGGGAAGTAATTAAGTAATTTATGCACGATAAAGCAAAGCATCAAGGTGAGTACAATGGCGACTAAGTTGCTGCTGACTCGATATAAGGCATCGTACATAAAGTCTTGGTTGGGGCTTAAGTATTGCCCGAATAAGATCCCGAGCGTTGCCATGGCCCCAAACCCCACGCCTGAGCCCCCGGCCTCTTTTAAATGCGCTTTGGCAAACAACATGGTGCCTATCCAAAGCAGCGGGATCACCAAGATCAGCACGTTAAACCAATCGTATAAAATGACTTGGCAGCCTACCCCATATACCACGCCCAACACAGTGCCAATCGCCCGTTTACGCGCATAACTGAGCGAGCCGTTCCAATGCATCGGGAACAGCAACAACACGGTGGTGGCTTGTGCTGAAATCGAATCGCGCAAATCAAACAGCTGAAAGATAAAAAACGAGACCGTCGCCAACGTCGCGCCCATGAGTGCTTCATGCCGCATCCGATGGGATTGTTTTCCCCCTGCGGGTGCAGCAGGCGGCTGACGCGGCGTGACATCAGGAATTAACCAGGTGACGAGATACGCCACTGCGACCGATAACACATTCGCGCCCAGGTTACCGAAGATTAAGGTATTAATCGGTAAATCGGGATAACTCGCAAAATGAAGCATGATGCTAAGGCTTAACACGCTGTTGGCACCAAAAAGAAAAAAACGCCCTTTTGACATGCAGGCAAATTTGTAGGTGAACAACAAGAATACCAAAGGCGTCATTAACCCTGGATGCGCGCCAAATAATCCGCCCAGCAGTCCAACTTCTAACCCACTGATCACCGCCGAGGCCAAAAGCTGACGCGCGGCACGGCCATTGATCACCGGGACAAGGCCGAGCAGCAACATTGGAGTGACGGTAAAAAACACCCCAAAGCTGCAGTCGAAAAACTTACAAATCGCGAATCCTAAGGTCGCGCCGGTGGCTATGCGCGCACATTGGCGTACATCATTATCGCTTAACGGGTGATGCCATAAATTCATTGCACTCGCCCTTAGTAGATGTAATGCAGCATACTCAGAAAGCCCACTTGTGCTTTTGCGAGCAGACCGCTTATCGCATGGTCAGGCACCAGTTGTACCGTGGCGCGAGCACCCGTGGGGAGGGCATGAGATGGCCATTCATCAAGTTGAATGTGCAGACGCATACGCTGTGCATCGCGTACCCATCGGTTCGAATTGGTGGGTGAGGCTAACTGGCCATTAGCATCGATTTGACCTGCACTGACCCCCGCATCAACACTGGTAACATGGCCGGTATATAAAGCGCCGGGCTCACTGTCAAACGCCACTAGCGCGGTATAACCTGCCTCAATATCGCGCACACTTTTCTCACGAAAATCGGCAATCACTTGTGCACGTTCTGACACCAATGCCATGATTGGCTGGCCGGCACTGGCATAGGCGCCCACGTCTAATTGCAGGTTGGTCACTACGCCGTCATGGCTGGCTTTTACGGTGGTATACGATTGATTCAATTGCGCTTTCTTTAACTTGCTCAATGCCACTTGTTCGGCAATGTTGCTGGCACCATCACCGCCCCGTTGAATTTGAAGCGCACTGACACGCGCTTTGGCAGCTTCCCATTTGGCGCGTGCAGTATCGGCCGCGCTGATCGCATCGTCACGCTGCTGCTGCGACACACCATTTTTAGCAAATAGAGCTTTTAATCGTGTTGCTTCGCGTGCTTTTTGTGCCAATACCGACGCGAGCGCCGAGACATCTTGGCGCGCGGCCATCAAGGAGGCATCGAGCTGAGCATTGCTTTGTCTGGCCTGGGCAAGTGCGAGCTTTGCTTGGTCGACGGCAATACGGTAAGGCGCGCTTTCAATCCGAAACAGCACATCACCTTGGTGAACGTCTTGGTTGTTGTCGACCGCAAGCGCGCTGACTGGGCCACTCACTTGTGGTGCCACTTTGGTGACGGTGCGTGTCACCATCGCATGAGGCGTGAGTGGCATCGTATTATCTGCGATTAAAAAATAACCGAAAAGGATCAGAAAACTGAGCGCCGCTATTTTTACCCAGCGAGAAAATTTTTCATCCGGTGTCATTCGTGCTTATTACCTTTACTTATCTACATCATTATTGATTAGTGTTGCACTGGAAAGTATCGCGCTGAACAGCGTCGCCCTAACAAGAACAAGGTATCGCCTTACTTTTTATTCATCTTGAGAAGACGTTACGTAATCGAGTGCGTTTTGATTGATGGTGACCAATACACGCTCTAAAGCCTCAAAATCTTCAGCGGCGATACCAGACAACAAATGTTTGCGTACCCGCAACACCCGCGCTTCGATACGCGACATTAATTCACAACCACTGTCGGTGACATGGACGGTTCGGGTGCGTTTATCTTCGGGTAAGCAGCGCCGTGTGATCAGCCCTTGTTCCTCAAGGTGCTTTAACGTGCGCATTAACGAGCCCAGCTCAATCTCTAACGCTTGCGCCAACTCACTTTGGCTAATGCCATCGCCCAATCGACGTAACATCCACAGCGCACTCCAGCGCGGATAACTGAGCCCAAGTGGTTCAAGCTCGGAATCGGCTACGCGTCGCCATAGTCGTGCGGTCCGTCCTAGATGTTCAGCTATCGACATATGTTCTGGATGTGAAGCGGTCATGCGATCTCTCCCTCAATCGTGCGGATTACTTAGCCTGCTAAGTAATAGAGAACAAGCAATATAAAATAGTTAGCAGGCTAAGTAAATATAAAAGTGATATAGATCACATAAAAATCGAAGAAGTTCGGCTTCGTGCTTGCTCGCTGAGACCGAACAACTCTGATAACCTAATCATCGTCATCTTTCTGTTTATAAAGGCATTACCATGCAAGATCTTTATGATCGTTATATCCGTTATCGCAGTCACCGTGTTGAGGTCCCACTGGATCACAGTGACGCCAATAGTACGCCGATCACTATTTTTGCTCGTGAAGTGGTTGATACGCGCCATCACGAAGCAGATCTGCCGTGGCTGGTGTATTTTCAAGGTGGGCCAGGCATGGAGTCTCCCCGCCCCAACGGCGCCACAGGTTGGCTAAAACGCGCATTAGACGATTATCGCGTGTTGTTGCTCGACCAACGCGGCACGGGCTTAAGCTCGCCGGTAAATCACCAAACGCTTGCCCATCTCACGCCTGCCGAGCAAGCAGCGTATTTGAGCCATTTTCGCGCGGACAGCATCGTGAAAGACGCCGAGTGTTTACGTGAGGCGCTAGGCATCAAGCAATGGGCGATCCTCGGGCAAAGCTTTGGTGGGTTCTGTGCCCTCACCTATTTGTCGTTCTTTCCCCAATCGCTATCACGCGCGTTTGTCACCGGTGGGATCCCGCCGGTCAAGGGACACGCCGATGCGGTGTATCAAAAAACCTATCAGCGCGTGGAAGATAAGAATCAACAGTTTTTCGCCCAATTCCCGGACGCACAAGCACGCTGTCACGAGATTGCCCAGTATTTGCAAAACAATACGGTGACGCTGCCAAACGGTCAGCCGTTTACCGTTGAGCAATTTCAAACGCTGGGGCTGAATCTCGGTCGCGGCCATGCCGGGCTGCCGCTGTATTACTTACTAGAACGAGCCTTTATAGAGGTGAATGGCGAGCGTACCTTAAGCTATCCGTTCTTAAATGCGATGCAGGCTGACCAAGGATATTTAACCAACCCGTTTTACGCTATTTTGCATGAATCGATTTACTGCCAGCAGCAGGCGTCGCAGTGGTCAGCCCATCGGGTGCGCGATCAATTCCCGCAGTTCCACTATCAGCCCGATCAGCCGTTCCGTTTTACCGGCGAAATGGTGTACCCGTGGATGTTTGATCAACTGGCTACCCTTAAACCGCTCAAAGACGCGGCGATGTTGCTGGCAGAAAAGAGCGATTGGCCGGCGCTGTATGATCTGGATGCGCTGAAATGCAATACGGTGCCGCTCGCCTGTGCCACCTATGTGGATGACATGTTTGTCGAGTTCGATTATTCCCGTCAAACCTTGGCGCAGATTGCCAACAGTCAAGCGTGGATGACTAACGAATACGAGCACAATGGCATTGGCGTTGATGGTGAGCGGATTTTGAGCCGTTTGATTGAGATCGGCGATCATATTGCCGCAACCCAAGCTCCTGGTCGCGGTTGATTCGCACCGCTGCGGCCAATGGTGTCGCAGCGGACATTTTGTCCCTAACAAACTGTGATCTAATTCAAATCAATTATTCAGGGACAGGGAGGTGGTACGCTATCACTCAATACGGACTCCCCCAGTGAAACGTCTGAAAATATGCCCTTATCGTTATCGCCGCCCCGTATCGCTTACTCCAGTGATTTTTATCTTGGCTAGCCGAATAATTAGACACCGGTCAAGCGCTTGCATGTTAGGTGAATTGGCGTAGTATAAATGCGTTCTCTCGGGGAACAGGACGTTCCCAGCACGGTGTCGGCGCAAGAATGAGTGCCCCCATACATCGTCATTTTTCTTTTCAAATTTTGCGTTCACATAGATGAAAATTGTAAGTAAAACAGGCAAGAAAAGAGCCATCTTTTATAAATCTAGCGTTTTCTTTGATAAATTATGGTCACGCGACAAAACGCCCGTTTCTATTCTTTTGCTCGCCGTTGTCATCGGCTTTTTAGGCGGCGTTGTTGTCACCCTTTTCGAACTCGCGATTCATACCCTCTCTCAGTCAAGAACTGACTGGCTAGACAGCAACATTAGCTCAATGATTCCATTGGGATTACTCGCTTTTATTATCAGTGCCGGCCTGGCCTTAATGGGCTATTGGCTTGTTCATCGATTTGCGCCCGAGGCCGCTGGTTCAGGGATCCCTGAGGTGGAAGGCGCGATGGAAGGCATTCGACCTACGCGGTGGTGGCGGGTAATCCCAGTGAAATTTTTCGGCGGTTTAGGTGCGCTAGGCTCAGGGATGATCCTCGGACGAGAAGGTCCTAGTGTGCAAATCGGTGCCAATATTGGTCGCATGGTCACCGATACTTTTCGCATCAAAGACAGAAACAGTAACCAAACACTGCTTGCATCCGGGGCTGCCGCCGGTCTCGCCGCGGCGTTTAATGCCCCCCTTGCGGCGATCATGTTCGTGGTTGAGGAAATGCGACCTCAGTTTCGCTATACCTTGATCTCGATAAAAGCAGTGATCATTGCCGCCATCATGGCCGATATCGTTTTTCGCTATATCAATGGCCAAGAGGCAGTGATTGTTCTGCCCCAGTACGAGACACCACCACTTGCCTCTTTATGGTTCTTTCTCGCACTAGGTTGTTGTTTTGGCGTGTTTGGCGTGCTGTTTAATTTTTTGATTATGCGGTGTCAGGACTTTTTCCAACGTTTTTATCAAAAAAGTCAAAAACGAATCTGGCTAGTAGGGGCCACGCTAGGCGGTTTCTTTGGCTTATTGCTGATCTATGCCCCAGAGCTGACCCATGGCGGCATTAACTTAGTGCCAGATTTTGTTAGCTTAAACTATTCCATCAGTGCGCTGCTATTTATCTTTATGGCGCGTACGCTGCTGACGGTGATTTGCTTTAGCTCCGGCGCGCCAGGCGGCATTTTCGCCCCAATGCTGGCGCTAGGCACCTTGCTAGGGACGGTTTATGGCTTAGTGGTTGCCAATATGTATCCTGAGATGGGCATAGAACCGGGGATGTTTGCCATTGCGGGCATGGGCGCTTTGTTCGCCGCGACCGTACGCGCGCCTATCACGGGAATTTTGTTGGTGATTGAGATGACCAATAACTACTATCTGATTTTGCCGCTGATTATTACCACCCTCGGCGCCACCCTTGTTGCACAATTACTTGGCGGCCAACCGATTTATACCGAGCTATTACGTCGCAAAGTGCGCGAGCAAAAGCTGCGGGTTGAGCAACAGCCATAATCACAATCCATATTTGGCAAGGATAGCGGCGGTCGTGCCGCTATCTCTCATGTCCTTCAATGCGGTATTTAGCTGTGCAACTAATCGCTGATGGCGTTGATGAAAGACCAGAAAAACCGAGAAAGACGCAACCGGTTTATCTCCCATACGAACATAAGTAAGCTGGTCTTTTTCGATTATACTTTTGATTCTTCCATAACCTATCATTGCTTTAACACGGTGACTATTGACCATATTTAGCGCAGCGCGTTGTGTTCTGGTTGTTATAAGCTGCCACTGGTAGCGTTTCGCAATTTCTTCGACAGCTTGATCACCGATGACTCCTACAACATATTGGTAATCTTCCGGCTCTAACACATGTGTGTATCCAAAGAGGTAATAGTCTACCGACAACAATGGTTCTCGCGGATATAACGCTTTGGGGATATCTTGATAGGCTAGCCGTGTTCGGCCAAAGTCAGCATCAATAATGCCTTTTTTCAGTGCATTTTCGGCCCGAGCAAGTGGCATCTCTATCCATGTGAGTTCAATACTCGTGTCGATAGCAGTGAATGCCTGCTCCACGATCGCTTTAGTCACCAAAGAAACAGAATCGGTCTCATCGCGGTAAGCAATCGTTAGTGTATTTGCCATGACATTCAACGGTAGCCAGCAGGCTACAAGTATCCACCATCTCGTCACATTGCCATCTCAGGTTGCCTTTGGACTCTTAGACATTAGAAGACAGAGGAAGCACCGTCAATGTATGACACGTGACGCTGTCACTCTTTGCTTTTATCATGCCTATTGATTGAATCACCGACATGCTCTTTAGTGACGTTTGCAATATTGATCGCGCGCTGAGGCAGCTCGCGTCCGGCAAGAGAGGAGAGATATAAGGTTTCACTGACCGGTGTCGGTAAGTAATGAGCTTTAATGGCCGCTTGTTGAGCAAAAGCCGCGACAGCATTGGCGGGCAAGACGGTAAAGCCAAGTCCGCGTGCAACGGGTAGTAAGATAAGACTTATTTGGTTAGAAAAACCAGATTGCTTAACGGGGCGTAACTGCGCCGTTTGATATTGCTCGAAGTTCGCCCCAAGTAATAACTCTGCGTGATGCCTAGCATCTGGGTGATCAATGAATCCAAGTTGGCAGAGTGTTTCCCATGTAGGGTCTTTAATATGGCGCGGTGTCACCAGCAATAACGGCTCTTCGCCAATGGGTTCAGACTGAATATTCGGGTCAACTGGACAAGCCGTTGTTAGGCCAATATCAATGGTGTTATTTAAGATAGCCTTGTGAACATCGCCATTTGGCGCAAATCGATAGTTAATCGTAAGGGCAGGATATGTCACCTGAAGATCGAGCAAACGCGTATACAAGCGGAGCCCGACACTTCCCGGCGACATAATGCGTACCTCGCCTTCATAGCCGGGATCGCGACTGATGGTTACAGCAAGATTATCCAACGTTTGTAGCACGTCCTTCCCTTGACGATAGAGTTGTTGTCCTGCCTCGGTCAGCACCACGCCTTTCTTTCCTCGAATGACCAACGTTGAAGATAATGACTCCTCAAGCTTTCGCACGTGCTGGCTTACGCCAGACTGCGTCATATAGCATTTATCAGCGGCCTTAGTAAAAGTGCCAACATCTACCAGGGTGCAAAAGGTTTTCAGCCAAACAGGGTTAACCATAACAAAATGTCATCACAATCATTGCAAACCATAATTTAACATTATGGTTTAGGTGCCTCATGCTTGCAAACAATGAAGACGTAAGCAGAGAGGAACAAATGATGCAGACCCCTTACCCACGTACATTTTCACACATTGGTATTTCCGTCCCTGACTTAGAAAAAGCCGTTGAGTTTTACACGCAGGTGCTTGGTTGGTATCTCATCATGGTGCCTACTGAGATTGTTGAAGACGACAGTGCAATCGGCGAAATGTGCACCGATGTGTTTGGCCAAGGTTGGGAACGTTTTCGCATTGCCCATTTATCGACAGGTGACCGCGTTGGTGTAGAGCTATTTGAGTTTAAGGATCAGCAAAACCCTGACAACAATTTCGAGTATTGGAAAACGGGCGTATTTCACTTCTGCGTGCAAGATCCAAATGTTGAAGCATTAGCCGAGCGTATTGTTGAAGCTGGCGGTAAGAAACGGATGGAGAAACCACGCTATTACTATCCTGGAGAGAAGCCCTATCGCATGATCTATATGGAAGACCCATTCGGCAATATCTTGGAGATCTACAGCCACAGCTACGAGCTGATCTACAGCGCAGGAGCATATTAACTCTTCCACCTGCGATAACAGCTTTGGTACTTTCAATAAACAGGCTCAACGTGATTGAGCCTGTTTACTGCTTCAATACGACACCGACCAAACCGTCACTATTCGTAACAAAAAAACAAACGTGATAAAGATCACTCAATGAATTAATATCGACCAGGCAAACAGTGTGATATTAGTCACTCTGATTTTTTATTTCACTGTTCTAAAAAAATAAAGAGTGATCTATATCACTATAAATTTTATAACGCAAAAACAAAAAATGTGATAATGGTCATTATAATTTTTATTGACAATGTTGTTTTTTCATTTTGTACTAAACTTTCATGTTATGTTTGTGACAGGTGTTGGGGTAAAATATAGTTGCGACGTGAATAGTGAGAGGTGGGTCAACAAACCCCCGTTATCAGTTCTCTCGAAAAAATGTGTGGTAAATTGACTGGGTACTAACTAGCCAGACGGTTTTGGCGAACCGTTCTACCACACACGTTCAGTGAGAACATCAAACGGGGTATTGTTATGATATCATCTGACACCAAGATCAAGATACAGAATTTTGGTCGCTTCCTTTCAAATATGGTGATGCCCAATATCGGCGCATTCATCGCGTGGGGGATTATTACCGCACTATTTATTCCGACCGGTTGGGTACCCAATGAGACATTGGCGGCCATGGTCGGCCCCATGATTACCTACCTACTACCACTGCTGATCGGCTACACCGGCGGTAAACTTGTTGGCGGCGAACGCGGCGCTGTTGTCGGCGCGATTACCACCATGGGGGTGATTGTCGGGACTGACATTCCCATGTTTATGGGCGCGATGATAGTTGGTCCATTCGGCGGCTGGGCCATTAAAAAATTCGATGCTTATATCGATGGCAAAGTGAGAAGCGGGTTTGAGATGTTAGTGAATAACTTCTCTGCCGGTATTATCGGTATGCTTTGCGCGATTATCGCTTTCTTCCTCATCGGCCCGTTCGTAAAACTGTTGTCCAATGGTCTGGCTGCGGGCGTTGAATTTTTGGTCTCAGCGCACTTGTTACCGCTGACGTCGGTATTTGTTGAACCCGCTAAGATCTTGTTTTTGAATAATGCGATCAACCACGGCATTTTCTCTCCTCTGGGCATTCAACAAGCATCAGAAGCAGGCCAGTCGATTTTCTTCCTCATTGAAGCGAATCCAGGTCCAGGTTTGGGCATCTTGTTAGCGTACATGGTGTTTGGTAAAGGCACAGCACGTCAAACCGCAGGGGGTGCATCGATTATTCACTTCTTCGGTGGTATTCACGAGATCTACTTCCCTTACATTTTAATGAATCCACGTCTTATCCTTGCAGCCATTGCTGGAGGTATGACAGGTGTATTCGTTCTCACTGTGTTTGATGCAGGCATTGTGTCACCCGCATCTCCTGGCTCTATCTTTGCCGTGCTATTAATGACGCAAAAAGGATCGGTTGTTGGTGTCTTAGCGTCAATTATTGCCGCTGCCAGTGTGTCATTTGTGGTTGCCGCTTTGCTGATGAAAACGCAAAAAAGCACAGAGGGCGATGGTGACGAAGCTTCACTCGATGAAGCGACTGCGAAAATGAAGGACATGAAGACAGGCACGAAAGCAGATACCTCCACTCCCTCATCCGCGCCCAAAGGCACGGTTAATTTTGCATCCGTTAAGCATATTTTGGTTGCGTGTGATGCGGGTATGGGATCCAGTGCCATGGGTGCCAGCTTGCTGCGCAAAAAAGTGCAAAGCGCCGGTCTAGATATTGGTGTCACGAATATTGCGGTTAATAGTTTGCCTGAGGATGCGCAGATTGTGATCACGCACAAAGACCTAACCGAGCGCGCACGTACTCACGCCCCATCAGCTCACCATATTTCACTTAATAACTTCCTTGATGGTGAGGTTTACGGCCAGTTGGTCACCCAAATTCTCGCGGCAAAATACCCTGCAGCGAACGATCCGCAAGTGCTTAGGGTTCCTGATACTGCCGCGAATGACGATAGCTTCGAGCCAACGCCAGCGCCCACTTTTCAACTCCAACGTGAAAATATCCATGTTGGCTTAACGGCAACAAACAAAGAGCAGGCGATCCAATTTGCCGGCAATCAACTTGTCAAACTCGGTTACGTTGAACCTAGCTATGTCGACGCCATGTTTGAGCGCGAGGCATTAACTCCAACTTACCTCGGTGAATCTATCGCCGTCCCTCATGGCACCGTCAAAGCGAAAGATGGAGTCAAGAAAACCGGCATCGTGGTATGCCAGTATCCAACGGGTGTGCAGTTCACCGACGATAAAGACGATATCGCTAAATTGGTGATCGGGATTGCCGCCAAAAACGATGAGCATATCCAAGTTATTACCGCTATCACTAATGCGCTAGATGAACCTGATGCAATAGATACCCTCACCAGTACCGACAGTATTGACGAGATCCTCAATCTATTAAGTGATGAAAACGTCACTCATATGACGTCGTCCCATTAATCAGTCTGATAAGGAGACCACTGAGGTGGTCCCTTATATCCATCTTTTTTAGTTTGAGGTAAATATTATGAAAAATGCTGTTCATTTTGGTGCCGGCAATATTGGCCGCGGCTTTATCGGAAAATTACTCGCGGATGCCAATGTCGAGGTCACCTTTGCAGATGTTGATGCGCCCCTCATTGATCAACTCAGTCACAAACAAAGCTACAACGTCAAAGTGGTCGGCAATGACTGCCATATCGACACGGTTTCTCATATCACGGCGGTTAATTCGGCAAGTGATGATGTGATCGATAAAATCGTAAAAACGGATTTAGTGACCACGGCAGTGGGTCCCAATGTGCTTGATATTATCGCTAAGACCATAGCCACCGGGATTGAAAAGCGTTTTGAATCGGGCAATTTGGCGCCGCTGAACATTATTGCCTGTGAAAACATGATCCGTGGCACATCACACCTTAAGGGCGAAGTCTATAAGCACCTTGACCCCGCGTTGCATCAAAAAGCAGAGGCACTGATTGGTTTTGTCGATTCAGCGGTCGATCGTATTGTACCGCCCGCGGAAGCGGCGAACGATGATCCCTTAGAGGTTACGGTAGAAAGCTTCAGCGAATGGATTGTTGATGAGCAACAGTTCAAAGGCGAGATCCCTGATATCGCCGGTATGGAGAAAACGCAAAACTTAATGGCGTTTGTCGAACGCAAGCTTTTCACCTTGAATACAGGTCACTGTATCACTGCTTATTTGGGGTGCTTAAGCGGCCACCGTACCATTCGTGAAGCCATTACCGATCCACAGATTCATGCCGTGGTGAAACAGGCCATGCAGGAAAGCGGCGAAGTGCTTATTCAACGCTACGGATTTAACCGCGCCGCTCACCAAGCGTACATCGAGAAAATTTTGGGGCGTTTCTCAAACCCCTACTTGGTTGATGAGGTCGATCGAGTTGGCCGCCAGCCTATTCGAAAGCTAAGTCAGAACGATAGGCTTATCAAGCCATTACTGGGTACAATAGAATATGGCACGGATAACCGAGCGTTGTTAAAAGGTATTGCCGCAGCATTGAAATATACCAATCACACCGACCCACAAGCTGAAGAACTTCAAGCTTCACTGGCTGAGGTAGGCGTAAGAAAGACACTAGCGATATACACCGGCTTGGCAGAAGAAAGCCCTGAAATTGAGGCAATCAACACCCTGTACCAGCAATTGTAAACCGCGCACTTCACAGGGGGAGTTTAACTCCCCCGTTATAACAATAAGCAGTATTGAGTCTATGGCAGAAAATTTCGACGAAACAGACATCATTGAACGATTAAACCAAGCGACAACCGTGCGTGGCTTTTTTGTTGCCGCGGTCGATACGTTTGAAGCGTCTATTGATGGCTTAATCAAGCGGGTTTTTCGCAAAGATAACTTTGCAGTAGAATCAGTGGTGGGGCCTTTGCTGCATGACACGGGGCCACTGGGTGATCTTTCAGTGCGATTAAAACTCTTGTTTGGTCTAGGCGTGTTATCAGATGACGCTTATCACGATATTGAACAGATTATTAAACTTAAAAACCAGCTAAGTAATGATGCTGACGACTACCACTTCACCGACCCTAACGTACTGGATGCGGTAAAAAAGCTTCGTAAAATTGACAATATGAGTATGATTCAGCGCGATATAGGAGCGCCAGAGGATGATGTGGATATTGAGTTTTATCAGCTACAACTGCAACGCCAGCAGCAGGTCCTCCGCTCGGGGCTTTCTCTTGTTATTGTCGAGATTTGCAACGAATTGAGCAAAGAAAGCCCGTTCTAGTACTAAACCGGCGTATAGGCTAATTGACTACCCGGCCAGCACTAACCATATACCAAGCGCTAGCGCTCCCCCTAAAACCAACGTTTCAAATAAGTAAGCCTTAATCGTGTTATACAATTTCATACCTAACCAATCCTTTTATTGTTCGGGTATTAAACCAAAATCGAGAGCAGACTGTCTATCATTATAGACAAAACGCCGAGTGTAAGATCACACTAGGCTTGAGAAGGGTTGATTCATGCGTATGAATTAAAAAGCGAGCCTCTTGGCTCGCTTCGTATTCAAAAAAGACGTGACAATCAGGCCATTGCCATGGCTTGCTGGGCAATCACCAGCTCTTCGTTGGTTGGGATCACCAATGCGAGCGGTGAATCTTGTGTTGTGATTTGTCCTGCGGCACCGAACCGAGCTGCGGCGTTGGCGTCGGCATCTGACTGATAACCGAAAATCGCGAGTTCTTTTAGGATCATCTCACGGACTGGCAGTGAGTTTTCGCCAATTCCACCTGTGAAAACAATCGCATCCAGGCGGGATAACGGCACCATGTAACTTGCGATGAATTTCGCAACGCGATAAGCAAACATTTCCAGCGCGAGTTGCGCACCTCTGTGGCCTTCTTCCGCGGCTTCAACCAGCCCACGACAATCATTAGTGAGCTCAGACACACCAAGAAGCCCTGCTTTATCGATCAGCTCATGATGGATTTGATCCATGCTGAGCCCTTTTTTCGATAAAAACTCTAGAATAGATGGGTCGATATCACCACAGCGAGTGCCCATCATCAAACCGGCTAAAGGCGTAAAGCCCATGCTGGTATCGACACTTTGACCGTCTTTGACCGCACACAAAGAGGCACCGTTACCAAGGTGTACGGTGATGACGTTGGTTTGTTCAGGCGCTTGATTAAGCCATTTTGCCGCTTCACGACTTACGTAATAATGGCTGGTGCCATGAAAACCATAGCGACGAATGCCATAATCATTATAGAGCTGACGCGAGATCGCGTAGTGATACGCTTTTTCCGGCATGGTTTGATGGAATGCTGTGTCGAAAACCGCGACTTGAGGAAGGTTAGGGAAAGCTTTACGCGCGGCATTAATACCAACGACATGAGCGGGGTTGTGCAGTGGCGCCAGGGATTTCAAGGCATCGATCTGTGCAAGTACGGCATCATCGATAAGCGTCGCCTGACTGAAGGTTTCGCCACCATGGACCACTCGGTGCCCAACAGCTTGTAATTTATCACTGAGTTGGTTGTTTTCGATAAGGCCCACAATAATGTCCATGGCCTCTTGATGGTGGTCGCTTCCTGCACTCAATGTCTTTTCAGTTTTGTTACCGTCGACTTTCCAGCTCATGCATGCGTCATCACGACCAAAACACTCTCCGGCGCCTGAAATCACAGCATCGCCTGTTTGCGCGTCCATCAGTGCAAACTTTAAAGACGAACTGCCTGAATTTATAACGAGTACCAGTGCATCACTCATAGGTTTACCTTATTGGCAGAATTGGGATCGCGACTTGCGGCCGCCACCCTATTATTAAAATATTTTTGAATAATTCAACTATCGTTATAGTGATAGCATAATTGCCCAACAATTTACTGCGTAAGATCAAGCTAAGTGCGCATCAACTAGGCAAAAACAAGAATGACAAGTAACCGACGACCCCCATGGTGCTCATTACTAGCGACATAATCGTGACGACTTTGCGGTGCGCGCGAAGTGTCTCCATCATACGCAAAAGCAGGTTGGTCCTTGGTGGTATCACTCCAAGGCGGTGCGCATATTCATCCGCTTGCCGCTGATGGCCTTGCTCGCCCAATATATCGAGCAAATGTTGAACATGAGCCACCGAGCAGTGCCGCAGAACACCCATCGATTCCTCGATTGGCATTACGGTGAGTAGCTCGGCTTGCCGAGTTAATTCGTATTGTAAAAAGGCATTACGAGCCGCGACGATCTCGGAGGTTGAGAAAGTTGCAGTGTTATCAAAGGTGTTGTTCATTACCGTCATGGCGAATCTCCCGATTGGCAACAGGTAACGACCATCAACAACGTATAGCGCCTAAAAGGCAGCATTATGCGTTAGAGCGACAGGAGAAAAATAAAGCAGGTGGGGCCAGCTATCAACAACGGCTGGTAAACTGGCAGAGACAATACCAACAGTCGCTATTTTTCTCCGTTTCGACTCGGAGGATGGTCGGTATTGTTCATAGTTATCTCCAAAAAATGTATTGCTTTGAAAGCGTGATCAATATAACAAAAAAGTTAAGCTCTGTCTGTCAGTTGGGCGTTAATTTTATCGCCGCGTCTGCTCGCTAACCTGACCGGACCCTCTATACAGTTACTTCGCATGCCCCTCACTTTTTTGACGGCACAGTAACAGGCTCGCACCTAATAATTGCGAAAAAGCGACGGTGAGATCCGTTTGCATACGCTGCTCACACTCTTTTTGTAACGCTTTTAGAATTCTAAACGCGGCGCCATTGTCCGCTTTGCCACTAATCAGTAGATAGAAACAGAGTTTGAGCGTGGCTTTGAAGTCACCGTTTGCATGCATCGCCTGCATCCAACTGGTCATAAACGCATTAATGGTGCTGGTTGTATCAAGCGGCATGCGCAAGCTGTCGACGATAAACGGCTCCAGCGCGACCATAAAATCTTGTTTTCGAGGAAAATGATGACTAATCCCAGTACGCGATACGCCGGTCGCCTCGCTTAACGTGGTATACGACATTCCCTCATAGCCAAGCATTAATAATTGGTGTTTCGCCTCTGCTAGGATGAGCTCAATGGTCTGTTGCGTTTGCGCTTTACTCCGTTTAGGCATACGTAACCTGTTCTCCCGTCAATCGCCACTGTTGGCGCAGTGCTGTAACGCGCGCCCGTTTGGCTCGCACTTGCGTCTGGCTCGCGATAAAGCCTAGCCCTTAGTAAAAATAGTACAGACTCACCAATAAAGCCTGACAGTAAACGTCTTATGTGAATACGGAGGCTGATCAAGCTTTTGGCATTGGCGCCTGAAAATGGGGTGAAAAAACTGAAAAGTCAGGCAAAAAACACCGCAAATAGTGTCATCAGTCATAATTTAGACAGTCGTTTAAATGATTATCTTGCGTATGGTGGCCGAGGATCCGTAAGTTAACATTATTATAACGTTTTAACGTATCTCCACGTTGCGACAATGAGGAAGTCCAATGTCACATATCAAACCACATGATCAGATCTTACGTTGGGCCGATGAGCGCCCAAACCATGTTTTTCTGCGCCAAATCCACGGGCGCCGCTTTCATGATTATACCTTTGCCGAGGTCGCCGAGCAGGCCCAGAAAATGGTAACAGCGCTCCGCGATATGGGGCTTAAGCCGGGTGACAAAATCGCACTGATATCAAAAAACTGTGCTGAGTGGTTTATCGCAGATTTAGCAATGATGATGGGAAGCTACATCAGTGTGCCCATATTTCCTACCGCGGGCACCGACACTATCGATCATGTCATCAACCACAGCGAATCGAAAGCAATGTTTGTGGGTAAATTAGATGACAGTAAAGCGCTAACGGCCTCGTTAGAAAGTCTGCCGAACCTAAAAACAATTGCCCTCCCTTATCCTACCGTAAACTGTCATTACGAATGGCACGATCTGATCGCCAACCACGCACCGTCAGACGAGCGTCCTGTTCATCTTGATGGCGATCTCATGTCGCTGGTTTATACATCGGGCACCTCAGGGCCGCCTAAAGGAGCCATGTTAAGCTACGGCGGTTACTGCTGGTCTGCGCAACGGTTGATCGATCATATTGGTATCGAACCTGACGATCGTTTGTTCTCTTACCTACCACTGGCCCATATTACCGAGCGTGTATACATCATGGGGTCAGCCATTATGGGCGGGATCCCGACGGCATTTCCTGAATCACTCGATACTTTCATTGAAGATGTCAAAATGCATCGCCCAACCCTGTTTATTTCGGTCCCAAGGCTTTGGACCCTATTTCAACAGCGAATCCAGGAGAAGCTGCCGGACGGTAAGTTGAACCTACTGCTCCGTATTCCGTTAGTGAGTACGATCGTCAAAAATAAAGTCGCTAAAAACTTAGGCTTGGATCAAGCACGTGTATTGGGCTGTGGGTCCGCCCCTGTCGCGCCGGCATTGTTGGAGTGGTACCGCAAGATTGGTTTGAATGTCACCGAAGCGTGGGGCATGACCGAAAGTTATGCCTACAGCACCATTAATTATCCTTTCCGGGCCGATAAAATTGGTACCGTTGGCAATGCCGGCCCAGGGGTTGAAATCAAGATCGCAGACGACCAAGAAATCTTAGTAAAAAGCCAAGGACTGTTTAGCGGTTATTACAAAAATGAAGAAGCAACCAAAGAAACCTTGGTCGACGGTTGGTTGCATACTGGTGATTTAGGGGAGCTCGACAGCGATGGCTACCTCAGTATCTCAGGGCGCAAAAATGATACGTTCAAAACCGCCAAAGGTAAATTTGTCGCCCCTGTACCGATTGAAAAGCGCTTATTTGAATTATCAAACGCTGAAATGTTGTGCGTAATTGGCTCAGGCATGCCAGCACCGATTCTACTTGCGCTCCCACACCATTTCCCTCATTTTGATCGCGCTCGTTACGAGCGTCGAGTAAAAAAAGTGGTGGATACTATCAATGGTGAACTTGAGTCACACCAGCAAATTAAAGGTGTGTTGATGATTAAAGAACCATGGAGTATTGAGAACGGTAAACTGACACCGACCTTAAAAATTCGTCGCCATAAGCTGGAGCAGGAATACCACGATCTTGGCACTCACTGGCCAAAAGGCACGCTCGTGCAGTGGGAAGAAGACTTGCTATAGCTTCACCGGCGCCCCGTCAATCTATGCTGGGGCGCCGCAAGACAATACGATTAGCACCACCCCTTTCTTTTTTTCGATGCTATTTTTGATTGGTTCACCGGTAGTTTTTCCATCATTAATACAGAAAAGATATCAAAACCTGACCTATCTCAATGTGCCACAGGCATGTGTTTGCTAAAGATCGTACCATTGGTTTGCAGCCACGTCTTAAACGTGACGTCATTGGCTGCGTTTACGTAGGGGAACACCATGAAAGAGAACCAAACTGACGCTTGCGATGCTTGCGGTGTAAGTGCTGAGATTGGCTACATCATCTCAGAGGGCGATGATGTAGCAGAAGTCACCATTCAAGCCAACAGCCCTGAGGCGATAGCGGCGCGCTTCGAGCAGTATCTTGACCTGGCAAAGAGTATTAATCCTGCTGTGAAGCATGACTTTGATAGTCAGCACATTAAAAACGACGCACTGACGATTAAGATGCAATTTGAATGCAGTGCTGAAAAGCTGATTTTTGAACTGCGTAGCCGCAGTTTGAACAACGCCTAGGCGTTAAGAGAGCTTTAATGGCATGCAGGCGATTACGCAGGCTTGCTTCAAAAACACGAAGCAGGGTGAATATTCACTCACCCTGCTCATTATTTAGCTATGATTCGAGCATCTTGGCTCAGTGAAAGCGCTCGCCGCCGGTTAAAGCCTTAAGCTCTGCCACGCTTCACACATTTCACGGAATGTTGTCGCATCACCCTCAGGGCGATCCGGATGCCATTTTAGGGCCATCTTCCGCCACTGGCGACGAATTTCATGTTCGCTCGCATTTTCGTCCAAACCTAACACGTTAAGTGCTTTGTTTCGCTCCAGCATCGCAGTCCCTGGCGTATCATTACCGATGTGGCGCTGGTAATGCTTCCAAAAAGAAGACAGCAATTCTTTGACATCATCTTGGCTAGCATCATAGTTGTTCCAGTCCATATAGTAATCGCGTAATGGATCCTGGTAATCGATTTCTTTGGCCACAAAACCATGACCTCCCACACGCCATTGTAATTGAATATCCATGGATTCAACCTGCAACCATTGCTGGGGCAGCAACATTTCTTGCAGTTGATATAGGGCGTTCATGATCAGGAAATTGCGTTTAAACAGATCAAGATGGGGGTCATCATCGAGTTGCGCCATCATGGTATCTTTTCGCAACTCACCCAGCAGGTGATGCACTTTCCAACTTTGTCGTGTCGACTCTAAAATACTGAGTATCGGCCAAATCAGGGGGTTGTCTATTTCATCCCGTTTTTCAGCAAGCATGACGTTCGTCCTCTGTCACTGGCCAGCTATTTTAAACCGGCACGTCTTAGGTTTGGTCGTAAACCACCTTACTTAAGGTATAAACCAATTCTGAGTGTTTTGTGGTCATAATCGAAAAATTCATTGTTATTGGTCAGTATGCCGCCATTACAATGACACTTTCTGATTGCCGGTTAAAATCTAAGCATATCTGGTGCCAACTTATTTTTAAAAAATCATAATATTGCGTATATTACTGATTAATCTTATAAATAATCTTTAAGGTTACGTCAGTGAATATATTTACTTGAAAGCACCATGTTTTAAGTTTTAAGACACCGCGATGAATTAAGCCTGCATTAAGCAGCAGTAAACCGTGCTTACTCGCATACTTTGCGCCATTTAATTCGCATTCTGTAGAGAACTCCATTAATCTTGATATAAACATAAAAATTTAATTATTTGATTAATGGCATAAGCTTATGGCATCAACGAGTTCACAATGTGAGGCATGTAAAAGTACGCAGCCACTTTCCTTTGCCTTTACCATGGCTTTTCAACCGATCATTCAACTTTCAACGGCAACCGTGTTTGCTTATGAGGCGTTGGCGCGTGGTATTGATGGCAGTGGAGCAGGCAGTGTGTTTAAGCATGTCAACGCAGATAATCAGTATAAATTTGATCAAACCTGCCGAATCAAGGCTGTCAAATTAGCGGCAGAGCTTGCAATCCCTTGTTATCTCAGCATTAACTTTATGCCTAATGCCGTTTACGAACCTGAGCGTTGTATTCAAACAACGCTGAAAGCGGCACGCGATAACCAGTTTCCGCTCGATAAAATCCTCTTCGAGTTTACTGAGGGCGAAGAAGTGCTTGATTACGAACACATTCAACGCATCATTCACCATTATCGCTCTCAAGGCTTTCTGACCGCGATTGATGATTTTGGCTCGGGCTATTCAGGGCTAGCAGCTCTCGCCAATATCGACACGCATATCATCAAATTAGATATGGCCTTGGTGCGCGATATTGATACGGACACCACGAAACAGGCCATTGTTCGCCATAGTATTGCCATGTGCCGCGAACTTGGCCGTCAAATTATTGCCGAGGGCGTAGAAACGGAAGCCGAGCTTGCTTGTTTAGCCGAACTGGGTATCGATTTATTCCAAGGCTACTACATTGCTAAGCCAGGCTTTGAATCATTACCTGCAATTAATCAATCACCTGGTTTAGAGGCCTTCCATCGTCAATAACTCGACGATGGAAGGCCGCTTAGATAGGTAGCGACTGGATAGGCATCTTTTAACTGCCTCACAAATACAACTGATAACCTTTCTCATTTATTGGCCTTGCGATACAATACCGCATGATTTTTGTGAGTATAAAGGGCGTTGTATGCATAAAGGACAAAAAGGATTGATGACGCAGGGTTGGTCTCGTCGTCGTTTTTTACAATCGACAGTGGCGATGGCTGCTATCTCAACTCTCCCCGCCTGCTCCCTGAGATCTGCCTCCCGACAAACCGGGCAGTGGGAATATCACCTAAGCGCTGAACCAGGTCTCGCGTCACTCGTGCCCGGTCATCAAACCGATGTATTGGCGTTTAACGGTAAGATTCCAGCGCCTACTATTCGTTGCCGGCAAGGCGAGCCAGTGACCATTCACTTCACGAATCATTTACACGAGCCGACGACAATTCATTGGCACGGACTGCGTATACCCATAGAAATGGATGGTGTCCCCTTCTTATCTCAAGCACCAATCCAACCGGGCGAAACCTTTACCTATCGCTTTACCCCCCCTGATGCCGGCACCTTTTGGTACCATCCGCACATGAACTCTGTGGTACAGCTGGGGAAGGGACTGGTCGGAGCCATCGTGGTCGAGGAAGCCACGCCGGTTGTGTTTGATGAAGAGCACACACTGACACTCAAACACTGGCACCTTGATCGTCAAGGCAACTGGAAAGATCTCGCTATCCCTCGCTACAGCGCACGCATGGGCACTCCCGGCGAGTGGGGCACCGTCAACGGCGTTCACCACCCTGAATACACACTGCAAGAAAATGCCACCACACGGTTACGTTTGGCAAACGTGGATAATACGCTCACCTATCCGATTCAAGTGCGCGGCGCAGAGGCTTGGATCATCGCCATTGATGGCAACCCCATCGCAACGCCTCAACGGTTAGAGGAGCATAAAATCGCCCCGGGGATGCGACTAGATATCGGCCTGATTGCACCGAAAGCGGGTAGAAAGATCGAAGTCATGTACATGAAAGGACGTTTTCCATTCTTGTTGACAAGCTTTACCACAACACCGTCAACCTTAACAGACAAGCCCCTGCCCGCTCTGCCACTCAACCCCGTTGCAAAACCAGATTTAGTGAATGCCGAAACCCGTCATTTTGTGTTTGAGTGGGCCGGCGCCATTACCCCTGCGGATAAACAAGGAAAAGGAAATCACGACTTTTGGCTGATGAATAAACGTGCCTGGGAGGGGATGAGCAAAGGAAATATTCCTGAGCCAATCGCAAAACTGGAACGAGGGAAGACCTATATTTTCGATTTAAAGAATGTGACCCAGTATCATCATCCGATTCATTTGCACGGCCACACCTTCACGGTGCTGGAAATAGATGGCAAGCCTGTGACGCCGTTCCATACTGATACCGTACTATTAGGTAAAAATGGCCACGCCAAGGCTGCCTTTGTGGCGGATAACCCAGGTCGTTGGATGTATCACTGCCATGTGATTGAGCATATGAAAACTGGCCTGATGGGTTTTGTGGACGTGGTGTAGCAATACGCAAAACATACTGAAAATAGAACGGCGAGCCTATGTGCTCGCCGTTCTTGTTTTGTGGTTTTTACGTTTCCCCTTTCATTCTATATGGATGTATGTTTTTCCTTAACAAATGACAATCTACGCTTTTAAGAGAGTGAATAAAGCTCGCAAAGTTTGATTGCATCTTACATGCAAAGATTATAAATTAGCATAATCTAAACAATAAGGAGCGATTGGGAATGAGTAAAAAAGACTACCAAGAGATTAACCAACAACAGTTAGCTCTCAACAAGCAATTTAAAGCACACAGCAGCGAGACACTGACTGCATTTGGCCAACTTCATCGCGCCGCAATGGCAGAAGGCGATCTCGATGTAAAAACCAAAGAATTGATTGCATTAGGGATTGGGATTGCCGCGCGCTGTGATGGCTGTATCGGCGCACACGTCGCCGCCGCTTTAAAGCACGGCGCGACTAAGCAAGAATGCGTAGAAGCAATTAATGTTGCCATTGTGATGGGCGGTGGTCCGTCGTTGATTTACGGCTCTCAAGCTCTGGAAGCCGTCGAGCAGTTGAGTGAAGCGTAACACTTGAAATAAAAAACATAAAAAAGCGCAGTCGCTGCCAACTGCGCTTTTTCATCTATATAAGCTACCGATTTACCCGCGGTAATATCGCTGTGGCACAAACGGCATTTTTTCGACCGTCATAGGCAATTTCTTGCCACGCACTTCCGCGTATACCTCGGTGCCGGGGGCAATAAACTCAGGTGGGAGGTAACCCATCGCCACGGGCATGCCTTTGGTGGGGCCAAAGGTACCGCTGGTGACCACGCCGATTTCATTATCGTCTGCATCAAATAGCTTGCTCCCTTCACGCACAGGGGCTTTGCTTTGGCCCACCAGCCCAATGCGCTTGCGGCTCACCGCTTTGGTCGCAATTTGATCCAAAATGATTTGCTCACCGGGAAAGCCACCTGCGCGCTCACCATCAGCGCGACGAACTTTACTGATTGCCCAGATTAAGGTTGCTTCAACCGGCGTAGTGGTGGTGTCCAAATCATGACCATACAGGCATAAGCCACACTCCAAACGCAATGAATCCCGCGCACCTAAGCCGATCCATTCTACTGCCTCATCATCGAGCAACACTTTTGCCAACGACGCAGCATGCTCAGCCGGCACCGAAATCTCAAACCCATCTTCGCCAGTGTAACCTGAGCGACTCACCACACACTCAATGCCGTTGACCGTAATAGGCTGAATATCCATAAAGACCATCTCACTGACCTGCGGGTTAAAGGTCGCCAGCACCTCGGCCGCTTTTGGTCCTTGCAAGGCCAGCAAAGCGCGATCGTCAACAACATCGACGGTCACATCCCCTTTAAGATTATCGCGCAAATGCTGAATATCCTGGGCTTTGCAGGCGGCATTGACCACCAAGAACAAGTGATCGCCTAAGTTCGCAATCATGAGATCATCAAGAATCCCACCTTGCTCATTGGTAAACACCGCATAGCGTTGTTTTCCTTTCGGTAAATCGACGACGTCGACAGGCACCAATGTTTCGAGCGCTTTCGCGGCGTCATCACCATGGAGGCGAATTTGCCCCATATGAGAAACATCAAATAATCCCGCCTGTTCGCGGCAATGCAAGTGCTCTTTGCGCACCCCTAGCGGATACTGGACTGGCATTTCATAGCCCGCAAAGGGAACCATTTTTGCCCCCATATCAAGGTGCAAGCCGTGTAACGGGGTGGTTAGTAACTCTGCCATCATTCTCTCCATATTGTGCCTGCGGGCATCATGCCCACGTGAAGCAAGGCGTTTGTGTGGTCATTAAGAAGCGGTCACCCATAAGATCAATGCATCGCCGTCACTCACTGACGCCAACATGTGTCCCATGGTGGCGTCGTAATACACGCTATCGCCCTCATTGAGAGTAATCGCTTCATAAAACTCAGAAAAAAATTGAATGCTACCTTCAAGTACCAGCAAAAATTCTTCGCCGTCATGTCGGATCCAATCACTGTAATCCTCAAAAGCACGCGCTCTTACTCGCGATTTAAACGGCATCATTTTTTTGTTGCTTAACTGTGTGGCCAGTAATTCATGCTCATAGGTGCCGGTAGGGTGCGCTTTGCCCTGGCCCGCAAACGTCACATCTCGCCTTCCCGTTGCCTGCCGCTTTTTTGGCGGAGCAAATAACTGCGGGATATCAATGTTCAACCCGTGCGCGAGTTTTTGCATGGCTTGAAAGGTGGGAGATATCTGCTCATTTTCAATTTTGGACAACGTGGAACGCGCCAAGCCAGTGCGCTGGCTTGCTTCTTCAAGCGTTAACCCTAACCCAACCCGTACGGCTTTTAAACGCGGGCCCAGCCGCAATGGCGCAATGGGTTCGCGTGCCTCCCCCTCATGTTGCGATCGTTCTACCTGCATTGAGGGGTACACATCCTGTGTTGATTGATTGGTTGTCACCTAATTGTCGCCCCTATCGGTTATCTCACAGTATGACGCTTTAACGCCTTAACATTTTTAACAAAAAAGTTTCCTATCGGAAAATAGTGATGCCATAAACGTGACATAGCAAGCGAATTGGCACAGGCACGCTACGCGCTCTCTTCATCACCACCCCACCTCGCTTAAAATCAAATATCATAAAATCAATGTATTATATATCCACTCACGAATACTGTTCCACGTAATCACTGACGAAAAGCGATGTTTTCATCAACATGGATTTGCAATTTACCCTATCTTAAGATAAAAAGGCAAACGTTTGCGCTGTATTGATTGAGAGAGAAAAGGTGAGGTTTTGTCTTCAGGATCACAACATAGGTTTCTTATTGGAAATTTATTTTGCGGAAAAGTGAACGCTTAGGTACGTTAACAAAATGTTTAAATTAATGGTAAAGCGCGAGATCTCACCGCTTAACTGTTTGCTGTAACGTGAAGCAATGTCGGCAACACCCGTTGGCATGTAGGACAGTATAAATAATGATAAAAACGTACCTTACTGATCGAGGAGGCAGGCCATGAGTCACAGCATGTTTGACCTGTTTAAGATAGGCGTCGGGCCATCTAGCTCACACACCGTTGGTCCGATGGTGGCCTGCGCACGCTTTAGCCACTATGCGGCGCAAACACTGTCCGTGACCGATATCGAGCGTGTCAAAGTAGACTTATACGGCTCACTGGCACTCACCGGCAAAGGCCATGCCACCGACGTGGCGTGTGTCATGGGCCTAATGGGCGAAATGCCTGCCACCATCGAGTCAGATGAAATCGATACCATGACCAAAATGGTCAAAAATGGTAGCGAGCTTCCTTTTACGGGCCGCCACTATATTCGATTTAACTGGGAGGCAGATATTGCCTTTCACTATGACAAGGTGCTGCCCGAGCACCCCAATGGCATGACGGTAAGCGCCTTTAACAAATCAGGAGAGTGTCTTGCTCACAAAACCTATTTCTCGGTAGGCGGTGGTTTTGTGGTGGAAGAAGGTGAAACGGATGCCCTAGCAACTGATTTCACTCCGCCGTATCCATTTGAGAGTGCAGCGGAATTACTTGCGCAATGTACAAAAACGAACATGACCATCAGCGAGCTGATGTTTACGAACGAGGTCGCACGCGCCCAGTATCATGACTCGGCAGCAACGCATGAAACCGTCAATCAAGGACTCGACCATATATGGCAAGTGATGCGTGAGTGTATTGATCGCGGGGTTCAACAAGGCGGCGTGCTGCCAGGCGGTTTGAACATCAAGCGACGCGCCAAAGGCATGTACGAGGCCATTCATGACAAGCAAGCCCATGGATTACCGACAGATACCAATGATTGGGTCAACCTGTTTGCCATGGCAGTGAACGAAGAAAACGCCGCCGGTGGCCGAGTCGTCACCGCACCGACTAATGGTGCTGCCGGCGTGATCCCTGCAGTACTGGCGTATTACGATAAATTTGTATCGCCCAATAACCCTGAAGGCATCCGCACCTTTATGGCGACTTCCGCGGCTATCGGCTCTTTGTACAAGACCAATGCCTCTATTTCGGCAGCAGAAGTCGGTTGTCAGGGAGAGATTGGCGTGGCGTGTTCGATGGCAGCAGCCGGATTAGCCGCAGCCATGGGCGCAAGTAATCAACAAATTGAAAACGCGGCAGAAATCGGCATGGAGCATAACCTCGGCCTCACTTGTGATCCAATAGATGGCCTCGTACAAGTCCCTTGCATTGAGCGCAATACCATGGGTGCCGTGAAAGCGATTAACGCGACTCGGTTGGCAATGGGTGGTGACGGCCAACACCATGTCTCACTCGATAGCGTGATTAAAACCATGCACGAGACCGGCCTCGACATGATGAGCAAATATAAAGAAACCTCACAAGGTGGCCTCGCTACCAATGTGATCCCGATTAATGTTGTGGCCTGTTAGCCACCATCGCCAACAAGGAAAGCGAAATGAAACCGAGCTACCCGAATGTAGAATTGGAGCAGTTTTTCTCCACCAATTTATCGGAATCCGATGGTGCCGTGATGTCAGCCGTGCAAGCCGAACACAAACGCCAACAACAGCAAATCGAGCTTATCGCATCAGAAAACATCGTTTCGCAAGCGGTGATGCAAGCACAAGGCACTTGCTTGACCAATAAATACGCAGAAGGCTATCCAGGCCGTCGCTATTATGGCGGCTGTGAGCATGTCGATGAAGTCGAAGCCATTGCTCAAGCCCGTGCCAAACAGCTGTTTAGCTGCGAGTTTGTAAACGTGCAACCGCACTCTGGCGCGCAAGCCAACGGTGCCGTGATGCTGGCACTGCTGCAACCTGGTGACACTATTTTGGGTATGTCACTGGATGCCGGAGGCCACCTTACTCACGGGGCACGCCCTGCGTTATCAGGCAAGTGGTTTAATGCCGTGCAATACGGTGTTAATCAAGAAACTCTAGAAATTGATTATGACGATGTCGCGGCTCTTGCGCGTGAACACCAACCTAAGATGATCATCGCCGGCGGCAGCGCTGTCCCACGCCCAATTGATTTTGCTCGCTTCCGCGCGATTGCCGATGAAGTAGGCGCATATCTGATGATCGATATGGCACACATTGCCGGTTTAGTGGCCACCGGCGCCCATCCATCGCCACTGCCGCATGCGCACGTGGTCACCACCACCACGCATAAAACCCTGCGTGGCCCACGCGGTGGCATGATCCTCACCAATCACGAAGACATCAATAAAAAGATCAACTCGGCCGTGTTCCCCGGTCTACAAGGCGGTCCATTGATGCACGTGATTGCCGCGAAAGCCGTGGCATTTGGTGAGGCGCTAGAGCCTGAGTTTAAATTGTATATTGATCAAGTGGTTGCTAACGCCAAAGTACTGGCCGAGGTTCTACAAACGCGTGGCTGCGACATTGTCACGGGCGGCACCGACACTCATCTGATGTTGGTTGATTTGCGCCCTAAAGGTCTAAAAGGCAACCAAACCGAACAAGCACTCGAGCGCGCGGGGATCACTTGTAACAAGAACGGTATTCCATTCGACACCGAGAAGCCAATGATCACATCGGGTATTCGCCTCGGTACACCAGCCGGCACCAGCCGCGGTTTCGGCACCGAAGAATTCCGTCAAATCGGTGAATGGATTGGCGATGTATTAGATGCCTTAGTTGAGGAACCAGACGGCAACGCTGAGGTTGAAGCGCGGATTCGTAAACAAGTGCAACAGCTATGTGCCCGCTTCCCGCTTTATCGTCAATAAAGGCATAGCAATAAATAACCATATATCAATTACTTAGGATTATGAGGCAGTAGACTAGTATTTGCCTCAATTTACAATGTAAATTGCTCATAAATCGAGCAGTTCGTAATTTAGCAGGAGAGTAGCAAATGGACGCGACACTGAAGTATTCCGAGAGCCATGAGTGGGTCAAAGACAACGGCGATGGCACAGTCACCATGGGGATCACTGATCATGCCCAAGGCCTACTTGGCGATGTCGTGTTTGTCGATCTACCTGAGGTGGGTGACAGTACTGAAAAAGGTGAAAGCTTTTCTCTGGTGGAATCGGTAAAAGCCGCCTCTGATATCTATGCACCGGTTGATGGTGAAGTTGTCGCCATTAACGACGATTTAGAAGACAGCCCAGAGTTAGTTAATGACGAACCTTTTGAGGGCGGCTGGATTGCCAAGATTAAACTCGCTGACGACACCAACTTGGATCATCTGATGGATGCAGATGCTTATGCCGCCGCCATCGACGACTAATTCAGGACGAATATCATGACTAAAACGCGTTTACTCGATAGCTTAGTGGCTGATAACGATTTTATTGCTCGCCACAATGGACCGAATATCAAACAACAAGACGCTATGCTGGCGGCGGTCAATGCCACCAGCCTTGAGCATGTGATTGAAGAAACCGTTCCTGCGGATATCCGTTTGCCGAAGCCGCTTAATCTGAGCGCGCCGAAAAGTGAAACCCAGATGCTGGCAGAACTGAGCGACATTGCTGCGCAAAATACGATAAAGCGTAGCTTGATTGGCCAAGGTTACTACCACACTCATACCCCACCGCCTATTTTACGTAATGTGCTGGAAAACCCTGGCTGGTATACCGCTTACACGCCTTATCAGCCCGAGATCTCGCAAGGCCGATTAGAATCCTTACTGAACTTCCAGCAAATGGTGATGGACTTAACGGGGATGGATTTGGCCAACGCGTCGCTGCTCGACGAAGCCACTGCCGCGGCAGAAGCCATGACCCTGTGTAAGCGTGGCGGCAAGCACAAAGGCAACGCCTTTTTTGTTGCCAGCGATGTGCACCCACAAACCTTGGATGTGATTAAAACGCGTGCCAACTTCTTAGGTTTTGACATCATTGTTGATGACACGGACAAGCTGGATCAGCACGATGTATTTGGCGCCCTACTCCAATACCCCGGCACCACCGGCGAAGTGCGCGATCTCAGTGCGCTTATCGCAGAAGCACAAAGCAAGAAGACGCTGGTCGCGGTTGCTACCGATCTGCTTTCACTCACTTTGCTTAAAGCGCCGGGTGAAATGGGCGCGGATGTGGTGATTGGGTCGGCACAACGCTTTGGTGTGCCTATGGGTTACGGGGGCCCACACGCCGCCTTTATGGCGACACGCGACAAGCTAAAGCGCACCATGCCTGGCCGAGTGATTGGCGTATCGGTCGATAGCAAAGGCAACCAAGCCCTGCGCATGGCGATGCAAACGCGTGAGCAACATATTCGCCGTGAAAAAGCGACTTCCAATATTTGTACCGCTCAAGCCTTGCTGGCCAACATGGCTGCTTTTTACGCGGTGTATCACGGTCCAGAAGGCTTAAAGAAAATTGCTCGCCGCGTGCATCACCTCACCGCGCTGTTCGCCAAATCGGTACAAGCAGCCGGGTTGAGCGTCGCGCACGATAGCTTCTTTGATACCGTAACGTTTAACTCGGGCGAGCAAACCGATGCCTTGTACCAACAAGCGCAAGATGCTGGTTTTAACTTGCGTAAACTGGATGGCCAACTTGGCGCGAGCTTTGATGAAGCGACCACACTGGCAGAAATCAATCAACTGCTTACCGCACTCACCGGTCAAGGCGATGCAGATGCCGTGGCGAGCGACATTGAAGCCGATGAATTTGCCGCGATCCCTGCCACATGCCGCCGCAGTAGCGCGTACCTAACGCACCCTGTCTTTAACCGCTATCACAGTGAAACCAAGCTTATGCGGTATATGAAGGCGCTGGAAAACAAAGACTTTTCCCTCACCCACGGCATGATCCCGCTAGGTAGCTGTACCATGAAGCTCAACGCCGCGGCTGAGATGATCCCTGTCACCTGGCCAGAGTTTGGCGCCCTGCACCCGTTTGTGCCGTTGGAGCAAGCCAAAGGCTATCAAACACTGGGTAAATCACTGCGTGACATGCTGTGTGAAATCACCGGCTACGACGAGATATCCATGCAGCCGAACTCAGGCGCGCAAGGGGAGTATGCGGGCTTAATCGCGATTCAGCGCTACCATGAAAGCCGTGGTGACAGTCACCGCAACGTGTGCTTGATCCCAAGCTCCGCCCACGGTACCAACCCTGCCTCCGCAGCCATGGTCTCAATGAAAGTGGTTGTAGTTGGCTGTGATGACGATGGCAACATCGACATTGATGATCTGAAAGCCAAGATCGATAAACACCGAGATGCGCTCTCGTGCATTATGATCACCTACCCATCGACACATGGTGTGTACGAAGAAACCGTGCAGCAAGTGTGCGAGCTGGTGCACGAGGCAGGCGGCCAAGTTTACTTGGATGGCGCCAACATGAATGCGCAAGTGGGGCTGACAACGCCGGGCTACATTGGCTCAGACGTCTCGCACCTCAACCTGCACAAAACCTTCTGTATTCCCCACGGTGGCGGCGGCCCAGGTATGGGACCGATTGGCGTGAAATCGCACCTTGCGCCTTTCCTTCCCGGTCATGTGGAGCAAGGCGACGAATTTGCCGTCTCGGCTGCACCTATGGGTAGCGCCTCGATTCTTCCTATTTCATGGGCGTACATCGCCATGATGGGTGAACAAGGCCTGACGCGCGCGACCGAGTTGGCAATTCTCAGTGCCAACTATGTGATGGAGCGTCTGCGTCCCTACTACCCTGTGCTTTATCGCGGCAAAAACGGACGCATTGCGCACGAATGTATTATCGACATTCGTCCTCTCAAAGAGGCATCCGGCATCAGCGAAGAAGACATCGCTAAACGCTTGATGGATTATGGCTTCCACGCGCCGACCATGTCGTTCCCGGTCGCGGGCACGCTGATGGTTGAGCCGACCGAAAGTGAAAGCCAAGAAGAATTGGATCGCTTTTGTGATGCCATGATTGCCATCCGCGAGGAAATTGCCAAGGTGCAAGACGGTGAGTGGACGCTGGAAGACAACCCATTGGTCAATGCGCCTCACACCCAAGCGGATCTGATGGCAGACGAGTGGTCTCACGCCTATTCACGTGAGTTGGCTTGCTTCCCATCTGCCCATAATAAGGCAAGCAAATACTGGCCATCGGTCAACCGTGTCGATAATGTCTACGGCGACCGTAACTTGATTTGTTCTTGCCCTAGCATTGAAAACTATATGGATGAGTAATCCGTTCCGCTCGCGGAAAGAGTGATGTTAAAGGCGAGCCGCTCGGCTCGCCTTTTTTATGAATGGCTTTCTCTGGGCAAACGTTGACATAAGGGTATGAACTTTTAAATGCCGCTGACAAACGCTTGACAGATTGTTCTCCGAACACCGCTACATTCTGTGCCATCTGAAAAAGCAGTATTAAGGCACACTATGAAACCTATCGCTCTCGGTCTCCTGCTCGCACTTGGTCTGACCACTCAAGCGTTTGCGCAAGAAAAAACCAGCATCTCGGCGGGTCTCGCCGTTGATCAACAACTAAGCGCTGTACTGGAAATAGACGATCAATACCGTTTTACCCTCGGCAATGATGGCACCGCATTTGATTATCTTTTTCAACAAGGCACTTTTGATAACCCCGATGTCCCGGTTGATTGGTATGTAGGCGCCGGTGGCTGGGCGGAGTGGGACGACGACTATGGCGTTCGTTTACCGATAGGATTAGATTGGGAAATCACCAAGCAGATCACTGCCTACGGCCAAGTCCATCCAGAGCTTAACTTCCACGGCGGCCCAGAGTTGCAACTTGGCGGCGCGCTGGGCGTGACCTACTCGTTTTAGATAAACCTATGCTCATCACGCCAAACCATGCACATCGGCGAGCCTTATTAAGGCTCGCCCTCATTTAAGGATGATGTATCATCCAGCTATTGCATCCGGCATGAAGAAAATATGTCGTTGTCGGGCTGATAGACGCCCGTTTCTATGTCCATTACGCCAAGTAACGAATGAAAAATATTGTCGTGAGAGTAATGGTCTTTCTCCATCGCCTTTTCGCGCAAACACGAGGCATTGAGAGACTTGGCTTGCTTAAAACCATCCGAGAGCCATACCATTAGCGGTACTTTCTTTTGATAATCAGGGGCAAAGCGATACGGAAGACCATGTAAGTAAACGCCATTTTCACCCAGTGATTCACCATGATCAGAGACGTACATCATCGCGGTATTATACTGATCACTTTTATCTTTCAGCGTTTCAATCACTTTGCTCAACACATAGTCCGTATAACGGATGGTGTTATCGTAGCTGTTGATGATAGTTTCTCTTTCACAGTTTTCGATATCTGAGCGCGCACAGTCAGGCTGAAAATACGCCATGTCTTTAGGGTAACGCTGAAAGTACGTTGGACCATGACTACCAATGAGATGTAAGAATATTATCCGATTACCTTGCATTTCATCGATATCGTTATTGATGTGTTCAATTAGGGCCATGTCGTAGCACGTACTTCCATTACACAGTTCATCTTGTCTACGCCTATCAATTTCTATTTTTTTTACATTTTTAGCTACGCCCTTATCACCGCCATCGTTTTCTTTCCATAGTATATCTACACCAGCGCGCTTTAAAATATCTATTGCGTTATCCTGGTATTCGGCGCGATGCCGGTCAAAGCTTTCGCGTGGTGATAGAGAAAACATGCACGGCACAGAAATAGCTGTTGCTGTACCGCAAGACGTCACATCGAGAAATGAAATGACACCCTGAGAAGCGGTATAAGGCGTCGTTGGTCTCGTATAGCCGTTTGCTTGATAATTTTGAGATCGCGCTGTTTCACCAACGACAAAGACTAACAAGTTGGGTTTATCTTTTGAATGATGAAGAGCTAAATCTGATTGCTTCGCATCTTCCCCCACGTTTACATAAGGTATGGGAGCGGAAAAAAACCGCTCTTTTACATAGCCAGAAAGACTGTAAACATATTGTGTCGGTATAATGAGTTTACGCAAGTAGCTATTATTTCTGCCTACGGATGCATAATCTTGGTAGTAAAAAATAAATATAATCGCCAGCGCGATTAACGATACGGTGATGGATATTAGCTTATCCCGTAATAGCGGAAGCCACATTTTTCCGGCTGGCTGAATAGTACAGCGCATCATAAAGATAGCGGGAGTCACACCAATGGCTAACACCCAGATAAGTGCATAAAAACTTAAATACGCCCTTGCCTCTCCGGTATCGGTTTCTACAATATTGGTTATCATATTCGTATCAAACATGATACCGTAATTATACCCCGCGTAACACACCACACTCGAGAGCACCACTAAAATAGCAAAAAATGGTTTAGTTATTCGTGGCCAGGAGAAAAACGAAAAAATAATATTTAACGCAAAGAACAAGAACAGAGGAATAGAAACAATAAACCCAGCTTTCACATCGTCAAGTGATGAAAATATGCCTTTCAATTCTTTATAAAAAGGCGCATTGATAACAACGGAAAAATAGATTGCCGACAGTGCAGTAAACATCGCAACACTAACACTACCTTCATTAAATTTTCTTTCTTTCATTTTATATTCATCAAACACAATACCCATACATACAGGGTGAGAACAATTGAAATAAATACGGCAGAAGATCCAATATCTTTCGCTTTTTTACTGAGGGGGTGCCATTCTTCACTGATACGATCAACAGTCGCTTCAATCGCTGAGTTAATGAGTTCAACAACGAGAACAACGCCTAAACTACTTATCATTAAAATTCGTTCAACAGGCGTCACTGGAATAAAAAAAGAGGAAAAAATAAGAATAATCGCTATCACACATTCTTGTCGGAATGCTGCTTCAGACTTCCACGCTAATTTTAATCCCACCATAGAGTACCCAGTGGCATCTATGACTCGGCGAACACCGGTTTTTCCTGGTTTCACGTCATGACCTAACTGTCAGTTTTTTGGTAGGGACAATTTAAAGGAATTTATCTGATAACTCTGTCAACGTTATGTATAGCTGTGTAATCTTTTGTAAAACCATCAGATAGAAGGTAAGTTATAAATATATATCAGCTATTTATCTTTTAATATCATGTGATGGGATGTGAGGGGAGAGCATCTATCAGGCATAGATGGTGCTAGGAACACCATTTATGCCTTAATATAAAGGCAGGCTGATCTAGCTACGTAAGGAATAAAAGCTAAAAACTAAAAACCCGTGTATTTTTATCTCGCATTATTTGACTGATCTGTGGTGGCTTAGCCACTGAAATCCCGGCGCGCAATGCTGTTTTTCCTTTGTCGCTGTTGGGTAAAAATAATGCGCACACACTTACATTAGCGCCGCCTTTCTTAAGCTTCATCATCAGTTGTTCTGGCGTGACATTTTTAGGCTTTAACGGTGAGTTTTCAGTACCTTTAAACGCCAACTCACCGGCTTTACCACATAGCAACACATCAACATGTGTCCCTTGGGCTTGCATAGTGTTCGCTAATACCATAGCCATCCCTTGTGTTTGCAATTCGCCACTGTTGACCATGACTAACGCTTGTTCCACCGAATCGGTAGATGCTTGAGCGGCGCCGGTGAGTAGCCCTAGTCCAAATAGGCTACCGATCATTTGTTTCTTGTTCATGATGCACTCCTTTTTATAATCCATCAAATATTAGCACATCCTAATTATTGACATCATTTGAATCCAACATTGTGTTAACCCGCCAGAAAAAGCGTGATGCTGAATGCAATCAATTTGCATATGACCAATACAATTTGCATATGACCAATAAATCGGTCATCTAAGCGTAGGTTAATGTCGTACTGAGAGCAGTCATCTATCTAAAAGGATCCACTATGCTCTCGTTTCTAAAACCGAATCCGGTTAAAAAGCTAAAAAAACAGTACGACGCCAAACAACAACAAGCCTTTGAAGCTCAACGCAATGGCGATATCAGAGGTTACTCACTACTCACCGAAGAAGCGGAAAAGATTGACCAACAGATTAAAGCCTTGGAAAACAAGGCTTAGTGACTGGAAGAAGGGTTAAATTGCCGTTTTACCAAGCGCTGGTATAAAGGGCAGCGTGCCGACAACTCGGTATGACTGCCCACATCCACCAACTTACCTTGATCCATCACCACAATGCGATCAGCATGTTGAATGGTCGACAAGCGATGAGCAATAATCAAGGTCGTTCTATTGCGCATCAAGGTGGCCAATCCTTGTTGTACCGCATGCTCACTTTCACTATCCAGCGCGCTGGTGGCTTCATCTAGCAATAAAATCCGTGGGTCCTTGAGAATTGCGCGGGCAATCGCAATTCGCTGCCTTTGGCCGCCCGAAAGCCGTACACCACGCTCGCCCAAAAAGCTGTGATAGCCGTCCGGTAATTGCTGAATAAAGCCGTCAGCGTGCGCTTGAACTGCCGCCTCTTTCACCGCTTGCTCACTGGCGTTTGGCCTGCCGTAGCGGATGTTTCCTATCACGTCATCGCTAAACAGTGCCGGTTGCTGCGGCACCAATGCCATTTGTTGGCGCAAGGCTTGCGGGGACAAGCTGCGAATATCTTGTCCACCCAGCGCAATCGCACCCGACTGCGGATCGTAGAAACGTTGCAGTAACTCAAAGACTGTCGTTTTTCCGGCCCCCGACGGCCCCACTAACGCCACGACTTCACCAGGCTGAATATGTAAGCTCAGTGCATCAATCGCAGGCTGCCGTGGACGAGTGGGATAATGAAAATGCACCGCTTCAAAACGAATATCATTGCTCAGTGATTGGGCATCAACAATCGGTGAGGTAGCGGGAGTACGAATATGACTTTGCACGTGTAAAAGCTCCACCAAACGCTCCGTCGCGCCAGCCGCGCGCTGCAACTCCCCCAGCACTTCCGACAAAGTGGCCATGGAAGAGGCAACCATGATGGCGAAAAACACAAAGGCGCCCAAATCGCCTGCCGACATGGTGCCTTGAATCACATCGCGACCGCCGACCCATAACATCCCTGTAATCGCGCTGAACACAATCACGATCACCCCGGAAATGAGAATGGCTCTTTGTTTCACGCGCTCGCGTCCAATGTGATAGGCACGTTCCACCTCTTGCCCAAATGCGGCTTTGGCGTGATCTTCTACCGCGAAGCTTTGCACGGTTTTAATATTGGTGATGGCTTCACCGGCATAGCTGCCCACATCCGCCATCGAATCTTGGCTTTGCCGCGACAACGCCCGCACGCGACGGCCATAGATAAGTATGGGCACCAAAATAAAAGGCACGGAGGCCAGCACAATTAAGGTCAGTTTAATATTGGTGGCAAACAGCATGATGATAGCGCCCACACACAGCAACGCACTGCGCATCGCCATGGAAAAAGAGGAGCCGATGATGTTTTGCAGCAAGCTGGTATCTGTGGTGATCCGCGACATAATTTCGCCGCTGCCGTGGGTTTCAAAATAACTCGGATGCAGATCAATCACATGATCAAACACCGCTTGGCGAATATCGGCACTGACCCGCTCACCTACCGATGACACCAGATAGAACCGGAAAAAGGTGCCGATCGCGATTAATACCGTGATCAGCAAAATAAACTGTACCGCATTACCCAACTCAACCAGTGATTGCTGTGCAAAGCCTTGGTCGATCAAAAGCCGAACGCCGTGTCCGACCGAGAGTGTTAATGATGCGGTAAAAACCAAAGCCAGCAATGCCGCGCTCACTTGCCAACGGTAAGGGCGGATAAACGCAATAAGCTCCCACAATATAGTCAGATTTTTACTTTTGCGATTCACGGCAGATTGTTTCGATGAGGTATCCGTTGCGGTTTGATTTGCCATAAGTTCACTTAATGCTGTCCTTGCATGTTAGCGTGTTATTGCCTGACGAACATTCCTATTATGAATGCTTTGGCCACTATAAGCTGTTATAGCTCGCTATTTCTCTTTCTTTGAGCAGCTAATCCCACGTTTGCAAAGGTGTCGTTGAAATTATACAAAACAGTCAATATAATCATCACACCAAATTTTTAGGGTTTTCCTGCCTAATAATCTCACCTTTGAGAAGCTATTATGAGGTAAACTCTAGTTGCAACACTTTTAATCAAAAGGATTACCATGAAAAAATTTATCGCTATTGCTGCACTTGCTACCCTTCCACTCTCTGGCGCGGCATTGGCAGATTCAGATATCGGCTGTGGTCTCGGCACAATGGTATTTGATGGTCAACAAGGAAAGGTTTACAAAGTACTCGGCGCCACCACAAACGGCACCTCTGGTAACCAAACCTTTGGTATCACCTTTGGTACGCTAGGCTGTGATGGCACAGGCACCATTGATTCGCAGCAGAAGCTAGCCATGTTCATTGACGGAAACATGGATAACCTAGCGCGTGATATCGCACGTGGCGAAGGCGAAACGTTGGCAACGCTTTCTGAAGTTTGGGGCATCAAAGATGCAGACAAAGCAGCATTTAACGACGTTGCTAAGCAAAACTTTGCATCGATCGTAACCTCTGATCAAGTCACTTCACAAGAAGTACTGACCAACCTAAATACTGTTGTAGCGCAAAACGAGCAGCTTTCAACGTATAAAATTTAAGCGGTATAACGCTTGACGGTTATCCGCCAAACAGTGGCGGTTATTAAGTGCGAAAGTGCCCTACTTGGGCACTTTCATGTTTCTGGACGTGAATCGTTGTACTGATATGAGACTTATTCATTCTCGCACCTCGCTATTTGTTCGTCTTAGTCTCATCATTCTTTCTCTCTTTAGCGCGCCGGCTTTTGCGAGTACGCCTGATTTTACCAACACGGCTACGTTTGCTAAGACCGCTACTGTTACGAAAAATAGTGACTTTAATATTCCCTCCTTGGCCAACCAAGCATACTGGCTAAAACTGGTTCACTATCTACCTAACACGTTATCAGGCTATGAAAGTACGGTTGATTCAGAAGATTTTTTCCTTGCCGCTAACGGAAAGACACACCCGCAACAAGAGCTAGCAGCGACAATTAATGCGCTTTACCATGCCGATGCCTCCGTTGCAAAAGCAGCAAGGTGTCAATATCCCGCGCGTTTTACATGGCTCGAGTCTAAAGCAGGACGCACTGCACAACTCGATTGCCCTGAACTTGAGCGTTGGCAAAAGGTGCTTGATCCAGACGGCATGACGCTGGTTTTTCCAACGGCATTTATGAACAATCCCTCATCAATGTTTGGCCATACGCTGTTGCGAATTGACGCACAAGATCAAACACGAAATAAAGAATTGGTGGCATTTGCAGTCAATTTTGCTGCCGAACCCAGCCAAGATGACAATGCCGCCATGTATGCCGCAAAGGGGCTGTTTGGCGCTTACCCGGGGCAATTTACTGTGATGCCTTATTATCGTAAGGTTCGCGAGTATAACGACATTGAATCGCGAGATATTTGGGAATATCCCCTTAACTTGTCCGAGCAAGAGGTAAATCGTGTATTGCTGCATTTGTGGGAGATGCAAAGCGCGACCTTCGATTACTACTTTCTTGACGAAAACTGCTCATACCAACTGCTCGCATTGCTTCAGTTGGCTCGCGATGATTTAAGTTTGGTCGATGATTTCCCGTTTCAAGCGATCCCGTCAGATACTGTAAAAACGCTAGCCAGTAATGACTTGATTGAGATACCAAGTTTTCGTGCCTCGTTTGGCACTCGCCTATTAAATATGTCGCAACAAGCCTCTCCTGCGGTGTTTGAAGCCGCGAAAAAAGCGAAAAGTGGCCATTTCCCTGACCATCAGCAATATACTGACGAGCAATTGGCCGCTATTTATGAATTTGCTTACGAGTGGCTCAATTTTGATTTTTATGATCAAGCACTTCCTAGAGATCCCTATGCGCAGCGCCTCACTAAATTACTCAGCATGCGCAGCCAAGTCAGTGCAGCCTCTCCGTTTGAGTCCGTAGCTAATATCAATGTATCGCCGGATAAAGGGCACGGCTCTACACGTATTGGTTTTGGAGCAAGAACCGCAAAATACGGTCCCGATGCCCTCTCGTTTGAATGGCGTGCGGCATACCATGACTTAATGGATCCCCAAGATGGCTTTGTGCCCGGCGCACAAATCAGCTTTGTTGATGTCGCTATCAGTCAGGATGAAAACGGTAATACGCAACTGGATAAGCTTTATCTGATCGATGCAATGACAATCGCGCCGAAAAAACGGGTTTTCTCTAGTCTATCGTGGAATATCCGTGCAGGCTTTGACCGTTTACCAGGCACCGAGAGACAAGATAGCCGTTGGTTTGCCCAAGGGGGCGTAGGTCAGTCGTGGGGAGAAAGTGACGGTTTACATGCCTACGCTTTGTGGTCAACAGCATTAACTCATGGCGACGCCAGCGATAACCAATTTAATCTAGCAACCGGCATAGAATCAGGATTGCTATGGCAACTTGCTGATGACCATCGTCTCGGCGTGCAAGCACAGTATCTGCCGCTGCTTAATCGTTCCTCCCTGACACAATCACAAGTCGATATGACTTGGCACTGGCGCGTCACCGATGATTGGTCTATTCGCAGTAAAGCACGCTACCAGCACTGGGAGAACGAAGAGATGAGTGGTCACATTACTAGCTATTTTTACTTTTAAACACCTCAAATCGTGTGCCGTCCTCTCGAACTGACAGCAAGGAAATAGCACGCATCCCCCAGAAAAGCGGGTCTAATAGCATTCAAGATTAACGGCCCGCTTTCATAACAAGTTACTCCTCGGTTTTCCCTCCGCGCGTTTATATCCTTCTCTCACAATTAATAATATTTTTATCATCTAAATCGTCTACGCTTAGCTTAATGTTGTTACAAAACACCTTTGCGCTAGTTCATAAGCGCGATGAACAGGAAAGCAGATGATGAAAGATCTTAGTGTTGTCAAAAAAATAGGGCTCAGTTTTATTGCCGTTTTTATCGTTTTTGCCTCCGTTGCCATCATGTTTATGCTCGGCCTATCCTCGATAAGTAAAGACATCACACAACTTTCAAACAAAAGTCTCCCCTCGGTATCAATATTAAAAGGCATTCAGGTCGACATCACCAAAGTCCGGAAAGATGAATTTTCACTGCTACCAAACAGCGGTAACCCAAAAATATCGCAATGGTTAAACGATCTCGACCAATGGCGTGCCGATGTACAAGCTGGGATCAAAGCTTATCAAGCTCTGGACCTCACATCACAAGAAAAACAATCATTTAATGTGTTTAAGAAAACGTGGAATCAGTACATTGAGGAAACCCAGTCTTATAACCAGCTTTTAAGAAATGACGATCCTGACAAAGCGAATGAAGTCGTTTTAGCCAGTTTTGGGACCTATTCCGATGCGCTAAAAAGCTTGGATAACACACTCGAATTAAACGATGACTTAGTAAAGCAAATTGGGGCAGAAGCCCAGAGTGCAGCAACCGCCGCTCAGATAAATGCAGCCATTGGAACACTTGTGATCATTTTAGTGATTATGGCTGCATCTATTCTGCTTTCTCGCGCTATCTCTCGCCCAGTCGGTAAAGCGCTCGCGTTTGCATCGAGTATTGCCAAAGGTCAGCTCAACAACAAATTTGATGAAAAGGACTTGTCCAAAGATGAGCTTGGCTCCTTACTCAAAGAATTGGTGACGATGCAAAACAATCTTCACGGATTGGTATCAGAAATTAACGATTCTACTATTCAGTTAACTGCCGCCGTTGAAGAAGTGAGTGCGATTTCATCTCAAAATGCGTCAGGTATGCAAAACCAGCAGCAAGAGCTTGGATCGGTGGCGTCAGCGATGACCCAGATGCAAGCCGCTGTCAGTGAAGTGGCACAAAATACCGAAGAAGGCGCAACATCAGCGCATTCGGCAGCAGATATAGCAAAAAAAGGGAGTGGTTCATTAGCCGATGCGATTAGCATTATTGAACGCGTATCTAGATTGATGCAAGACTCAGAGACGTTAACAGAGCAACTTAAAACAAGCTCCGAAGACATTAATGTCGTGGTTGATGTGATTCGTGGTATTGCCGAGCAGACTAATTTACTTGCTTTGAATGCGGCGATAGAAGCAGCCCGTGCCGGTGAGCAAGGCCGAGGGTTTGCTGTGGTAGCCGATGAGGTTCGCTCACTGGCACAGCGTACTCAAGAATCGACCGAGCAAATCGTTAATACCATCGAGACACTGCAAATAAACACGACTAAGGTCCGCGAATCCAGCCATGAATGCCAAACAGGCATTACGCAATGTGTAGAAACGGTCAGCGATACCGGCGAACAAATGCGGGAAATTGAAGTCTCTGTTGATGATATCGCCCAACGCAGTACCCAAATTGCTACCGCCTGCAGTGAGCAAAGCTCTGTCTCTAACGAGCTTAACCGCAGCGTTGAGAACATTAATAGTGCCTCAACGGAAATGGCCGAGGGGGCAACGCAAACAGCGATTGCCTGTGACCAAATCAGCAATCTTGCGCATAACTTAAAAACACGCATGGAAACATTTAAGCTTTAGTACATTATCTGATGCGTGCTATTTCTTCTGCACGATACTCGTTCAATGTTTTAGAACAAGATGCACAATATTACGCCGTGTTCGCACGGCGTTTTTGTTTCTACACTGCATCTATTGTTCAGCGTCACCGCTGTTCAACATCGAATCAGTGAGGAGAAGCGTTATGATTACAGTACGTCATGCCAGCGATCGCGGTCAGGCCAACTTTGGCTGGCTACAAAGCCGCCATACCTTTTCATTTGGTAGCTATTACGATGCCCATCATATGGGCTTCTCTGCACTACGTGTGATCAATGATGATATCGTTTCGCCCGGCGCGGGCTTTGATACCCATGGACACCGTGATATGGAAATCATCAGCCTGGTGCTGGAGGGGGCAATCGAACACAAAGACAGTCAAGGCAACCGACAAACTCTACCCGCTGGCGAGTTCCAGCTGATGTCGGCTGGGCGTGGTATTTATCACAGTGAATATAATGCCTCGTCATCCCAGCCATTGCGTTTTTTACAGATTTGGATTGAACCTAACGAAAGAGGCGGAGAGCCGGGCTATCAGCAAAAAGATTTTGGCAACCAAGCCGGCTTTACCGTCATTGCGACACCAACGGGTGAGAATGGCTCGTTAAAAATAAAACAAGAGGCACGTTTGCTGCAACTTGTCTTGGCGCCGATTGAGTCTGTTACCTTCGCTTTGGAGGCAGGACGCAACGCCTATGTGCATCAAGTCGCGGGCACTCTTAAGGTTGAAAACACATCTCTTTCTCCCGGTGATGGCGCGAAAGTCGAAGATATCCGTCACATCACCTTTAGTAATGTCGGCAACGAAATCAGCCAAACACTGGTATTTGATTTATCCTAAAGTGCCGATTAACGACTCAAAAAGACTCGGCCTGCAGGCTTATTTGCGCCACAGGCCTAATGCTATGTACACTGCGCGCCTCTTGTTAATATTTGAGGCCGTATGCTGACTCTATCCAACAAAGTAGCGATTCCCGACAGTGAAATCGAGCTCACGGCCATCCGCGCCGCTGGGAAAGGCGGACAAAACGTCAATAAAGTGTCGAGTGCCATTCATTTGCGCTTTGATATTCACGCCTCGTCACTGCCTGATGCCTACAAAGCACGCTTAATGACACTGTCCGATTCACGCATCTCCAAAGACGGCGTCGTGGTGATAAAAGCGCAAAACTACCGCACCCAAGAGCTAAACAGAGAAGACGCGTTAGAACGCCTCGCTGCGCTAATTAAAAGCGCGATGGTGGAGCAGAAAAAACGCAAGCCAACTCGGCCAACCAAAGCGTCACAACGCCGCCGCGTAGAATCCAAAAAGCGTAAGAGCCAGACTAAGTCTTTGCGCGGAAAAGTGGCGCCGTGACAAATCGCATTGGCTTAATGATCAATATAAAGATAGCTTTGCCAACTTTTCATGCGAATCAGGATCTTTCTCATTATTGATACATGATGTACGCGATCCGAATAAACGGCAACTTCAAAACTCGCCCCAAGCGGTAATTGATGAGCGATGGCGTCATCGTCAAGCTTGAGGGACACCAGTGCGCGTCCGTTTTCTTTAAACGCATCGGTACCGATTAAGCTCCCTTGTGCACGAAACTGACTCTCTGCGATCGCAGGTAGTACCTCAATCACTTCACCTTGGAATACCCTCCCCGGCATGGAAGGAAAAATAAATTCAGCCTCAAATCCAGGAGCTAAGCGCTGAAGTGAATTTTGCCTAAATGCGGCAGTAAATATTCTCTCTTCGTCATGGATAAACGTCATGACAGGCGACAAAGGAAACGGCACCGCCATCATTCCAGGACGTAATGACAATTGTGTCACAAATCCATCTGTTGGCGCCCTTGCCACCGTTTGCTCTAAATTAAACCGTGCTTTTCTGTACTCTGACAGTAAACGCGCAACAGTGGTGTTTTGACCTCCTATCTGTGAATTTAAAGCAAGGTTAGCTTGATTAAGCCGCGCCTCAGTCACATTGATGGCTTCTTCAGCGGATAAATAGGCTTGTCTTTTTGTATCAAGCTCCTGTTCAGTAAATGCACCTTTATTGAAGCCTTTTTGATAGCGCTCGTATTCTCGCTTTGCTTTGTCCCGCTCAGAAATGGCTCTTCGTCTTTCCGCTTCGGCCTCCAATACCGTGGATTCTAAGCCGAGTGCATCTTGACTCGCTTCTTTAATTTGCGCCTCTATTTTATCTACTTCCGCTTGGAACGGAGTCGGATCCAGTTTAAATAAGACGTCACCTTTTTCGAGAGGTTGGTTGGCTTTTACGGGAACATCAATCACGCGACCACGCACCCCAGGGACAATCGGGGTTGTTGAGAACGCTTGCTTGCCGAGTTGTGTAAACGGATGGTTGTAATTCATTAATAACGTCATGGCCCCCACGATCACAATGCCACCCAAAATTGCCGTAGGTATACTCCATTTGTTCAAAGGAATTTTGAATATTTTAAAGATAGCGATGCAGATCGCCGTATAAGTCATGATAAGCAGTAGGTCCATTAGTCATTCTCCTGCTTTTCTTGGGTCATCGTTTGGTCGTTTTGTTGTTGCTGTTGCTTGAGGGATTCAACGTCACTTTTCAGCTGTTCGATTCGCTCGCTCAACTGTGTAACATGATGATTAATATCATGCTGCTCTTCTTTTAATGTCGTGAACCCCCAACCGCGATCCTCACGCCATAACGTTGCCCATATCCACAAAAAAGGCCATAGCGTATGAAGTGTAAACAAGCTTATCCAGCCCGCCACATGGATAGCATCTTGTTGGGGATGATTACGCCTTTTCGCAATTTCATAAGGAATGTCATGAATCGCAATCACGCCATAAAAAATAACTAAAACCACAAAAACCAACATCCCAAGAGCAATATAATCTAACGCCATAGAACACTCACTAAACAACGAATTAACAGTCATGTTATGGTTAAACGTAGCACATACATATTCGGTATAGGGCTTTATCGAGACTCAACAATTTTCACTTGCTTATCAGTGAACAGATTGCTCTAATGTTACATGTAACATTTTCGGCTAGTGCATGAGATGACAGAAAAAAGAAACCGGGCCACCTTACAAGATATTGCTGACCGCGTCGGGATGACCAAAATGACAGTCTCGCGCTATATGCGCAATCCGGAGTCAGTCGCCCCTGCGACACGCGACAAGATTGCGGCGGTGATTGAAGAATTGGGATACATACAAAATCGTGTGCCCGCGATGTTATCTAAATCATCGAGCAAAGCCATTGGAATTGTGCTTCCTTCATTGTCTAACCAAGTCTTTGCTCATTTAGTCCAGGGCATTGAACGCGTGACTAAGGCACATGGCTACGACATTTTGATTACGCACGCCGGCTATAGCGAGCAGGCAGAGGAAGAGAAAATTGCCTCTTTGCTCTCTTATCAAGTGGATGGCTTAATCCTCACTGAAACTAACCACACCCCACGTACGTTACAAATGTTAAAAACCGCCGCCATTCCTGTGGTAGAAACCATGGAGCTTCCAGAAACGCCGATTGATATGGCAGTTGGGCTTGATCATGAGCAAGCCGCTTATGATGCAGTTCAAACGATGATCAACAAAGATAAAACGCAGATTGTGTATTTGGCGGCTCGTCTGGATACCCGCACTCAGCTGCGGCAAAAAGGGTACGAACGCGCGATGACACAGGCAGGACTCACTCCTCGCTGTGTTGCCACCGAGGAGCATTCTTCATTCAGCTTAGGCGAGACCTTACTTAACCAAACCTTGGCTCAGTATCCAGATTGTGACGGGCTGTTTTGTACCAATGATGACCTCGCCGTCGGTGCGTTACTTGCCTGTAAACAGCAGGACATTGAGGTACCTAAAACGCTTAGCATTGTCGGCTACAATGCGTTGGATATTGGCACTGTGGTCAGCCCAAGACTCACCAGTGTCGCGACGCCCCGAGAGTTAATCGGTGAGCGCAGCGCGACACTTTTGATTCAAGCATTAAGCGGTGAAACTATCACCGAAAAAGTGCATGCTATCCCACACACCATCACAGACGGTGGCAGCTTGTAACCATCACGGTTGACCGAGCGATCACGGAAATAGATACGTCGCTCCTTCATCGGCGCGAGACACCTGCTGACGCGCCGCAGCAAACAAATCACGTCCCCAGGTTGTAGCAGCTTGAGGCGTATTAGCTACATATCGTTGAGATAAGTCAGCATGGCAGGTCAATACGCCAGTATTCGCGTCCAATGTGATCAGATCGCCGTCTTGAATGGACGCCAACGCACCGCCATGCATGGCTTCCGGGCAGACATGCAAGGCCGCAGGGACTTTGCCTGACGCGCCGGATAACCGGCCATCTGTTACCAGTGCGACCTGATAACCCATTTTTTGCACATTGCCGAGAATAGGCATGAGTTTATGGAGCTCTGGCATCCCATTAGCAGCAGGGCCATTAAAACGCACCACCACAATCACATCTTGGTTGAGCTCACCGCGTTGATAGGCCTGCTCGACCTCGTGCTGACACTCAAACACCCGTGCGGGCGCACAAACTACGCGATGCGCGGGATCAACCGCTGAGACTTTGATCACCGCGTTACCCATATTGCCAGACAGCATGCGCAAACCACTAGTTGCACTGAAGTGTAAACCGGGCTGGGCAATGACCGCTGTGTCGGTTGATGGGGTGGCGGCTTCCCAAACAAGCTGCCCCTGATCTAATCGTGGTGTGGTCAGCTGGTCGCTAAATTGGCCGACGGCAGGCAAGGTATCGGCATGCAATAACCCTAGCGCATGTAAGTGAGCCATTAACGTCGGTACGCCTCCGGCCGCTTCAAAGGCATTAATATCGGCCGGCCCATTGGGGTAGACTCGAGTCAGCAAGGGCACTATACGAGAGAGCGCATCAATATCTTCCCACGTTAGGATAATCCCTGCTGCTCGCGCCATGGCCACCAAATGGATGGTATGATTGGTGCTGCCGCCTGAAGCCAACAACGCAACCACACCATTCACCACGCTTTTTTCAGTCACCACATCGGCTAATGATCGGTAAGTTGCACTTTCGGCACACTGAGAGGCTAACGCTGTCGCTGCATAGCAAGTCAACGCTTGGCGCAACGCTGAGTCTAGTGGGACAAAGGCAGCGCCAGGTAAGATTAATCCCATCGCCTCGAGCACCAGTTGATTGGTATTGGCCGTACCATAGAAGGTGCAGGTTCCCGGGCTGTGATAAGCCTGACATTCCATGGCGAGTAATGCGTCTTTGCCTACTTCGCCTGCCGCATAGGCTTGACGCACCGCCACTTTTTGATCATTGCTGGTGCCCGTTGTCATTGGGCCGGAGGGAATAAATAAGGTAGGTAAATGGGCGTAGGCCAGCGCGCCCATCAATTGTCCCGGTGCAATTTTATCGCATACACCAAGCAATAATGTTGCGTCATACACATTGTGACTCAGCGATATCGCAGTCGCCTGTGCAATCACATCACGTGAAAACAATGACATTTCCATTCCCGGTTGGCCTTGGGTCACTCCATCACACATCGCAGGCACACAACCTGCCACTTGCGCGGTATGACCTAACGGCAGCAAAGCGGCTTTGATCTGATCAGGGTAGTCAGCATAGGGCGCGTGCGCGCTCAGCATATCGTTATAGGCGCTGATAATCGCCACATTGGCGGTGGTCATATCCAGCATGTGCTGTTTGTCTTGTTGGCACGACGCCGCCACCGCATGCGCTATGTTACCGCAAGACAAACTGGTACGCGCTTTCCCGGTATCGGCTTGCTGTTGAGTCCGATTCAAAAACGCGATGCGCGTCGGTTGGCTGCGCTGGCATAACGCCTCTGTCACTGCCATCAATGTCGGATGTGTCATTCGGCATCCTCCTTGTCTTTTAAAGCGTTCACTGCACGTATCACCACAGTATCAATGTCTGCATCAATGCCGACTCGGACCACATCAGGCTCATCGTCACCCGGCACCTCCAACGTGGCAAACTGGCTATCCAGCATATGGGTTTTCATAAAATGCCCTTTGCGCGCTCGAAGCCTTGCGAGGATCAACGCATAATCTCCGTCCAAAAACAAAAAGGTAACGTTCTGATTGCCATCTCGGATCTGGTCTCGATAGCGGCGCTTTAAGGCTGAACACACAATCACGCCATATTCATGTTTATGCTCCAAACTAAAAGCGGCATCGCTAATCCGGCCCAGCCAGGGAGTTCGGTCATGATCATCAAGCGGCTTACCCGTCGCCATTTTTTCGATATTCGCACGCGGGTGTAAGTCGTCTCCATCAATAAACTTTGCCCCTAAGCGCTGTGCCAACTTTGCGCCAAGGGTGCTTTTCCCCGAGCCACTGACGCCCATCACAATCACACTGCCAATTGCCATACCCACTCCTTAGCGAGATTTTAACCAGATCTCATTTTTGATAACGCATTCAATAATTGTCTTTATCTTAGTGTGGTTACCGGTAACATGTTACCGGTAACGTTGAGATTTGTGAAGTTTAACACAAACATCCTGGTCGGAAGAGGTGAGCCATGGAACTACTCGCACAAAGCCCTGAACCCACTACTTTACTCTTGATAGCATTGGGCGCTATCGCGTTGTTATTACTACTGATAATGAAACTTAAGGTGCATGCGTTTGCATCACTCACATTGGTCAGCTTAATCACTGCTTTGGCCACGGGGATCCCTACCGATAAGGTAGTGCCGGCCATGATGACAGGGTTTGGCGGCACCCTGGCGTCGGTCGCCTTGCTCGTTGGACTCGGCGCCATGATTGGTAAAATTCTCGAAGTCACCGGTGGCGCAAATGTATTGGCCGATACGCTGATCGACCGCTTTGGCGAAGCCCGTGCTCCGTTTGCACTGGGTATCGCTTCTCTACTATTTGGCTTTCCGATCTTCTTTGATGCGGGGCTGATTGTGATGATGCCCATTATGTTTAGTGTCGCGAAACGTTTAGGTGGCTCACCGATAAAGTATGCCCTACCCGTCGCGGGTGCATTTGCGGTTATGCATACCTTCGTTCCCCCGCACCCCGGCCCCGTTGCGGCCTCAGATTTACTCGGCGCAGATATGGGTCTTCTCTTGGTCGTTGGGCTACTGGTTTCGCTACCCACTTGGTATCTAGGCGGTTATTTATTTGGTTTGTATGCCGGCAAGAAATTCAATATTCCCCTTGCGAAGGCGTTTTTAAATACAGAAGTGATGTTTAAAAACAAAAAGGACCATCCCACCTTTTCTACGGTGCTGATGATCTTACTCCTACCTGTCATGCTAATTTTCCTCGACACAGGCTTAAACGCACTCAGTGTTGCAGGTATCGTTGACGGCGAAAACCCATGGGTTGGTTTTCTGCGTATGCTGGGTAAAACACCGGTTGCACTGCTCATCACGCTGTTAACTTGCTTGTTAGTCTTCGGCCAAAAGCTTGGCAAAAGTAAAATGGAGAAGCTGTGCTCCGACTCATTGGCACCGATTTGTGCGGTGATTTTGGTGACCGGTGCGGGCGGGATGTTTGGAGGCGTACTTCGTTCTAGCGGCATTGGTGAAGCACTCGCCAACATGCTGTCAGATACAGGGATGCCGATAATATTGGCCGCGTTTGTGATTGCTACCTGCTTGCGTGTCGCACAAGGCTCAGCCACCGTTGCACTCACAACCACAGCCGCGCTGATTGCGCCCACGGTGTCGCACACTGTCGGCTTATCTCAACTCGATTTATGCTTTATTGTCATCGCGATTGCCGGTGGAGCTACCGTTTTATCGCATTTCAACGACTCGGGTTTTTGGCTCGTATCACGTTTGCTCGAAATGGATGAAAAAACCACGCTAAAAACTTGGACTGTGATGGAAACCCTGCTCGGGACTATCGCGTTTGTTATCGTAGCGCTATTAAGCATTTTACTATAAGGGAATCCCATGACTGAACTACACCAACGTCTCAAGGCAATTCGCATTGTGCCGGTGATTGCGATTAATAATGCGGACGATGCCGTCCCACTCGCCAAAACCTTGGTCGACAATGGCTTACCGTGCGCCGAAATTACCTTTCGTACCGACGCGGCTGTCAGTGCTATCCGCCAAATGCGCGATGCCTATCCCGAGCTACTGATTGGTGCCGGAACGGTACTGACGCCTGCACAAGTCGATGCTGCGATTGACGCTGGGGCGGATTTTATTGTTAGCCCTGGGCTTAATCCCACTACAGTAAAACATTGCCAACAACGTGGGATTGCCATCGTCCCTGGGATCAACAACCCGAGTTTGGTCGAGCAAGCCATGGAACTTGGTCTTGATACGTTGAAGTTTTTCCCCGCGGAAGCGTCGGGAGGCATTGCGATGTTAAAAGCGCTATCTGCGGTGTACCCGGTCAGCTTTATGCCAACCGGCGGCGTGAGTGAAGAAAACGTGAGCGATTATCTCGCGTTGCCCTCTGTACTGGCATGTGGCGGTACTTGGATGGTGCCCGCCAAGTTGATTGATGAGCAAAGGTGGGATGAGATCGCAGCACTGATTAAGGCGCTGTGATAGCTCTCGCATCCGTTAAGAAAAGATCGACCCCACTTATTGAAGATAATGGGGTCGCTCGCACGCATACCGCCTGTGCTTGCAACCTCGGCACATAGCCGATACCTTTTCCCGCCTGTTCATAAACAGACACTTGGTTAAAAGTAGGGGAAAGACAGTATGTTGGCACAAGCACTTGAGCAAATTTTTGGTTTTTCGTCATTTCGTGCGGGACAAGAAGCAGTGATCTCGCAGGTGATGCAAGGTGAATCGGCCTGTGCGATCTTTCCCACCGGTGCAGGTAAATCATTATGCTATCAATTGCCGGCCACACAGCTGCCCCACTTAACATTGGTGATTTCGCCTTTGCTGGCATTAATGCATGATCAACTTGCATTTATGACCCGCAAAGGCATCCCAGCGGCCACCATCGATTCAACGCAGACACCCGAACAAACCAAACAAGTGATGGATCAAGTCCGTCGCGGCGACATCAAGGTACTGATGATTTCAGTCGAGCGTTTGAATAACGAACGTTTTCGCCAGTTTATCACGCCTATCCCGATCTCGTTATTGGTGGTGGATGAAGCGCATTGTATCTCTGAATGGGGACACAATTTTCGTCCTGATTACCTCAAACTCCCTGCTTACCGACAGCAATTAAATATTCCGCAAGTCTTGCTTCTCACCGCCACCGCAACGCCAGCTGTGGTTAAGGACATGCAGACGAAGTTTACCATCCCGGCAAATAACACCACATTAACGGGGTTTTATCGTCCTAACCTGCATCTAAATGTGGTCGCCGTGGAAGAGACGCATAAGCGGCAAGCCCTGGTTGAGCAGTTAAAGCCCGACCCCGATTTGCCGACCGTCATTTATGTCACCCAGCAGCAGACCGCGGAGAATATCGCCCAGTGGTTACAATCCCAGCATATATCCGCGACAGCTTACCATGCCGGTATGAGTCACGATGTTCGCGTGTCGATACAAGAGGCATTTATGTCGGGCCAATCGCCATGTATTGTTGCGACCATCGCCTTTGGGATGGGCGTCGATAAGGCGGATATTCGCCGTGTCATCCATTTTGATTTGCCGAAGTCGATTGAAAACTACAGCCAAGAAATTGGCCGCGCGGGACGGGATGGTCACAAGGCGACCTGCACGGTACTCGCTAACCAGTCGAGTCTGAATGTACTAGAGAATTTTATCTACGGCGATACGCCAGACAAAATGGCGATTCAGGGGTTACTGGAAGAAGTACAACAGGCCGGTCAACAATGGGAAGTCATGCTCCATAGTCTTTCACGGACATATAATATTCGGCTCTTACCGCTTAAAACCTTGCTCGTTTATTTAGAAATGGCCGGCGTGATCACCAGCCAATACAGTTACTTTGCCGATGTGAAATTCCAGTGTGTGGAGTCACCCGCCGCCATTACGGCCAAATTCCATGGTGAGCGACGCGAATTTGTTGCCCAGCTATTTGCATGCGCGATCAAAGCAAAAACCTGGTACAAGATGGATTTCCAACAACTGTGGCAACGCTTTGGAGCAGAAAGAAAGCGCGCGTTAACTGCATTGGAGTACTTTCACGAACAAGGTTGGTTATCACTCGCGACCCAACAAGCCACACAAGTGTTTGGCGTGAACACCCACGAGATTGATATTCACGATCAAGCTGAGACGCTGTATGCCCTTTTTGCCAAAAAAGAACAGAGCGAGCTTGCCCGCATCAAACAATTACTGACCTTGTTATCTTCTTCAACCTGTATTAGTCAGCGCCTTGCCGACTATTTTGGTGATCATGCGGCACCAACCACCTGTGGTCATTGCTCGGTATGCCAAGGCGAGATCGCCCATTTACCTCCGCGCCCAGAATTACCGGCGATCGATGCGCAAGCGTTATCCTCATGGTGTCAGCACTTTGCGGCTGCTTGCGACGGCACGCCAACTTCGGCGGCAATGACGCGCTTTTTACTCGGCCTATCGTCACCGCTTCATACCAAAATTAAGGCGAAGGCCATACCTGGGTTTGGCGCCCTTGCATCTTATCCGTTTCAAACTATCAAAGAACAGGTGATCGCTGATCACGATACCTATCATTAAGAAGTGGCGATTTGATTCATTGACCTTTGCGTGCGTTAACACCCGTTTAAGCGGCTAGCCGAACAATCTCAGTGTTATGCAACAGCCGCGATCACCTTTATAACCCTATAGTTATAAGAAAACGAGACAAATTTATCCCAGAAGTTAAGAATTTATTCATATACTGATGATAAAGACGTGATGCGGTGACCACCGCACACTTAATGTATTGTCATATTCAGGGTTTATTTATGCTGCATTCTGGGGCGTTGTATGTTTTGGCCCGCCAAATTGTTTTTACACTGTGCGTTGGCGTGTTGTTATCGATAAGCCCCAGCGCTCACTCTGATAACAGCGAACAACCTGAGTCACAAAAACCTGTTTTAAAGGTGGCTAATTCGCATGCATGGCGTCCATTTTCTTATCTCAATAGCAACCAAGAACCCAGAGGGATCTTGATTGACTTTTGGAAAGAATTTGGCGACCGCAATGGCTATGATATCGAGTTTCTATTGACCGACTGGCAAACGTCAATCGATTTAGTGCGTACCGGTCAAGCTGATGTGCACGCTGGGCTCCTTCAGTCACCGGAGCGGTTGCAATTCATGGATTTTGGCACGCCTCTATTTGCCATTGATACGCAAGTATTTTTCAGTCAATCCATGATGGGCACGTCTGCTGACTTTGTCCTTTCTGGTGAGACCGAACATAAGATTGGCGTGGTACAAGGCGGGTACGAAGAAGAGTTTATGAGCGCTAACTTTCCAGACGTAGCATTGCAGCTTTTCCCGAATAACCAAGCCATGCTTGATGCGGCATTATCTGAAAAAATTCAAGCATTTGTGGCCGACCTGCAAGTGGCAAATTATCACCTTTATACCACCACGAACCACAACCTTTTTATCCCTGTCAGGCACCTTTATACAGAGATGCTGCACGCTGGATTTGCGAAAGGCAACGCGGCATTACTTAATCGCATAGACAATAAATTTGCTTGGTTAGATGACGATACTAAACGCCAGCTACTCAATCGCTGGGTCTATTATGACGTTGAAACGGTTTACCCTACACATTTATTTCCTGCTTTAGTCGCTATCAGTATTTTTATCGTTACCAGTTACATTGTCTTACTTAAGCGAACGGTCAAACAAAAAACGCGCGCGCTACAAACAGCCAACGATATGCTTCAAGATCAAGCCATTACCGACTCATTAACGCTGTTGCGCAATCGCCGGTATTTTTATCAATACCTCTATGACTTGGATAAAACGAGAGGCGACATCGCACTAATGGTTTTTGATATTGATGACTTTAAAGCATTTAACGATGGTTTTGGTCATGCTCATGGGGATGAAGTGCTCTGTTTTGTGGCTAAAACGGCGACAACTCTATTGCCGAAAGATGCCATTATCGCCCGTATTGGCGGCGAGGAATTTGCAATACTCCAATACTTCTCAAGTGCAGAGGGCGCCTTGGCACAAGCAAGGGTTTTATGTGAAGAGATTGCGCGACAGAGTTTAGCGTTATTTAATCACGCGTCTAAGCCTGTCACGATCAGTTTAGGCGTTGCTTATTATCCTAGCGGCATGCCTCACAGTGAAATTATCGATGCTGACAAAGCCATGTACCAAGCCAAAAAACAGGGTAAAAACTGCGCGGTTCTACACGTGCTGTAACCCTTTACTCGCGGCTACACAACCACTGAGCTAATCGTTGAACATGTCTTGACGAAACAAAAATAATAGTAAACGCAATGGGCCAAGCAACGATAAAGGCCTCTAACCAACGCCAAACAAACCCACTGCTCAGCCCGGTATTCACAGCGGTGATTACCGCTGTCATCAACGTCACCATTAACACTGACATCAGAAACGGCGCAACAATAGGGAAAAATCGTTTTGGTAACATACACACCCAATAATTTAGCAAGTACTAATGCTTATAGTAAATGAGCAAGCAGAAATAACAAGTGGTGTTACTGCGTCGATCAACTATAGCAGATCAACTTCCCCCCTAATTTGTAATATGACATGGTCACTTGATGGGAAACGCCATCGCGGCTACCGCTTATTGTAGCCGCGCAATGTTTAGACTGTTTTTTGCTCTGCTAAACGTGATAACACTCGAGTGAGCAAGCGGATCCTTGGTTCAATGGAGTCGAGTTGCAAATACTCACCATCACTATGGAAGTTGGCTCCTACTGGGCCAAATCCATCTAAACTAGGGATCCCCAATGCTGCGGTATTATTGGCATCGGAGCCGCCGCCCACCGCTTTCCAATGGATAGGCACGGTTTCCTCAAAGGCTGCCGCTTCAACAAGACCCATCAAGTGTTCCGTTTCAGGGGTCGGCACCATCGCTGGTTTATAGGCTTCGCGAACCAATTCAATGGTGACATCGGGGGTGTAAGGGTGAGAGGCGCGCGCTTGAATGGCTTGATCAAGCGCGCAATAAGCATTGTTGTCCCAGAACCTGACGTCAACCAGTGCCGATGCATAAGCAGCGACAATATTCGCCCCCGCTCCACCTTCAATCAAACCAGCATTAATACTGGTACCGGCCTCTAGATCTTTCATACTATCGAGGGTCACCAGCCAATGAGCTAACTCTGTAATCGCGCTACGTCCTTTTTCTGGCTCGTTACCAGCATGAGCGGCACGACCTGAAACGGCAATTTTATAACGCGCCATGCCTTTACGCGCTTTTACTAAGCCACCATCTGCGCGGGCCGCCTCTGCCACCAGCACATAGCGTGCATCACGAGCAACGGACTCAAGCCAGGTACTGGAATGTATCGAACCCACCTCTTCATCCGGGTTCATGCAGACACAAATGCTCAATGCATCACGTTCTGCTTGTGGCAATGCGCGCAGTGCATACACGATATTAAGCAAGCCTGATTTCATGTCTGATACACCGGGACCGTATGCGAAGCCGTCCTCCACATGCATGGGACGCTCTGCCGCCGTCCCCTGAGGAAAGACCGTATCCATGTGACCAATCAGCATCACATCGATATGTGGATGGGTTGGCTGGTTGCGAATTTCCAATCCAATCCCTGCCTCTCCACATTCCACTCGCTTAATATGCCATCCTGCCATTTGCTCATATTTATCGGCCATTAGGGCCGCAATCACCTCAATACCTTCTCGTTGAAAGGTGCCACAGTCGATATTGACTAGAGGCGCCAACTCATCTAGGTAGCGTTGCAAAGAAAACGTCATCATGCCTCCTAAAGTAAAAGATTCATCACCCACATGGCGCCAAAAGCATTCAGAATAGAAATGCCGACCATAATAGGGATGTAGCGGCCTTCAGTGCCAATCGGGCCCATTACTCGGCCAATGTATTGCACTTGCGAACCCATTAAATAAATAGCAGGAACCAAGATAGCGATATGGGTACCGGTGAGAATGCCTTGGTCAAACAAAGTGATCACGACACCAACAGCGCCTCCCATCGACATCCATGCCCCCATTAGCACTGCGGCGGCTTCACCGGGTAATCCGAATACAGCCATCACAGGTGCAAACACATCGCCCATCAAGGCCAGTAGGCCGGTAATTTGAAGTGCTTTGATAATCACAAACGCCATGACAACATTAGGCACGGTTGATGTTGTTGCAATATGCCAACCTTTCTTAGCGCCTTCGACAAAGATGTCAGTGATCATCGGTTTACTGGTAGAAGACTGGGTCATGATGCGTGCTCCTCTTGATAGGATTGTGTCTTTTCTCGCTGCGGTCCTTTGCCCTCAGTTATATTGAGGTACAAACGAAAGACATTGGCACCAATGAACTTAAATAAGAAGATCACGCCAATAGCAAGACCAATTGACGATGTCACCGCTAACGAACCGTCTGACATGGTTAAAGTAAAAAGTACCGCACCCGAGGAAAAAAAGTTGACGATGGTTGCGCCTGCCGTGAACTGAAACATGGTGAATACATCGGTTTCACGCTTGGTCAGGTAACCCTCATCTTTCAATTGACGAGTCATCGCTGCGCCAGCATCTGTGCTTTGCATGGAGGCAATCAGTGCTAGTCCTGAATTTCCAGGAATGCCTAATACAGGTTTAAGAAGAGGCGTTAAGAGTTTGCGCGCGGCATCAAGCGCTCCATAGTGCTCAAGTACACCAATCATACCCAGCGCAAACATCACGGTAGGAATTAAGGTCAACGCAAAAATGAAACCATCACGCGCACCGCTCCCGCCCTTACCGCGAAGTGATGTTGTTGCCACCTCTACCGTGCCGTCTGTCGCAGTCGTGGCCTGATACGCAACTTGTCCGAACGAACCATTCAAGGTGGTAAAGTCGAACACGCCGTACCATTGATTGGATTGTAACAATCCCGAGAAAAACACCACAGCGAATACCAGTGCCAAGTAACATCCCCATGTCACTTGCCGATCTGTATCGGTTGGATGTGTCATAAACAGCCCTCATGATCAATGAACATTGACCTCATCATCGGCGCTGACACACAAACAAAGATTGATAATTATCAATTTATCCCACAAGTAATAGGCTAGCAGTTACATAATATGAGCTCATTCATAAGCTGACAAACAAAGTCAAAGAAAACAGAAATGAATGTGACTTTAAAGGCTGATTTAAATGCATTTATATGTCACAACTGAGAGATATGCGCAGAGAACATCGGATAAGAAAACCGCTTATAATAGATTAGAAAATATAACCCAAAAAGCGCCCAGTGGGCGCTTTTTAAATGGATGATTACGAATACTTAATTAGCCCATCAGGTTATAAAGCAATGCTGATATCGCAAGCATCCCTGTGATGAAGATAAAGTAAGTACCTACTTGCCCACGATACTGCGCCAGGGCTTTGACCTTGTAAGCGGCAACCGTTGGCATGATGAACAAGATCATCGCAATCACAGGCCCAGACAATGCACCCATCATGTCAAGGATACTGGGGTTGATCACGGCACAGCCCCAAATAGCAAAAAACATCACGATGACGCCCAGTTTGTCGGCGCTTTTGTAAGTGAGTTTACTGTGCTTCGTCACCAAGCCGTTCAAACTTTCACGCGCGCCAAGGAAGTGTCCCAAAAACGATGAAGTAATCGCAATGAAAGCAACCAAAGGCCCCAAGGTACCAATAAACGGGTTATGGGTGACATTAGCAAGATACGACAATACAGACACATTTTGTGCTTTTGCTTCTGCCATTTGTGCTGGGGTGAGTGTCAACACACACGAGAACACAAACAGCAACACAAAAGCCACCAGCATAATACCGGCACGTTTAAGAATTTGCTCTGACTTACCTTGAGCCTCGTCGCCGTAATGCCGGCGCTGAATGTTGGCAAAGCTAGAAATCGCCGCTGCATGGCTAAACGAGAAAATCACCACAGGCACCGCCAACCAAAGACTCATACCCAGCTCACCCATCGGCGGTAAACTGAGATTAGGCGTTTGCCACGATGGAACAAGATAAAAAGACAGAAACGCCAGAATGGCAACCAACGGATAAACCATCGCCGCGAACGCACGCAGCATCAGGCGTTCACCACCCAACATGATCGCAATCATACCAGCGACTAGTACACCCGACAGCAACACGCGATTTGGTGATACCCATCCCAGTTGGTTGACTAAAAAGCTATCAACCGTGTTGGTCAGCCCAACGCCGTATATCAATAAAATGGGGAAAATAGAGAGGAAATACAGCATCGAAATCATACGTCCGACATTGGCGCCGAAATGTTCTGCGACGACATCGGTGAAATCGGCATCGTTGTGACGCGACGATAATACAAAGCGCGCTAGGCCCCGGTGCGCCATATACGTCATCGGAAACGCTAGTACCGCCATAATAATCAGCGGCCAAAAGCCTCCCATTCCTAGGTTAATGGGTAGAAACAAAATTCCGGCACCGACCGCGGTTCCAAACAAGCTAAGCGCCCAATGGGTGTCATGCTGGGTCCAACGGTGCGATACACTTTTTGAGGAGATATCTATAGTCTGGTTCACGTCAAACTCTCTTAGTTATAATATTTTGTGCGGTTGCATAGTACCGAGTTCGACCTAAACTATCACATATATGTAATAGATATATGTCCTAATTGTATCACCAAAAACACGCAAATCCAGCTGGGCGATTCTTCAAATGGCAGCATAAATAACCAATAAATTGACAAATAATCAGAACAATATTCCAAATTATTTATATTAATTAGATTGATTGAATTGTTTGCAAAACAATGCAACAACCACATTTTCGTTTGCTTGTTGTTGACAAATTGTAACTGTTTACATCTCATTTTTTGATGATAAATCACGCACATGTTACATCTCGCGCGACTACATCTCGCGCGACATGGCTGTTTAGCGAAAGGGATCACAAGCACAGTGCAGAAACACATTTATCCTAAGCATGATTCAACGGATATTTACCTCAACGGGATAGGTTGTTTATGAATGAACCCATTATTATTGACTGTGATCCGGGACATGACGATGCCATTGCACTGGTAATGGCTTGTGCATTACCGCAACTCGATATCAAAGCCGTGACGACCAGTGCGGGCAACCAAACCCCTGATAAAACGCTTTACAACGCACGGCGCATTCTCACCTTACTGCAACAATCGCATATTCCCATTGCGGGTGGGGCACATAAACCGCTCACCCGTGATTTGATTATTGCCGATAATGTTCACGGCGAGTCGGGCTTGGATGGTCCTGAGCTGCCAGAGCCTATGATGGATCCTGATCCTAATAATGCTGTTAATCTGATGGCCAGTGTCTTAAAAAAAAGCGATCAGCCGGTCACCTTAGTTGCAACAGGTCCATTGACGAATGTGGCGTTACTTATCGCTGCCTACCCTGATCTGACCAACCGAATTAAGCGGATTGTATTGATGGGGGGAGGCGTGACTTTTGGCAATTGGACACCCGCCGCTGAATTTAATATTTATGTTGACCCTGAGGCGGCAGACTGTGTTTTCCGTGCAGGGATCCCCATAACCATGTTTGGGTTAGATGTGACCCATCAAGCCCTAGTCAAAGATGAAGACGTGGCGTCTATCCGAGCCATTAATAATCCTGTCGCGCAAACTGTCGCGGGGTGGCTTGATTTCTTTATGCGCTACCATCGCGATCCTAAATGGCGACTTGATGGCTCACCGTTACATGATCCATGCACGATTGCGTGGTTAGTCAAGCCTGAGCTTTTTGACTGTGAATCCGTTTGGGTGGGTATAGAAACTCAGGGAGCACTGACAACAGGTATGACAGTGGTCGATCGTTATCAAGTTACAGGTAATCCAGCCAATGCCGAGGTTGCAATGGCAATCAACCGAGAAGGGTTTATCGATTTACTGTGTAAGTGTATACGCCACTACAATTGACTGCTCTCCTACCTAAACGAAGAGGTTTTCGGCAAGTCTGATAAATAACGCGCGGATCATATCCGCGCGTTTAACTCGGTATCTTACTATTCATCACTTGTCGTGCAGCGAATGCTATTTATTGCCAACAAACGCCTAGTAACGGGCGGTCACGCTGACACCACTAAATGCTGCGTAGCCGTTCAACATCACATGATAGCGACCTTTCTGGGTGTTCTGCACGGTACACACTTCGCTATTACCGTAATTGTACGGTCGACAATCCCAGTTATTAAAGGTTGGCTTTGAGCCATAGCGCAGGTACAAATCAGCATCGCCTGAGCCGCCGCTAATATTCACCGTGAGGCGTTGCCCAGCGTCTACATCAACATAGAAGAAGCGCTGGGCGCCTTGCCCACCCGAAATATCTGTTAGCGCCTGACCATTTTTAAGCTCACCCTTAGGATCAGGCTCTGTACCGCAATTTGGCTCACAACTACTATCGGCTTGACTATACAACAGTTTGTTGACGGAGCCACGAGGGTCGTTAATTTTATCGACACTCGCGCGGTTGCTAATTAAATTCGCTAATTGTACAGGCGAAAGGCTGCTGTTTTCTTGTAGGTACAAGGCAGCAACCCCAGCAACATGAGGGGTCGCCATCGAGGTGCCGCTGATGGTGCGATAACTCCCATCATACCAAGCGGACTTTATGTCCGATCCTGGGGCGAACACATCCAAGCAGCTTCCCCAGTTTGAGAAGCTAGAGCGGGTATCGCGAATCGTGCTAGATCCTACAGTGACACCGCTTGGCTCTCGTGCAGGCGAACTATTACAGGCATCAGCATTGGAGTTACCCGCTGCTAGCATAAAACTCACGCCAGATTGTACCGCACTGGCAACGGCACGATCGAGCGCTGTTGATACGCCTCCACCTAGGCTCATGTTTGCCACTGACGGGCCATTCGCATTGGCTGCTACCCAATCGACACCACCAATCACACCGGACGTCGACCCCGAACCGCTACAGCTGAGCACCCTCACCCCGACAATATCGACATTTTTAGCGACTCCGTATTGACTACCGCCAATGGTGCCAGCCACATGCGTACCGTGGCCGTTACAGTCAGTCGCATCTTGATCGTTATCAACAAAGTCATATCCGGAGCGTGCACGACCACCAAACTCAACATGTGACGTTGTCACACCAGTATCAATAACATAAGCAGTGACACCTGTGCCATCAAAGTTAGTGCTGTAGTTGTTGTCTAGAGGAAGATTGCGCTGATCAATACGATCTAACCCCCAAACAGGGTTATTTTGGTTCGCGTCAGGGGTAATCACCGGGTCCAATGAAATGGTCTTATCTTGTTCAATAAAATCAACTTGCGAATCCATGCGTAATGCACGTAATTGTGCCGGTGTGAGCTTAGCTACAAACCCACTTAACGAGCGATCAAACACTTTTTCTACCTTAACCGCATGTTGGTTAACCATGCTAGACACGGCTTGTTGAGTAAAGGTTTTCAACGCTTGCGGATCATCACTCAGAGTCATTGGCTGCTTGAGTACCACGATGTACTGATCCTCAATCCCCCGGTTTTCCGCCGCAACCATCAATGGCGCTAGCGTTTGCTGCTGAGAGACGCCTTGTTTACCTTCATGTTGTTCAGATAGTGCTGTGGGTGATGCCGCCATCAGCGCCGACGCGACGCAACAGCTAAGAGCATGCTTTAACATATTGTATTCCTTACAATGGTTAAATGTATTAGCAATTATTGCCTACAAAAATCAACAATAACGCTTTAAAGCTATACAACTAAGGCTGTTTTTTCCGTAGTGAAAATCACTTTATTAAGGAGATTCATTAGTATTATTGACCTTTTTGTCAGCCAAACATTTTTTAACCAATTGTTTACAATGCGTTAATTGACTCAGCTCACTCACATCTAACACTTTTTAACTAGGCATTGTTAGTCCTTTATTTTAGACACCCACCACACTCTATATGAAAACTAAATTGGGACTCACAGCCTATTAGTGATCTCTGTGAACAGAAAAAAGCCAGCGGTTTCGCTGGCTCATTACATATTTCTTAATGCTTTTTTTTTAGGCAGATTCTTCGTGAATCAACACGCCGCCATCAAGCGCGCCCACTAACACATTAGGTACTTCAGTATCTGAAGACGTGACAGCGATACGCGTACCCGGCCCAATGGCAGAGATAGGCGCTGCAATCATTAAAGGGCCAAGTTCTCCTTGATAAGCGAGCTTCCATGAGGGCGCAGCCGCAGCGTGATCGTTGGCATAAAGTCGACACTTGTTTCTGTCCGGCTCAATTAAACAATCCAGGCCATATTCAATATCGTCATAAAAAAACGACCACTGATAATAGCCCGCATTAACGCTGCATGGGGTTTTGATAAAACTCAACGCCTCTGCGTTATCTTGGGTTAAGGTAATAAAGCGCTGCGCATCGGGCACCATCGCCAAATACCCCAGTGATTTGCCATTAGCATCGGTGACGGCGAGCTTTACCTCTTGCTCGACCATTGCTCGTTCATGATTGCTAATATCTGGCAGCATAGAATCGGGTTGTATTGAAAAAGCCATTAGGTTGCTCCCTTGGTTGCCCGCATCGATTTTAACACTTATGTAACAACCAAAGGTATAGATCAATTCCCCTAAAAAGTTTAGTGATTTAACCGAATAATGTATAGATCGGAAGACAATCCAAAACAGATACTCCTAATTATCTGAGCAACCACCAGCGCATTAAGCGTTTATACCAGCGGTTGTATGGCGGTTTAACTAAAAAGCTGGTGTCCCATCTATCACGGGTGAGCACGGTTTTACTGTGACTAAAGGTATAAAAGCCTTCAATGCCGTGGTAATGCCCCATGCCGGAATCACCAATGCCCCCAAAAGGCGCATCTTCTGCCGCGACATGAAACAAGGTTTCATTAATCCCCATGCCGCCGGCGTGAAGCTGTGTGGTGACCTGCGAGCGTTTCTCCGCATCATTACTCATCAAATACAAAGCGAGCGGTCGTGGACGTGCCTGAATATAATGCAGTGCCTCGGCAAAATCTTGATAAGTGACAATGGGCAAAAGCGGACCAAAAACCTCTTCTTGCATCACCCGCATGTCGTCAGTGACATGGGTCAGTAACTGAGTTGGCCAGCATCGTTTTTCTGCGGTCGGTATGGTTTTTTGATCGAGCGCACACCAGCGCCTCGCACCTTTATCTAACGCATCTTGCAGTGTTTCTTCTAGCCGGGTTACTTGAGTTTGGTTAACGATCTGGCTGTAGTCTTGGTTGGCCTCAAAATCAGGATACATGGCACGAAACGCTTGTTGGTAGGCGTGGATAAACGCTTCTTGCCGATGTTCAGGGCAAAGCACATAGTCGGGGGCAACACATATCTGCCCAGCGTTTAAGCACTTTCCGTAAATAAGCCGCGAGACGGCGACGTCCATATCAATCTGATCATCAATGATCACGGGAGATTTACCCCCCAACTCAAGGGTCACCGGCGTCAAATTATCAGCTGCAGCCAGCATGACCTGGCGTCCAACTTGGGTCGAGCCGGTAAAAAATAGATGATCGAACTCTAATTCGGTAAAGCGACGCGACACTTCCACTTCCCCTTCAATCACGGCCACTTCCTTAGGGCTAAACACATCCGCGATGAGCTCGCGTAATACCCGATTGGTGTTCGGTGTGAACTCCGAAAGCTTGAGCATTACCCGATTGCCGGCCGCTAAGGCGCAAATCAATGGACTGACTGCCAGCATGATTGGAAAATTCCACGGTACGACAATCCCAACTACCCCTTTTGGCTGTTGGTGTACCGCCAATTTAGTTCCGAGTAAGGTAATCCCAGGACGCCGTTTTTGCGGCTTCATCCATCGTTTTAATCGGCGACGGGTATAATCAATTTGGTGTATCAGTGGCAAAATATCAGCGATTTCGGTATCACCAAAAGCACGGTGGCCGTAATCGTCGCTAAGGGCTCGTTGTAGTACAGGCGATTTTTGCTTGATAGCCTGACGTAAGCGCAGCAGCGAGTCACGGCGATGGCTGTACTCTAAAAAAGGTCGCTGAGATACCTGTTCTTTTTGCGCGTCGAATGTCTCTCGCATCTCTTTAACCGTTTCCAACCACTGTGAGCCTGACTCTGTCATCCTTGCCTCCTCTACCGATACAAGATCGCGATAAACCACTTCTTCATTGATGACATAGCCACCTTGTTTACGCAACAGCGATTGACCGATATAGCGTTACTGTTCACAGGCCCCTCTCCGCGCAAACCTGATCGTTATCATGATAAAGCTCACAACATCATCATTATTTCCATATATTTTGCGAGGGATAACAAATGCGAAACAAAAAGTAACTACATATTCACAAAGCAAGTTTATTATACGCCTCGCCTAACAAATAAGACAATAAGGTCCGCTCACTTAAACAGACTGAGTGGGAGTCATCACTGTCCCGACAACATACGAATGAGCAAATTAAAACGATGAAACGATCCCAAGACATTACCGATGCAGTTGGTCAAACCTTCTCAATCCGTGTCAATGGCGAGACTGTTCCTGCCATCGCTGGAGAAAGCGTGCTAAGCACCTTGCTTGCGAGCAATATCCGTGCGCTATCTAAAAATGATTATGGCCGATTAGCCAGTGCCTATTGCGGCATGGGCGTATGCCATTGCTGTACGCTGGAAATCAACGGCCGCCATAAACAACGCGCATGTCAAGTCGCCGTGCAACCGGATATGGATGTCCGCACTGAAGCCAACATTGTGGTTGAGAGCAAGGATCTTGAAAGCAGTACCGTCGAGCAAGGAGAAACCCATGTCTAAACCTGTTGTTATTGTTGGTGCTGGACCTGCCGGTCTGTCTGCAGCGGTCACACTGGCCAAGCACAAGGTCGCTAGTATTATTGTTGATGAAGCGCCCAAACCCGGTGGCGTCGTCTACCGTGGTCCATGGCGAGATACTGACGCGCTGCCTCATTTGGATGATAAATGGAAGGCCACGTCACAATCCCTGCGCGAACAATATCGCCAGCATCAGGATTTGATTGACCTACGTAGTTTGACGCGGGTACTGGGGCCAATGGCGGATCAACACCTCCTCACTGCTCATGAAGACACGCTATCAACGATTGACTACGAGCAGTTGATCCTCGCCACCGGTTGCCAAGAGCGCAGCATTCCCTTTCCCGGCTGGGATATGCCTGGGGTGATGCTTCTCGGGGGTATCCAGCTTCAAATAAAAAGTGGCTTAGTCCGTCCCGGTCACCGCTGCGTGATCACCGGCACAGGTCCTTTGCTTGTACTGGTTGCTTGTCAACTTCACAAAGCTGGTTGTGATATCGCGGGTATCTATGAAGCGACGCCATTCAAAGACTTGGCACGTGAAACGCTCGCCCTCCTCAACCGTCCACAGCTCGCGCTAGATGGTCTGTCCATGATGATGTATCTCAAACGCAACCATATCCCGATGCATTACGGTTGGGGCGTAGTCAAAGCCTCAGGTGATCCTCAAGTCGAGCAAGTTACGGTAGCCCCCTACAGTAAAGACTGGCACCCAGATGTTAGCCGTGCCGAAACCATAAATGCTGATGTACTTGGTGTGGGTTACGGCTTTGCGGCACGCTCTCAGCTCGCACAACTGATGGGACTAGATATGCAGTACGATCACATGAGCGGGGCGATCCCCGTGGTGGACGAGTGGCAACGAGCCAGTCTCGACAATGTTTACTGCGCCGGTGATACCGTGAAATTTGCCGGCGCAGAAGCCGCCATGTTGGAAGGAAAGATTGCAGCGTGCTCCGCACTGAAGGCACGCAATATTTCAATGCCTAATCTTGACAATGAATTTAAGGCTCTACGTCATCAGCTCGAAAAGAGCTACCGTTTCCGTAAAGGCTTTGATACGGCAGGCTACCGTCGCCCAGGCCTGCTCAGTTTGCCGGAAAAAGACACAGTGATCTGTCGCTGCGAGCAAGTGAAAAAGGCGGACATTGATAACGCCATCAATCAAGGCGTCAAGGATGTGATTACGTTGAAAATGCGTACCCGCGTTACCATGGGTGACTGCCAAGGAAAAACCTGTGCGCACTATTGCTACGACCGACTCAATGAGAGCACGACGTCGCCTCAGCCTTTGATTCGCCCTCGATTCCCACTCGACCCTATTCCTTTTGCTGCGTTGGAGGATGACGCATGAAACGGTACGACATCGTAATTTGTGGCGGCGGTGTGATCGGCGCATCGGTGGCTTATCATTTAAGCCGCGAGCGCGACTTATCCATCGCCGTTGTGGACTATAAATACCCCGGAAATGCCTCACGTGCGTCAGCCGGTGGCCTATGGGCGATGGGCGAGTCAACCGGCCTTGGCTGCGGCGTTATCCTGTTTAAAACCCTTTCTAAGCAGATGCAAGAAAGCGGCGAAGGGGGATCACCAGAGATCAAACCGCACATTATGCCCAAGCCGTTCTTCGATATGGCGATGCTGTCTAACCAGCTCTATCCGGCATTGTATGATGACCTGATGACGCATCACGGTGTGGACTTTAAGTTTGAGCGTACCGGTTTGAAGTTTGTCATGTTTGATAAATACGACAAACTCTATGCCGAACATATTGCGGCCGCCATTCCTGATCGCCAAGAGCATGTACGCTGGGTGTCTCAAGACGATCTTCACGCACAAGAGCCTAACGTGTCGCGCGCTGCAATTGGTGCGATGGAGTTTGAGGGGGATCACCAAATCAACCCCTATCGCCTCAACGAGGCCTATTTGGAAGCAGCACGGCAGAACGGTGTCGAGCTATATCTTAATACCAAAGTCACGGGCGTGGTGAGACAAGGTAACCGGGTTGTCGCGGTTGAGACAGAAAACGGTAAGCTAGGTTGTGGCACCATGATCAACGCCGGTGGCGCATGGGCGGAAAAACTCAGCTTGTGGGCAACGGGGATGCCAATGCCTGTCTTCCCAGTCAAAGGCCAAGTGATCGTTTCCGAGAAGCTACCTAAGCTTTTAAATGGCTGTTTGACCACCAGTGATTGTTACATCGCCCAAAAAGATAACGGCGAAGTCCTGATTGGCTCAACCACCGAAGAGCGCGGTTTTGATACCACCACAGACATGAAATACATCAAACAGCTGGCACAAGGCGCCATGAAGTCTATCCCTGAGCTGAAAAAGATGAACATCAAGCGCTGCTGGGCAGGCTTACGTCCAGGTTCACCAGATGAACTCCCGATCCTAGGTACAGTACCGGGTATTGATGGTTACCTGAATGCATGTGGGCATTTTCGTACCGGAATGTTGACCTCTGCCATCACAGGGAAAGTCATCAATGAAGTCGTGCGTGGTATGCCAACCACCATCGATCTTGAGCCGTTCTCCTACACGCGCTTTTTAGACGACCAAGGAAAGATGATTGGTCACTATCATTTGGACGTAGCATTGCCTTAACCTTTCATCTATCCGCAGGTAAAATCTGCATTATGCTAGCGTCTCTTATGTTAAAAGCCTGTGATTGGATGACGTATTTGATACATCAATTAGCGCGATAGGCCACAGATCATCGTTTGATTGATGCGCAAATATTGTCGCTTTAACGATCTCGGGCTTATACTGACCAAACGTAAGCTCACATCAGCGTTGTTCGCTGTTATCGAAAGGAAATGTGGTAGGCATGAATCACGAGCCATCAAAGAACGAAATACTAACGGAAAGTGGGACGAATGAGCTCGAAATCATCGAGTTCCACTTGATAAAACAACTTCCTGACGGTAGCACCAAAACTTGCTACTACGGTATCAATGTGGCCAAGGTTCGTGAAGTCATTCAAGTCCCTGAAACAACGGATTATCCCAATGCACAATCACACATGATTGGTGTGTTCTCATCGCGCGACAAGCTAACCCCATTGATTGATCTCGCTGGCTGGTTGGGGGTGCCTACACGACCAGAAAAAGATAACAAATTTGTCATCGTTACCGATTTCAACAATATGACCAATGGCTTTTTGATCGATAGTATCAGCCGCATTCATCGGATTTCATGGGAAGCCGTTGAGTCTCCTAGCCAGTTTTTAGAAGCTGGCGAGCAAGATTGTGTGGTTGCTGTGGTACGTAAAGACAAAAATCTGATCATGATCTTAGACTTCGAAAAAATCATCGCTGACATCAATCCTGAATTGAGCATGGAAAAATACGATGTCACTCAGGATAGAAGCGTCAATATATCCGAGTCTAGCGCTAAAAAACGCGAAGCTAAAACCGCGTTGGTCGTCGATGATTCCGCCTTTATTCGTAGTTTGATCGAAAACACCCTCCGCTCAGCCGGCTTTAATATTATTTCCGCCAAAGACGGTGGTGAAGCGTTCGAAAAACTGATCGAGTTTGAGCGTATATCAAAAGAAGAAGGCGTCGCCATCACTGAATTTGTCGATGCCATTGTCTCAGATGTTGAAATGCCCCGGATGGACGGTATGCACTTGGTCAAGCGCCTACGTGAAACAGACGCCTACAAAACCATGCCAATTATTATGTTCTCATCCATTATGAGTGAAGATAACCGCGCGAAAGCCTTGCAGCTCGGTGCAAACGACACCATTACAAAACCTGAGATTGGGCGTATGGTTAGCTTGGTTGACAAGTATGTGTTTGGTGCGCCGCTGGATGACTAACACATATACGCACGAAAGCATTGCCTTCTTCGATAGAAAACAGTCTACTTTGATAAAAAAGGCTGCCGAACATAGGCAGCCTTTTGATTTTGCTCTTTCGGCTATAACAAAAACAGCGGTTTAATGATGAGGCGCGCGAGACTGAACCTGGGCTGCCCCTTTATATGCCTGACTTGAAAAATAGGCTTTCGCCGCCTGATTGACTTTTGGTGCCAATAACAGCCCAGAGACCATCGTAGGAACCGCCATCAGGCCATAAGCGCCGATCAAGAATAAGAAGACGACATCCAATGATACAACCGCCCCTAACACCACCAATGAGAGATATAAGTACTTGTAGTACTGTCCTGCCGTTTCGCCAAACAGATAAACAAAACACTTATACCCGTAATACCAGAACGTAAATACAGTGGTAAAAGACAGCACCAAAACTTGTGCGGCTAATAGCCATGCACCAGGCGCACCAAATGCGGCTTTAAAAGCAGCCATCGTCAAACTGACACCTTGCATGCCGTCAGCCTGGTCCAATACCCCCGTAACTAAGATAACTAAAGCGGTACAACTGCATACAATTAACGTATCGATAATTGGCCCGAGACTTGCGACTAAGCCTTCGCGCACCGGTTCATTGGTTTTCGCCGCGCTATGAGCCATCACTTCAGTGCCAATCCCTGCTTCATTCGAGAAAGCGCCTCGACTGACACCAACAATAATCACACTGATCAAGCCACCAAACATAGCATCAGGCGAAAAGGCGCTAGCAAAAATGGATTGAAAAACCGCCGGCACACGCTCTGCGTTGAGCAGCAAAGCTACAATCGCCATCACCATATAACTTCCAGCCATCAGGGGAACCAGTGCGCCAGCAACGTCCGCAACCCGCTTCAAGCCGCCCCAAATCACCAACCCGACAAAAATAGCCAAGACAATACCCAGCCCCCACGAAAAGGCCGTACTTTCTAGCCACTCAATCCCTGGAAACAGTTGTGTTTGGACTACCGCGCCGAGCTGATTAATCTGAAAAGAGGGAACAAAGCCCATTAATCCCGCGATAGCAAATAACACCGCGAGCCATTTAAACTTGTTACCCAAGCCATTACGCACCGTGTACATGGGTCCGCCATGTACACGACCTTCGCTGTCTTTGTGGCGATACATCACGCCAAGTGTGCAGGTATAGAATTTCGTCGACACACCCAGTAACGCAGTTAACCACATCCAAAATACCGCGCCAGGACCACCCGCACTGAGCGCCAAAGCGACGCCAGCAATGTTGCCCAGCCCAAGCGTCCCCGACAAGGCAGCCGCTAAGGCCTTCCGGTGCGATAAATCACCATGCCCCGAGCCATCATCAACCCGCCCTGTAAGGAGTTTTAAACTGTGCCCCATATAGCGAAATGGCGTAAACTTGCCGTATAGGGTAAAAAAGATCCCTCCCCCGACAAGTAAGATGAGCATGGGCTTTCCCCAAATAAAGCCGACGAAGGCATTAATCCATTCTTCAAGCATCTGCGAATTCCTTCCTTTGATTGTGCAGCCATCGCTCAGCGCCTACCACAAGCCAGCGAGTCACGCCTAGCCGCAAATGGTTAGAGCACAAAATAAAAACAAACATGGCGTGACTAAAAACGCATTCAAATTACGACTATAATCTTACATGAGCGATATTTTTGCCGCTAATTCATGACTTTTGTCACATAAATATTGGCTTTGATGTCTCCGTTACAGGCTTTATTTGATTTGAGAGCGAAACAGTTGGAGCGCACCAAGCCGTGCATGGTACGTTTTTTGTTTAGTAACCATACTTTATGTCGGTGTTTAGAGGGTTGTCATTTCGATATACTCCGCGCCCTGCTTTATTCCCCTAATAACCCATGCACTGGATTTACGCTCCAGCCAGCAAGAGGAAAAAACATGTCTACTTATGTCATTTGTGCTTTGTACAAATTTGTCACCCTTGAAGACTATCAGTCTTTGCAAGCGCCATTGCTTGAGGTAATGGAAGCCAATCAGATAGGCGGTACACTCCTTCTCGCTCACGAGGGCATCAATGGTACAGTCGCTGCGACACGAGAAAATATGGATGCGCTATTTGCGTGGTTTAAAAACGACCCACGCCTGGCCGATATTGACTATAAAGAATCGTTTGAAGACAGCCAGCCGTTTAGTCGTACCAAGGTAAAACTGAAAAAAGAAATCGTCACCATGGGCGTGGAAGGCATTGACCCACGCCAAAGTGTCGGCACCTATGTCAAACCGACCGAATGGAACGCATTAATCAGCGATCCGGATGTGTTGGTGATTGATACGCGCAACGATTACGAAATTGAGATCGGTACCTTTGAACGCGCCGTTAACCCGCATACGGATAGCTTTCGCGAATTCCCGGACTATGTCGAGCAGCAACTTGACCCCAGTACCCACAAAAAGGTGGCGATGTTCTGTACTGGCGGGATCCGCTGTGAAAAGTCGACGGCATTTTTGAAAGAAAAAGGCTTCGATGAGGTATATCACCTCGAGGGCGGGATCCTAAAGTATCTTGAAGAGGTGCCTGAAAGTGAGAGCTTATGGAACGGTGAATGTTATGTTTTTGATAGCAGAGTTGCCGTTAATCATGAATTAGAAAAAGGCTCTTACGCAATGTGTAACGCTTGTCGTCTGCCAATAACCCAAGCAGACATGGAAAGCGAGCACTATGAACAAGGCGTCTCCTGTCCAAAATGTATCGATAAACACACCGACGCGCAAAAAGCTGCGTTTCGTGAACGAGAATATCAAGTTCGCCTCGCACGTGAACGGGGTGAACAACACGTCGGCGGTGAAGCGAGAAAAGTCATTGAGCAACGTCGCGAATTAAAGAAACAGCGCCAACGGCAACAAAGTAAAAAAAATAAAGCTTAATCAGACTAGAACACGCCCAAACTGCTTCTGCGAAACGGTGCGCGATCCCTTGCGCACCGTTACTTGTCTACTGTATGCGCGATATTACCCGCTTTATTTCACTCGATATCGATTCAATGCTGTAATTTGTTGTAAAGTGTTTTCGGGCTTATCCCCAATGCAGCCGCTGTGCGTTGACGATTACCATTGTACCGAGCCAAAGATTGTTTGATTGCCATCTGCTCTAGTTCTGAGAGTGTCATTCCTTCAGGGATAAAGCAGGAAGCGGTCATTTTATCATCCTTGCGAACAACCGTTTTAGGTAAGTCCGACACCTCAATGTGTCCATTACTTAATAGAAAACCATGCTCAACTGCATGTTTCAGCTCTCGCACATTACCCGGCCAACGATGCTGAGTCAGTACGCTTAAAGCTTCTGCACTTAGGCTAGTTTGCGCGTTATAGTGATGATTAAGTTCAGCGAGAAAATGCGTGATAAGTGCATGAATATCATCACCTCGTTCGCATAAAGGCGGGACGGTGACAATAAATTGCGCAAGGCGATAATAGATATCTTCACGAAGTTTTTCCTGAATGATTGCCTGATCTGTATCTCGGTTCGTTGCCGCTACTAAACGCACATTGGCCGTTTGATTCTTTGTCGCACCAACAGGGCGATATTCACCAGATTCCAGCACCCTCAGCAACTTTACCTGAAGTGTTTGAGGCATCTCGGTTATTTCATCAAGGAATACTGTTCCCCCCTCGGCTTGATAAAAAATACCTTGGTGATCTTGATGCGCCCCAGTAAACGCCCCTTTTACATGACCAAACAATTCACTCTCTATCAATTCCGGGCTCAGCGCACCGCAATTGATGGCCATAAAAGGGGCGGCAGCTTGTTGACTCAAACTATGCAGTGTTTTCGCAACATGCTCTTTCCCCACGCCGCTCGCACCAACAATCAATACATTTGCATCCGTTGGTCCAAGCCGTTGAAGTTGGTGATATAGCGATCGCATTGGCTCAGACGAGCCCAACAGATAACCATATTGATTTGCTTGGCTTTTGAGCACTGGGATTGCGGTCTGATGTGAAACAAAGCGCGTGTCTAAGCGATCAATAAGCAACGTCTGAACCGATTTACCATCTAGCGGTCGCCGAAAAACAGTTGCCGCACAGTCCTGTACTCGCGCATTCCAAGCGGGATTTGGTGCACCATTGCTTATTAACGCCCAATGGGTATGTCGATATTCTCCCATCACACGAATAATCGTTTCGGTACACATAGTGTCTAAATCAATATCAAGCACTACCCAGTCCGGCGGCTGTAATTCAACAGCGCGAAGAAGATCCGTAGGCGTATCAAATGTAGAAAGATCAACATGCTCTAGCCTTTGTACGGGTTGAAGCAGCTCAATATCCGAGGTTTGGTTGACACAGGCAAACAGGCGAGATTTACACATTACTCTTCCTTTCATATTGCGAATGTACGCATGACCTTGCCACATCGCTTACAACTAATTAAGTAATAATTACACCCACACAAGTAATTATTACTTAATTAATGGTTAAACAAGCAAAAGAAAAATCATAACTAACTGATTATTAATTAAATTTAAAACTGGCACAGTATTCGCAGGCTTCAAGGTAGCAACGCCACCATGTTACTCACATTCATAGGAAAAAGGAGGAGTTAATGAAGACGACTCATCAAGGTCGATTTCATCCTTTGTTCGTATCATTGGGGTTAGCACTAACACTGGGTGCTTCGTCGGCATATGCAGACAGCAGCAAAAACCAGTGGCAAGACCAAGCTAAAGATGCGTGGATTGATGGCAAAGCCGAATCCATGCTGATGGTTAATACTGACCTAAACAACTTTGATATCAACACAGATGTAGAGCAAGGTGTGGTTATCTTAACGGGAAACGTAGACACTGAGTTGGATAAGAGCTTAGCTGGCGGTCTTGTGCGCCAAATCGACGGGGTCAGTCAGGTGGAAAATGATCTCACCGTTTCTCAACCCGCCAGCAAAGCCGCAGACTTAGGGCAAGCCGTTGTCGACACAAAAGTAAGTGCGGCATTAAAAACGAGCTTGCTACTTAATCCAGATATTAGCGGAACCAATATTAATGTCTCCGTTGAAGACGGCGTGGCAACCTTATCCGGAAACGTCAAAAGTGATGGCGCTCGTGATCTAGCCGTCTTAATGGCGGAAAACGCCCAAGATGTCGAGCGTGTCATTGATGAACTTAAAGTAGAAGAAAATGCCTAAGGGTAATGACAAACCCCTAATAAGGAGATGCTATGCAACGCCAAGAAATGATTGAAAAATTACACGGCCGCTTACATGACTGGAATCAAGAAATTGATAAGCTTGAAGCCAAAGCGAACGTCGCATCAGCAAATGCAAAAGCCGAATACCGTGAGTCGATCGAGCACTTAAGAGCGCGAAAAGAACAAGCAAAAACGCGCATTGATGAGCTTCAAAATGCCAGTGACGAGGCGTGGGATGATATTAAACAAGGCGCCGAACAAGCATTAACATCACTTAAAGAAGCTTACGACTCGGCCAAACAGAAATTCTAGCTAACACACTAGGATTGAGACAATTCGCTCCAAAATCTTTGCCGCTCTCATCGGAGCGGCTTTTTTTTGTCTTTATGTTAAGGTAAGACTTTAATATCACCAAGGAGAGGAAACATGCAGGCTCGCGCGCTTTTTATCGCTATATTGAGTGTTTTTGGCGCCATGTGCGCGATTCAATTCGGTGCCTCGTTTGCCAAGCAGCTGTTTCCTCTGGTGGGGCCTGTCGGGACAAGTGCTCTACGAGTCGGGTTTTCCGCCCTGATACTATGGCTGGTTTTTCGGCCTTGGCGCCAATGGCCTCATGGACGTCACTGGCGCGCTATTAGCGTTTATGGCAGTTGCCTGGGTGGCATGATGCTGCTGCTTTATTTAGCGATTGAAACCATTCCTCTCGGGATTGCCGTTGCACTCGAATTTACGGGTCCTCTTCTGGTTGCATTGCTTTCAATACGGCGCGCGCGGGACAGCCTTTGGATTGTGCTCGCCGTCGGCGGTGTGATCACATTGCTCCCGGATCTATCAGGCGTGAATGCCCTCGACCCACGAGGGGTTGCATACGCCCTAGCCGCCGGGGGCTGCTGGGCTGGCTATATTTTATTTGGTCAAAAAGCGGGTAATCTAGCGCCAGGCGGCGGCACTGTTGCACTGGGGATGACGGTTGCTGCGCTCTATCTTGTACCCGCGGGCTACATTGCCACCGATGGCGCTCTGCTCCAGTGGCAACTGCTGCCATTGGGCATTGCGGTGGCACTCATTTCTAGCGCTATTCCCTACTCGTTAGAGATGATCGCGCTGCGAAATATGCCTAAGCAAACCTTCAGTGTGATGATGAGTTTAGAGCCCGCTGTTGCCGCAATGGCAGGGCTATTGATTCTCGACGAGCAACTTGCACTGCGCCAATGGCTCGCCATCGGTATGGTAATCACTGCCTCGTTAGGCAGTACGTTATCGGCTAAAAGGCATTAACGAAAAGGCACTAACACCAACCAATAGAAAAGAGCGCCGATGGTCGGCGCTCTTTTTAGTCATCGAATCTTGTTCTCTGAACGACTCACTTTACCGAGTGTTAGCTCGCTTCACTCAATGGCAGTGCATGCACCTTAACGCGCTGTTGCTCGATGTACTGGCTAATCGCATCAGCCTGCTCTTCAGTCAAATAGAGACCAAGCTTCGTACGGCGCCATAGCGCGTCTTCAACATGCTGCACAAACTCGTGTTGAATGAGATAATTTAGCTCAGCTTGATAAACACCATCTGCAAACTGACGTCCCATATCTGCCTCGCTGGTGCAGCCTTTCATCAACTGATGGGTGCAAGTACCGTATGTGTCCACAAATCGCTGCGCCGTCTCGTGACTTAACCACGGGTAACGTTGCTTGATTGACATGGCCAGATCATCGCGACCACAGCTAAAGTCACCACCAGGTAACGTTCCGTTTGCGGTCCAAGGCTGACCCATTTTATCGAAAAATGGCTCAAGTTTATGCATGGCTGATTCGGCCAGTTTACGATACGTCGTGAGCTTACCGCCGAAGATAGATACGAGCGGCGCTTGACTGCCCTGCTGCTCTAACTCAATGGTATAGTCACGTGTCATTGCCTGCGGCGAATCCGATTCGTCATCACATAGAGGACGCACACCACTGTAGGTCCAAATAACATCCTCGCGTTTGATTTGATGCGTAAAGTGCTGATTGACCACATCAACCAGATAATCAACTTCAGCATCATCAATTTTAGCTTCACGCGGATCCGCTTTGTGTTCAACATCCGTGGTGCCAATCAGTGAAAACTTATCCAGGTAAGGGATCACAAATACAATACGACCATCATTATTTTGCAGAATATAGGCTTGTGGATCTTGATGGATACGTGGCACCACCATATGAGAGCCTTTGATCATTTTGATCCCACGTGGCGATTTTTCATGAAGACTATCGTCGTAGAATTGTTTGACCCAAGGCCCTGTTGCATTCACCAAGGCTTTCGACTTGCGCTCAAAACGCTCGCCGGTATGTGCATCTTCTAAGGTAACACGCCAGATATTGTTTTCACGCTCTGCCGTCACCACTTTACAATAGTTACGGACTTCACCGCCTTTCTCTTTGGTAAACTGAGCGTTAAGCAGTGTGAGACGCGCATCATCTACCCACGCATCAGAGTACTCAAAACCGATCTTCATCTCTTTTTTCATATAGCCGGTTTTACTGAGATCCACTTTGTGGCTACTTGGTAACGTCGAACGTTTACCTAAATTGTCATATAAAAAGAGGCCACAACGAATCATCCACGCGGGGCGCAGATAAGAGCGATGCGGCAAACGAAAGCGCATAGGAAAGGCAATATGCGGCGCTTTATTGATTAGCACTTCACGCTCTGCTAGCGCTTCGGAAACCAAACGAAATTCATAATGCTCTAAATAGCGAAGCCCGCCATGAATCAACTTTGAGCTTGCTGACGATGTGGCCGATGCGAAATCTTTTGCATCGTACAATCCAACATTAAGCCCGCGACCTGCTGCATCTGCAGCGATGCCCGCACCATTGATACCGCCTCCCACGACGATAATATCGAGTAATGCTTCTTGATGAGTATTATGCGTAGTCATTATTAGCCGACCTTGTCCAGATATGAGCGAACGAACATTAATTGATGGGTATAACTGTATATCAACTTTCGTTTTCGGTCACTATTAATGTTCGAAAAATTATTATCGAGTGTGACAAGTGTAGAATAAGTGTTATAAAAATGCGTGAATTGTGAACCGTAAAGCCAAGATTAACGTAGCAGAAGCAGGTCGTTGTCACTCTGTTATTCAATAAAGCAGAATTCACCCGTCTGCGTTCAGGCATAAAAAAAGGCGCGAAAACGCGCCTTTTGAAGATAACTCGGTTTAGACGTAATTAAATGTCTTCTTCCTCATCATGAAGCTGTGCCCATGCCTGAGCACATTTTACCGCACGCTTCCAACCACGGTAACGACGGTTCCGCTTTTCTTCATCCTGATGAGGCTCAAAGCTACGATTGAGTTTCGCTTTGTCTTTTAACTCATCCAGGCTACCCCAGAAACCAACAGCCATCCCCGCAAGATAACCTGCGCCCAGCGCCGTGACTTCCGTCACTTCGGGACGGTGAACTTCCGTATTAAGCACATCGGCTTGGAATTGCATCAAGAAGTCATTGGCAACGGCACCACCATCCACGCGTAACGCCGCGAGCTTGATACCTGAATCGGCTTGCATTGCATCCAATACGTCACGAGTTTGGTAAGCAATCCCTTCCAATGTTGCTCGAATAATATGGTTTGAATTCACACCGCGCGTTAAGCCTACAATAGTACCGCGGGCATATGCATCCCAGTAGGGGGCGCCTAATCCCGTGAAAGCCGGGACCACATAAACACCATTTGACGTATCGACTTTAGTGGCAAAATACTCAGAATCGTGCGCGTCTTCGAGCACTTTAAGCTCATCACGTAACCACTGGATAGAGGCTCCGCCCATAAAGACCGCGCCCTCAAGCGCATAAGAAGGTTCACCCTGTGGACCACAACCAATCGTCGTCAGCAGGCCATGAGAAGACGTAACTTTCTCTTGCCCGGTATTCATCAGCAAGAAGCACCCTGTGCCGTAGGTATTTTTCGCTTGTCCGGCTTCTACACACATTTGACCAAATAGCGCAGCCTGTTGGTCACCCGCGATCCCAGCAATTGGAATACGTGTCCCGCCTTTACCGCCGATATTCGTTTGCCCATATACCTCAGAAGAGCGACGCACTTCAGGTAACATTGAAGCGGGGATACCGAGCTCATCGAGCATTTTTTGATCCCAGCACATATCATTGATATTAAACAACATAGTTCGTGACGCATTGGTATAATCCGTCACATGCACACGCCCTTGGGTCATTTTCCAGACCAGCCAGGTATCCACGGTACCAAACAATAGCTTACCCGCTTCTGCGTCCTCTCGCGCGCCTTCGACGTTGTCCAAAATCCACTTCACTTTTGTACCTGAGAAATACGGATCAAGTACAAGCCCAGTGTTATCGCGAACATATGAAGTTAAACCACGCTCGCGCAAGTCATCACAAATGTCGGCGGTACGACGGCATTGCCACACAATCGCGTTGTACACAGGTTTTCCGGTTTCTTTATTCCAGACTACCGTGGTTTCACGCTGGTTTGTAATACCAATACCCGCAATCTCATCACTGCGGATACCCGTTTTGCCCAACACCTCCACTAAGGTGGAGCTTTGTGTCGCGTAAATTTCCATTGGATCATGCTCGACCCAACCGGCTTGAGGATAAATCTGGGTAAATTCGCGCTGAGACACACCCACAATATTGGCGTCATGATCCATGACGACGGCGCGTGAGCTGGTAGTACCTTGGTCTAGAGCCACGATATATTTGTGCGCAGACATAATCGGGTTTCCTTCTATCTCTTATATTTTAGTCGTTGTGGCGCACTAACGCGCCCATGCTACTTATGCGTTTACTTTTTGCGTCTCGGTTTCAGCCAGCTCCAGCTCCTCATCATCACACTGGTTAGGAATGGTGCAACCATGGCCCTCTTGAGGCAGGTATGGGGCAATCACTTTTGGATACAGCCAACCACCGAAACAGGCCCCTAAAATTGGTGCGACAATGGGCACAATAAAGTACGGAATATCGCGTGCGCCTGTCAGGGCATAATCCCATCCGGCAAAGAAGGCAAATAGTTTAGGACCGAAATCACGCGCAGGGTTCATTGCAAAACCGGTCAATGGACCTAACGAGCCACCGATAACCGCAATCAAAATACCGATGAGTAATGGATTCATTGGGCCACGTGCAGCGCCATTATTTTCATCGCCTAGCGCTAAGATGCCAAACATCAACACCGCTGTGATCACAAATTCAACCGCCATAGCCCCCATGAAAGACAGAGCTTGATGCGGATACGTTGAGAAGATACCTGCGGTTGCTAAGGCCTCGGGGCTACTCCGAACAACATTATTGGCTAACTCCCACTCGACGAAAAGATTGCTATATAGACTGTAAACAAGTGCGGCGGACGCAAACGCACCAAGCATTTGCGAAATAATGTAGGGAACAACTTTACTTTTATCAAAGCCATGGAAGGCAGCGAGCGCGATAGTAACAGCAGGGTTGATGTGCGCGCCTGAAACACCTGCTGTACAGTAAATGGCAATTGCCACACCCAGCCCCCAGACGATACTGATTTCCCACTGACCAAAGTCCGCGCCGGTCAGTACCAGCGCTGCCACACAACCTACGCCAAAGAAGATAAGCAAGCCCGTGCCGATAAACTCGGACACGCACTCGCCTAATAGAGTCGACGATGCTTTTTTCATAATGATTATCCTTGTCACTGTTAGTCGAGGTTACACGTTCAAAACCACACTACCATTTTGCATAATCACAGCATCTCGAAAACAAACTCACAACAAAAATGAGCGTTCGAGCATAATTTTATGACTTAATACTGACATTTTTGTTAACTACATCATTATTTGAGCATGTTCGCGCACAAAATGCGCAAACACAGTGGGATGGCTAGAAAGCTAGGGATGGCAAGGCTTGGCGCCCCTCATATCCATGCAGTGATCGTTGAGGAGCGCGCTTTGTTGTTATCTTTTTGTTATCGAGAGGTTGGCATTGAGACCCCAAGTGTATCAAGATCGATCCCTTTCTCCTTTGCTAACGATTCGAGCACAGGAAGTAAGGGGCCAAGCTTTTCGCTCAACGTATCACGCACGGTATCCACCATCACTTGGGTTTGTCGCTCGATTTCTATATTAACGGAATCACCGACAGTCTTTCGCTCGAACGTTGTCATTCGCCGCGTCTCTGGGATCAACCAAACGTCAAACCACCCTTCATCCTTGTTTACGTCGGCAATGGTCAAGCTTGCACCATTAATAGCGATATAACCTTTGGCAAAGATGTAGCGCATCCATGACGTTGCTAAGGAAAATCGCAATCGACAATTTTCCTCTTGAAACAGCACGTCATGCACTAAAGCACAGCAATCCACATGCCCCGATAACGGATGTCCGCCGATTTCTGCGCCATCTTTCGCTGCTCGCTCCGCATTCACGCTATCGCCAGTATTAAACGAACGTAACGTCGTTATCGCTAAGCTTTGTAGCATCACATCAAAACGCACAAGATTCGCTTCTAATCGCTCAGTGACCGTCAAACATACGCCATCAATGGCGACACTGGCACCAATTTCTAATCCATCACAAAAGCCATCTGGGAAGCGAATATCGAACGTTCGGATACCTTGGTGATCGCGACAAACGTCAATATTTGCCACCGCTTGAATAATTCCGGTAAACATGGGGGATATCCTCTTAAGAATTTCCCAGTATCATACTGCTTGGCAACAAAAATAACCAACGCGCACAAGTGATAATCAATCTCATTAGCATTGATAGTTGTGATTAGCCGGCGTATAGTGCGCATTTTTATACGTCAGTAAAGTATTATGAGTATGCCGTATCCTTCTTTATGCTTTGCCATTTTGGCAGCCTTCGCTATTGGCATTCATACCGCCAGTGCTAATACGAATCGCTCTCCCGACAGCATTGAAACCATTAAGGTGCAAGGTGAGCAACTAAACCATCCTATTACCCTTATTTCACCGGGAAAATCGACTCTAGAGCTGGACGATATTCAACGCGAACAGGCTCATAACATCGGAGAGTTGGTCATGAAAATGCCCGGCGTCTCACTTGATGCCGGTGCGCGCCCAGGCAGTGAACGTATCAATGTGTGGGGGTTTTCTCACCCCTCAGCACTATCTGTCCGTATAGATGGTGCTCCAGTCGGATTTCAACAGTATCGATATGGCAGTTTTTTCCTCGATCCTCAGTTGCTAAGATCTGTCCGCGTGGTAAAAGGCGACCATAACGTTCGTGCCAGTGTGGGCGCCTTTGGCGGCAGTTTTATTATGGAAACAAAAGAAGCTGCAGACTTTCTTGATGCGGATGAGTCAATCGGTGCGACGGCTCAGGCTGGCTTTAATAGCGTGAACCAACAATGGAAACGCAGTATTACTGCCTTTGGCAAATCCGACTCTGGCTGGTCGGTATTGCTCCATGGGTCAAAACGTGATGCAGATGATATTGAGCTAGGAAACGGAGAGACATTTGATTTCTCGGGCTACGCCCAACATAGCTTGCTCGGTAAAATTCATTATCAATCTGGTGCGCATGATTTTATGTTAAGCCACACACGGTATGACGACCAGGGAAGAAAACCGTGGGCAAATCGACGCGGCGCCATGCCTTCGATTAGTGATTACAAAATAGATAAGTATGGTAGCTACGAAGCGGCATTATTTGCCACATCGGTGGATAATCATTATCGCGAGTATACCAGTACCCTGAATTACCACTATCAACCGTTTAATAACTTTATAGACACTAGTGTCGTGATCGCACATTCACAAAACCATCGTTATTGGGAAAGACCCGACAGCACCTATCAATCTTATATTTCTTCGGGTCAATACGGTCATCAGGTATGGTTATCATATGAGCGTTGGTTTGCAGAATTGACGAATACTAGCCACTTCGGTGATCACGAAATTATGATCGGCGCTCAATACCAAGACCAAAACCGAGACTCTCGCGTTTACAATCATACTTATCGAAAAAAACCAGCGAAAAACTACGGGTACTATACACCAAACTTTGAACCATCTGGTGAACAGCGAACTCAAAGTGCGTTTGTCCAAGATAGATACTTCATTACTCCAGATCTCGAACTAACCGCCTCGCTGCGCTATAACCATATTCGATCAGAGGGCGTTCCGAATTTAGCACCTGATTATAACGACCCATCTGTGGGTCATGACTATAGTGCTGTTACTCACCAGGGTTGGGAGCCGCGTATTGCATTGGTCTACGATGTCAGTCCATCTACGCAAATCAAAGCCGCCTATGCTTATGGCTTGAAAGCACCAACAATTGACGAATTGTATACGGTGCAGTATGCAAGAGCCTCTAAACGGGCCTCGACAAGTCGGGATCTTTCCGTGACTCGAGTCAATGCGTATCTATTAGGTATGACTAATGAGCATCAACGTGTGTTGACTGAAAGCGATCACCTTGCTACTGAGGTCACGCTGTTCTGGAATGACATCATTCATGACGTTGCTCAGCGTCGTGGCATAAATGCGACAAAACAAAAAGAAGGCTACTATACCAACCTAGAAGGGCTATATACCTACGGCCTCGACGCACAGTTACAATATCGTCTCTACGATTGGTTCACCGATGCGTCTGTTTCTATTGTTAGGGGGAAACATAAAGGATCATTGCGCGATAGCACGTGCGCAGACGAATACTGGTACGAAACCCCACCACTAAGTGCAATGTTCGGTATCGGACGCCAACTGACAGATACCATTCAAATCGCATGGCAAGGGCAGTATTGGGACGAGCAAGATCGTGTTCCTAACGAGCCTTCTTTGCACACTGCAAACGTGGAAAGTGACGCCTACTTTTTCCAAAACTTGTATGGTGAATGGAAGCCCAGTGATGATTTTGTACTACGTGCCACTATCATCAATCTTACCGATCAATATTACTCACCCTACCTTTCTGCCGGCGTGCCAGCAGCTGGCCGAGATATACGCATTAATGCCACTATTAGGTTCTAGGCAAGCGAGGGAGACACAACATTATCAAAGCCGAACACAAGTTCGGCTTTGCAATTTCGTACCATAACCGACACGATTATCCTGATAAATTTAATGGTTTATTTCTGATCAAAATCACGTTATTGATAGAGACCATTCACCTCCCCCGATTAAACCGGAGGCTATTTAATGACGACCATTGCCGTATTTAGCGCGAAATCTTATGACAAGGCCGCCTTCACTCATGTCAACGACGCATTTGCGTACACGTTTGAGTTTCATGATTTCCAACTCACTGACAAAACAGCCAAAATGGCGCAAGGTGCCGAGGTGGTTTGTGCGTTTGTAAACGATGATTTGTCTCGCCCCGTACTTGAAATTCTCGCAAAGACAGGGACTTCTCTCGTAGCCTTGCGTTGCGCTGGCTACGACCGTGTCGATCTCGACGCAGCTAAATCACTGGGGATCACGGTTGTGCGCGTGCCCGCGTATTCGCCTGAATCGGTCGCCGAGCACACGGTTGGCATGATGATGTGTCTTAATCGTCGTTTCCATAAAGCGTATCAACGTACCCGCGACGCGAACTTTGAGCTTGAGGGTTTAGTCGGCTTCAACTTTCATGGCAAAACAGCGGGGATTATTGGTACAGGAAAAATTGGTATTGCGACCATGCGCATTCTCAACGGCCTAGGGATGCGTCTACTCTGCCACGATCCCTATCAAAACCCACAGGCCCTTGAACTGGGGGCGGAATATGTTTCAAAAGAAACGCTTTATGCGCAAAGTGATGTGATTTCTTTGCATTGCCCCATGTCTAAAGAGAACTACCATTTGCTCAGTGCCAACGCATTCAATCAAATGAAAGACGGTGTGATGGTGATAAACACCAGTCGGGGCGAGCTACTCGACTCGGTTGCCGCGATTGAGGCGCTCAAACAAGGACGGATTGGGTCTTTGGGGCTCGATGTTTACGATAATGAGCATGAATTGTTTTTCCAAGACAAGTCGAATGATGTGATTGTCGATGATGTATTCCGTCGCCTTTCAGCGTGCCACAATGTGCTGATCACCGGCCATCAAGCGTTCTTGACCAAAGAGGCACTGCACAATATCGCCGAGACGACGTTAACCAATATTCAAACCGTTCTGAGCGGACAAAGCTGCCAAAATCAAATTGCCGAAGTGGAAGATCGTAGTGATTAATCGAGACTGGACCATTGATTAATCTTGACCTCTAACTAAGAAAGCAGGCCTGAATCATCAGGCCTGCTTTATAATGGGGCGATACGCTTTGATACGTTACATGGCTTCCATGAAAATCTTGGCGATTTCGTCGTGTGTTGCTTGTTTCGGGTTAGTGAAACCACACGCATCTTTCAACGCATTTTCAGTCAGCACATCAATATCTTCTTGCTTGGCACCTAATTCGTTCAAGCCCGCAGGAATACCTACGTCCGTTGAAAGCGACTGAATGGCTTGGATGGCGGCTTTCGCGCCCTCATCAGCCGTCATATTCTCCGTATCCACGCCCATTGCAGTGGCGACATCACGCAAACGCTCAGAACAAACCTGTGCGTTATAGCGCTGAACATGGGGGAGCAATACCGCGTTACACACACCATGAGGGAGGTCATAAAACCCGCCGAGCTGATGTGCCATGGCATGCACATAGCCGAGCGACGCATTATTGAATGCCATACCGGCCATAAACTGCGCATAAGCCATTTGTTCACGTGCCTCAATATTCTGTCCGTCAGTCACGGCGGTACGAAGGTGATCTTGAATCAAGGTCATTGCTTTGAGCGCGACGGCATCCGTGATCGGTGTCGCGGCGGTTGACACATACGCTTCAACGGCGTGAGTTAACGCGTCCATTCCGGTCGCCGCGGTTAGTGAAGCTGGCTTCGCGAGCATAAGCTCAGGATCATTCACAGAGATAATTGGCGTGGTGTGCTTATCGACAATCGCCATCTTAATATGACGTTTTTCTTCAGTAATAATACAAAAACGCGTCATCTCAGATGCCGTGCCGGCCGTTGTATTGATCGCAATCAGTGGCAGTTGAGGTTTTGCCGATTGATCGACACCTTCATAATCACTGATATGGCCGCCGTTCGTGGCAACTAAAGCGATACCCTTCGCACAATCATGCGGCGATCCGCCACCCAAAGAGATCACGCAGTCACATTGATTCGCTTGCAAAAGCTCAAGGCCTTGCGCCACATTGCCGGTCGTTGGGTTAGGCTGAGTACCGTCATACACCACACTGTCAACCTGGCGACTATCCAGTAACGCCGCGATTTGTTTGACGACACCAATTTCGTTCAGCACCTTATCGGTGACAATGAGGGCTTTTTTAAATCCATGCGATTGAATAGCGTCTGCGGCTTCTGAGAGGCATCCGGCACCCATAAGGTTAACCGCTGGGATAAAGAAAGTGCTCGACATGATCCTTGACTCCTTTTGTAGGGATAACAGAGGTTTTAGCAGAAAGTGCTTTCCCCTTTTGATGCCATTTTGTAACACGCTATTAGTTCGTCACATTTTGATCCAGCGCAATTTGTTAGGCAAGACAAGTAAAATAAAAGACAAAACTGAGAATTGTGTCTGCGACGAAGTCCATTGTGTTTAAAACATCAGCAGAAAATCATTTTTTTGACACTTTCTTGAAGAATAATGTCTAACATGCCATAGAGTAGAGTCATCGCTAACTTGTGATAGAGAGAACACAATGGGAACAAAATATAAACTGACTGCGGTTGCGGTTTTGACTGCCTCACTGGCATTAACAGGCTGTGAATCCATGTCGAATGCCCAAAAAGGTGCGGCCATTGGCGCGATCACCGGTGCGATTGCGGGTAAGTCCACCTCCAACCACAAAGATAAACGCGCATTCATCGGGGCGGCCATTGGCGCGATCGGTGGTGCCGCGGTGGGCAACTATATGGATAAGCAAGAGCAGGCTTTCCGTGAAGAATTGGCAGGTTCCGGCATTCAAGTAGTGCGAGAAGGGGATAACATTCGTTTGATCATGCCATCGAATATTACCTTTGGATTGGATCAAGATGCTATCGCCGCCGACTTCTATCCCACCCTCAATGCGGTTTCCAACGTCATGCGCAAATACGACAAAACCTTTTTAAGCATTGAGGGCCATACCGACAACACAGGGGCAGCCTCATACAACCAAGGCTTGTCTGAGCGACGTGCGATGAGCGTTAAACGCTATCTTGCAAGCCAGTCTATCGACAATGCGCGCCTTTATACCTCTGGATTTGGCGAAACACGTCCACTCGTTGCCAATAACAGTGCATCCAATCGCGCATTGAATCGTCGGGTTGAGATTCAAGTGGTGCCAAACACCCAATAGCGGCGGTGATTAGTCAAGAGTGACACAACACAGTGCGCTTATTGGCAGTAAGCGCACCATAAAGAGGTATTGACCACCAACACTAGAGGTTATCGAGGTGAGCAAGCAAATAGTCTGCACGCTCAAGCATGGCCTCGCGCTGGGCAGCGTCCATTTTATCCCAGTTTCTGTAAGGCATGGCCATTCTTGGATTTCGACTAAAGCGATCGCGATGACGCTGCATAAAATGCCAATAAAGTGCATTCAGTGGACACGCGTTATCCCCCACTTTCTCTTTCACTGAGTAATGACAATCGCCGCAATAATCACTCATGCGATTAATATAAGCGCCACTAGCCGCATAGGGTTTCGTGCCAACCAACCCGTTATCAGCAAATTGCGTCATCCCCCTAGTGTTAGGCATCTCAACCCATTCTATCGCATCAATATAAATTGATAAGTACCAGTCATCAACGGCATCTGGGTTAATACCTGCTAGCAAGCAAAAGTTCCCCGTTACCATGAGTCGTTGAATATGGTGTGCGTAGGCCGTTTGCAATGACTGGGTCACCGCTTGAGACAAACAGCGCATTTTGGTTTGCCCATCCCAGAAATAACGCGGGAGTGGTCGATTTGCCTCGAGGACATTTTTCTCTGCATAAGCAGGCATATTTGCCCAATATACGCCACGTATGTACTCCCGCCAGCCTAAAATTTGACGCACAAAGCCTTCGATCTGCGCCAGGTTGATGGCATCACTATGTCGGAAATACTCAATCGCGACGGTAATAACCTGCATGGGATGAAGTAACTTTGCATTCAGTGCAAACGACAAACGACTGTGATAGAGGCTCCATTGGTGATCGCTACGACCCGTCATGGCATCTTGAAACTGACCAAACAGAGGCAAGCAATGACGGCAAAAGTGATCCAACAAGGCTTTCGCCTGTGATCGTGTCACAGGCCAGAGTAGGTCTGGTGCAGGTTCACCGATCGTCGCAACGTTATGCCGTTCGATACGAGCTAAAATATCGCGAACATCGTTACTGAATACTAAGGGAGACGGAATGGCAGCTAAATCGCTTTTTTTGAGCTTGTTACGATTATCTTGATCGTAATTCCAGCGTCCTCCTTCTGGCGCATCACCGTCCATCAGGACACCAAACTGGCGACGCATATCCCGATAAAAATACTCCATTTTACGATGTTTATTCGCCGTAAACTGAGTCGCTATATGCTCGTAAGGCAATAAAAAGTGCTCTGTATCAACACATTGGATTGCCACTTTATCGGGGAGATTGAGCGCGATGAGTTGCTGCGAAAGCCGATACTCGTCCGGCCGCTGATACGCAAAGGTGTTTACCTGATAATGTTCACACAAAGCACTTATTAGCGCGGGTAAATCTTGATAGCGTTGAGTGTCATCTAAAGTGAGGTAACAGACATGGTGACCCGCCTGCTCAAGTGCATGGGAAAAGGCCGCCATCGCCGCGAAGAATGCGCTTACCTTTTGGACATGATGCCTGACATAGGTGGCTTCTTGGTTAAGCTCCGCAACCAAATAAAGCACAGAGTCATCGGTCTGTTTAAACCATGAATGGCTCGCATTGAGCTGATCGCCCAGCACCAAGCGCAAAGTTCTATAGTGCGTGCTCTTCACTGGCACCTCGTTGTCATAATAAGTGTTGCAAGATAAATGTTGCAAAATCATACGCAGCAAACCACATTTTCGATGATTGCCTAGCTCAACCAGCTTGAATATCTGCCAAAACGCTCTACATTGGACCAAACACTAGCCATTATGCCCTACTCTTATGCGCGCACTTCTTGTCAGATTTTGCCTGTTGATCACTCCAATGATAGTTGTCTATCCGACATTGGCAATGAATGAGCCCGCTAGCCAGTTTGTACAAGACCTTCGCTTCCACGGCTACATAGATAATTACGGTAACGTAAAACTGCGGTTTGCGCCGATTACAGCACTCCCTGCAGGGTTCAAAACAAAAGGGTACCTGGATATTGAAGCCAGTGATATTGTACGGCTACCTCGCGGATTAGAGGTGGGCGGGTATTTTAACGCGGCCAATACCGCTTTGAAGCAGCTACCGAGGATGAAAGTCGGTGGCTATATTAACCTGACCAATACACAAATAACGCGTCTGCCCCCTAACCTCGTGGTGCGAGGCGATTTAAGCCTGGTCAATACGCCATTGACAGCGCTCCCTCAGCGTCTATTTGTTGAAGGCAATTTATACCTCACGAACTCACCGATAAACGCTATTCCTGACGATATCTATATCGGCGGCAATCTGTATATTCGCGGTACAAATATTCAAGAAATCAGTCCGGATCTTCGTATCGAAGGACAAGTCCTTCCCGCTCTTACCCAATGATCTGCCAACCATTATTGATCGAATCAGCATTAGAGTCGTACGTTATCCCGAGCCTAGTTTTTAAATTACAGTCTAAAACGGTCCGATATGATTACTTTACATCATTTAGAGCAATCGCGGTCTCAGCGTATTGTTTGGTTATTGGAGTCTTTGGCGGTTCCATATCAGTTGGTTCGCCACCAGCGTGACCCAAAAACCAAACTCGCACCGCGTGAGTTGAAACAAATACACAGCTTGGGGAAAGCGCCCGTGATCGAAGACGGGGACATTGTGATTGCGGAATCTGGCGCAATCATTGAATATTTGTTAGATACATACGGGGATGGCAGCTTAATACCTGAAACAAAAACAGAGAAGAGCCTCTATCGATACTGGATGCATTATGCCGAAGGCTCTCTGATGCCACCATTGGTGATGTCTCTGATATTCAGTAAAATTCCAGAATCTCCCATGCCATTTTTTATTCGGCCCCTAGCCCGGAAGCTGATGGATGGTGTGAAGCAGCAGTTCCTGACGCCGCAGTTACACGACCATTTCGCTATGATAGATAATCATTTAGCGCATCATAAATGGCTCTGTGGGGACCAAATCACAGCGGCCGATATTCAAATGAGTTTTCCATTATTGGCAGCGCGCCCACAGCTTCATACCGAACATCACGCCAACATTTTTCGCTATCTGGAGCAAGTTGAGCAGCAACCCGGCTACCAGAATGCGTTATGCGTGGTCGGCCCCCTAAAAACACTGTAACAAAGACAGTGTTAAGGCTTGTATTATGCAGGCAGAGTCGACTCTGCTTGCATGATCCAACGCTGATAGCCTGGCAAATCAGCTAACTGCTGATACCAGCGAGAGATATTAGGTGGCAAGGTTAAAGACGCCTCATTATGCAAGCTATGGATCAAACTTCCTATCGCAATATCAGCCAATGTTATGCGATCTGATGCGAGATATTTTTGCTCCGCCAGTACCTCATCGATTCGTTCCAGATGATAACGACACTGCTCTAGCGCCTTTTCTCGTGATGACATAGCTTGTGAAGACATAGCTTGTGAAGACATAGCATGTGGGTGGTCAGAGGCTGAAGAGAATAACGCCCTTTTAATAACGGGTTGGAATGAGGAGAGACACCAGTCCATCCAGCGTTCATAACATGATCGTTGAAACGCACAATCCGGATACCACATTTTGTTACCATAACAAGCAACGAGGTAGCGCAATATGGTATGTGACTCCCACACGCTATTCGGGCCGTCTTCTAAAACGGGGGTTTGTTGCATCGGACAACGCTCAGCGATGGCTTGTGCGTCACGATGGCTATGACGAATATCGACTTCTTCTAGCGCAATACTTAAATCCAGCTCCTCAATCAACCACATCACTTTCTGAACATTTATTGACAGCGGATGTCCGTACACTTTCATTTTACTCTCCTTGTAACAGTCAGAAGCAGTTCCTTGCCTTGATTTTATTTGATTTAAGATGAATGTTTGAGGCTCGCATAATCCAACGAGCTTAGCAAGTCATCGTGTTTCTATGCTAAAAGCATGACAACTTAGCCATACAAACACCAGGAAGACCAACGATCATGCTGCTTTAATCGCTTAAACCCCTGTTTAATGCTGCTCGCGAGGTGTCACCTTTTATTGCTGTCACCAACGCGCATCATATTTCTTTCATCTAGGTTTTATTTCATCAGCAATTAGGGTTAATCTATTGATTGTTAAGATTTATTAACAAAACACTCAACCAAGGAAGGCTTATGAAAATCAAGATACTCGCCAGTGCCATGGCGTTAACATTATGCAGTTCAGCGTTTGCCGCCCAAGTGCCAGAGAATGTCACCCTCGCTAATGAACAGACCCTCATTTGGGGCGTCGCCGGTGAAGTACCAACACTAGACCCGACCAAATCCAGCGATACCGCCAGCAATAAAATTATCTCCGATTTATTTGAAGGGTTAATGATTCGTAATCCAGAAGGCGAGGTTGTGCCCGGCCTGGCGAAAGACTGGGAAATCAGTGACGATGGACTTAAATATACGTTTCATCTACGTGATGCGAAATGGTCAGACGGTGAGCCTATAACGGCCGACGACGTTATCTTTACCTTACGACGCGTCGTCGATCCTGTTACAGGTGCGCCTTACGCTTGGTATTTAGGGACCGCCAATATTCAGAACGCAAAAGCGATCACTGACGGCGAAAAGCCAGCAGAGCAACTCGGGGTTAAAGCCATTGACGATCACACGGTTGAGTTTACCCTGGAACGTCGTACGCCTTACTTCCCCAATATGCTGACTCACTCATCAACGTATCCAGTACCACAGCATGCGCTTGAAGCGTTTGGTGACAGCTGGACTCGCCCCAACAATATGGTGAACTCGGGTGCCTACAATCTCACTAACTGGGTCATTAATGAGCGCATTGATCTTGAGCGAAATCCGCTTTATTGGAACGACAAAGAAACAGTGATTAATAAGACTTCGTATGTTGCATCAAGTAATGTCAATGCTGAATATAACCGTTATCGTACCGGCGAGATCGATATCACCTCGAGCTTCCCTTTGGAAGCGTATGATCAAATCAAAAAAGAACGCCCTAATGAATTGATCACCATGCCGTCTTTGGCAACCTATTATTACTTATTTAATACCGAAAAGGCCCCTTTTGACGATGTCAGAGTGCGCAAAGCCTTATCTTATGCCATTGATAGAAACATCATCACCGATATTATTCTCGGCCAAGGCCAAATTCCTGCGTATGGCGCTACCCCACCAGCGATTAACCACTTTGAGGCACCCAAGCTTGAATGGGCGGAAATGAGTCAGGATGCGCGCTATCAAAAAGCCAAATCCTTATTGGCGGAAGCCGGGTTTACGCAAGACAATCCACTGGAGTTTGAACTGGTTTACAACACCATGGAGTCACACAAAAAACTGGCGTTAGCCGTGACGTCTATGTGGAAGCGTCACCTTCCTGTCAATGTCAACTTGGCCAATCAAGAGTGGAAAACCTTTTTGCAAAAGCTTCTGCAAAAAGACTTTGATGTTGCACGTTATGCGTGGGTTGGCGATTACAATGAAGCTTCTACATTCCTGAGTTACTTCAGTAGTGATGGCATGAATGAAACCAGTTGGGGGAATAAAGATTATGATCACGCGCTGGATCAGGCTTTGACGGTCGTCGACCCGGAAAAACGCAACGATTACTATCAAGAAGCCGAGCGTATTTTTGCTCGCGACATGCCAGCCATTCCGCTGTACTTCTACACACGTAGTGTGATTAAAAGCCCTAAAGTAGGCGGTTATAACGTTGAGAACCCGAATAAATTGCGGTACACCCGTAATCTATACATAACGCAAAATTAATGGCAGAAAGTGCAAACGCCACGCTACCTAGCGTGGCGTTTGACAATACGTGACAAAAGCCAAAAAAAAAACGCCAGTCTTTCGACTAGCGCTTTCTCTAAATTTGGCTCCCCCAACTGGACTCGAACCAGTGACATACGGATTAACAGTCCGCCGTTCTACCAACTGAACTATGGGGGAATTGTCTTTTTCGACAACGAGCGAGATGATAGGCAATCCATTATCTCGGTGCAACCCTTTTTTCAATAAATCCCCACATACTCGGCTCGAATGGCTAAAAAGGCAACAAATCAGACGATTAAACTATCTTCTTTGCACTCACGTAGGTAAAAGTACAAATATACAACCCAGTAGCCCAGTAGCTGATTTCGAGGACCCAGAGACATTGGATAAAGACGCATCGCTCCCACTCTTTATTGCCGGCCCCATGCTACGGCGTACGACACAGCATGAAGTGACGTTATGGTCAGTGCTAACACAAAAGCCCGAAGATAGCACCGTGTCAGTTTATCAGCACAACCAGATATTAGCATCCATGCCATTGTCAGCCGGACATTGGTTTCGTCTTGGCGAGCGTGCGTGGGTCGTGCTTCATCATCTCCGGTCGGCTCATGGGTTTCCCGTCGATCTCCCGTTGTCATACGATATACAGATCAACCACAGGGGAATGGCGGACATCCAACCGGATATCTTGTATGACAACGAGCAAGCGCCCTCTTTTTGTATTCCCTCAAAAGCCACCCACATCGCACATGGCTCATGCCGACATCCCCACCATCGCTGCGATGATGCCCTCGTCACTCTCGACCAACATTTGGCCACGACCCCCATACCACACTGGCCCAATATGTTGATTATGAGTGGGGATCAAATCTACGCAGATGACGTCGCCACGCCGATGCTGCAGCGTATTCGCCGGTTAATTGCCGTATTAGGTCTTAAAAATGAGTATTTCGAGGCCGCGCCCATTGTCGACTGCCGTGCCTTGGATACACATCCTGACAGCTATGTTCAACGTGGCAAGCTCCTCCCTAGCCAGCGCGCGGAAAAGGGCGGCCGTTTAGAGAGACTGTTTGGTCAACCACAGCCTATTTTTACCTCCAAAACCGTCTCCAATCACTTGATAAGCTTTGCAGAACACGTCGCCATGTATTTGCTGGTTTGGGCTCCCGTTTCTTGGACGCTAACAGACGGACCTCATCTTCATCCCCCCAGTCAACTTACCGACAGTCAACGCGAACGCTATCAACAAGAAACACTCGCACTCAATGCCTTTCGTTCCGGTTTAACCGGTGTGCAGCGACTATTCGCACATCTATCAACCTATATGATCTTTGATGACCATGACATCACGGATGATTGGAATATCACCGTCGGTTGGGAGCAGGCCGCGTATCTCAATCCCTTTTCTCGTCGCATTATCGGCAATGGTCTGATGGCTTACTGGTTGTGCCAAGGTTGGGGCAATGCGCCCGATAACTTTGGCCAAGACTTTCTCACTACCGCTCGCCAAAGCGCCTATCAGCCCATTAGTGTTTGCGACCTGGACACACAAACAGAGACGCACCAGGCTATGGTGGAGCAATGTCTGCGCTTTGAGCACTGGCATTACACGGTACCAACCACGCCACATCTTGTTGTGTTAGATACACGCACTCGTCGCTGGCGATCCGAGTCACAAATGAATAAACCGTCGGGCCTGATGGACTGGGAAGCACTGATGGATTTTCAACATGATCTGTTAAGGCATGATAGCGCGGTGATCGTCTCTGCCGCTCCCATGTTTGGCGTTAAATTTATCGAGGTATTACAGCGAATTGCGACCTGGCTAGGCGCGCCGACTGTCGTCGATGCCGAAAACTGGATGGCCCACCCAGGGAGTGCCAATACGCTACTCAGTATTTTTCGTCATCAACGTACGCCCACCAATTACGTGATTTTATCTGGGGATGTGCATTACTCGTTTGCTTATGATATTCGAATCCGATTTCGCACCCATAGTCCGCGTTTGTGGCAAATAACTGCCAGTGGTTTCAAAAACCGCTTCCCCGAGCCACTTCTGAGCTTTTGCGAGTGGTGCGATCGCGTTTTATTCAGCCCACTGTCTCCACTGAATTGGCTCACTAAACGCAAGCGTATGCGCATTGATCGGCGCGACCCTGATACGCCAGGCCCGAAGCGTCTCGTCAATGCCAGCGCCGTAGGATTGGTCACCTTGAATGAAGATGGCTCTCCACGCACCATTAGCCTTCTGAAGACCGATGGTCAACGCGTCTCTTTTCCCGAAAAGACAAAGACCTAGACAGCTCGCCTACTACATCACCGTGATTATCATCGATGAAATTTGGATAATCGCGGTAAGCAGGCCTAACCTTATAAAAGGCAGGCCGATAACAGGAGGCTGTATGCAAGGAGAAAACCACGCACTCGTTTTTGATTTCCCGGAGCATCGCGATCGTATCCACCACCTTAAGCAATATGACCCCGCGTTTCAGCTCGATGCGCAACGCTATCATCAACTCGATCACCATATTCGTGGTTTAGAGATGAACCAAATCCCCACCAGCGACGACATCTTTACTGCCATGAAACGACAGCGCGCGCACCTCAAAGACCGCTTGTACGAAAAACTACGCACACATTAATGGGAGGTGAGCAATGCGTTTGTCGCATTCACTGTGCTTGGTCGTTCTGTTTCTTGGGACAATAGGGGCTGCAGAGGCAAAAACCATCAACACGGAGGCGGTGAGCCTTCGTGTCGAAACACTGAAATCCGGCTTTTCTCATCCATGGGGGATCACTGAGCTTCCGGATGGCGATCTACTGATTACCGAGCGTGACGGCAAGCTTAAACGGCTGACACCCAATGGGCTGGTCGTCTCCATTTTAGGCACCCCAAAAAACGTGTTTCAAGAGGGGCAAGGGGGCCTATTAGATATCGCCTTGGCACCTGATTTTGCGACCAACCAGCGTTTATATCTTTCCTATGCCGCCGTCGACGAGCGAGGACAAGCCGGTACTGAGGTTATAATGGCCACACTGTCTAAAGATGTACTCATTGACAGTCGTGTTATTTTTAAAGCCTCTCCCAAACGCAGTGGCGGGCGCCATTTTGGCAGTCGTTTATTGGCTACTTCTGAGCACCTATATATCACGCTCGGCGATCGTGGCCACCGCGATCGCGCGCAATTTGCCGACGATCATCTGGGCACGCTCGTGCGTCTTAATCTTGATGGTACAGTGCCGAAGAGTAATCCCTTCCTACAGGCGGATGACAAACGTGCGGAGGTGTTTAGCTTCGGGCACCGAAATATCCAAGGCATCGCCCTCGATAACACAGGCACACGTATTTGGGCACATGAGCACGGTCCCCAAGGTGGCGATGAACTCAACGTTATCCTCGCCGGTGAAAACTATGGCTGGCCGACCATAACACATGGCGTTAACTATGGGCTAGGCACACAAATCGGAGAAGGCACATCCAAACCTGGCATGCGCCAACCTGTGTATTACTGGGATCCCTCTATCGCACCATCAGGCATGATGATGGTGAACAGCCAGCAGTTTCCCATGTGGAAGGAGGATTTACTGCTCGGGTCGTTAAAGTTTGGCTTACTGGTCAGGTTAGAGCTGGAGAACGGCCAAGTCACACATGAAGAACGAATGTTCGACGGTCAGTTTGGCCGCATTCGCGATGTGATCCAAGCACGTGACGGCAGTTTACTCATCCTAACTGATAGAAGAAATGGCAGTGTATTGCGGGTCACACCATTGTCTCAGTCGTAGATGGGCGCTAGGAAAGACTGGACGTCAGCTCGCCATCATTGTGAGGCATCGACAGACGATATTGCCCACCATCGTAGTCTAAATTGGTGACCAACCACGCGCTTCGTGACTTAGAACGTTCATCAAATTGAAACCCACAATGATAGCGACCGCCCATCAAACGGCAGTTCATTATAACACCACTGATACCCATATCTTGACTTGCAGTGGTGTCGGTCAAACTCAACTTTAGTCGGTGTCTGAATATGAACACGCACCAAGATTCCCCCCCCAACTTCAGTACCGCTTGAGTGACAGCTAACAGCGATGACTTCTTGTTTTTTTCTATCGCATTGAGTTGCTCTTTTCTTGACATAATGACGATCGTTAGCTTCCGTTAATATGAATTTCAGTATTTTCATCAAGATCGGTTGCCCTGAGTATAGATCGCGCTCTTACCTCATGTTACTTTTTCGACACTTAAAGCACTTACCAAGCAAGGACACGCCATGATAACGACACCAAATCGGCTGCTGGTTAGCATCCTATTCGTTTGCGCCACCACAGCGCAAGCCAATGAAAACAAGGCTTGCGGCGATGTTTCCATTGCTGATATGAATTGGAATTCAGCCACTTTAATGGCACATGTCGATCAGTTTATCTTGGAACATGGTTACGGATGTAATGCGTCTTTGGTTCCAGGCGATACCATGCCTACTGGTGTCTCAATGACAGAAAAAGGCGAACCTGATATTGCGCCAGAGTTTTGGACCAACTCTCATAAAGCAATGTTAGATAAAGGCGTCAATGAGGGGCGGCTCCGCTATGCCGGTGACGCGTTCTCACAAGGCGGCAACGAAGGCTTTTGGGTCCCCAAATACATGGTTGATAAACACCCTGAGCTAGCAACGATTGAGGGCATTAAAGCCCAGCGAGATCTTTTCCCGCATCCTGAAGATCCCGATAAAGCAGCATTCATGGGTTGCCCCGCGGGATGGACGTGTCAAATCTCCGCTGAACATATTTTTAACGCCCTTGAGCTCGACAAAGCCGGCTTTGAAATTGTCGATCCAGGCTCCGCCGCTGGATTGGCCGGCACCATCGCACGTGCTAACGAGCGACAAAACCCTTGGTTTGGCTATTATTGGGCGCCGACGCCTGTGATGGGAAAATATGAAATGGTTGAGGTCGACTTAGGCGCTGATGTCGATCTGGAACACTACAAACAATGCATCACCCAGGCAGATTGCCAATCACCTAAGGTCACTGCATTTCCGGTCTCTCCCGTACACTCTTTGACCACTGCATCCTTTGCCGAGCAAGCGCCAGCAGCATTTAACTATATCAATCGCCGTGAATACGATAACCAAGTGATGAGTGACATGCTGGCTTGGATGGATACCTACCAAGCGGACGGTGAAATAGCCGCTGACGAATTTCTACGCCGCTATCGCACTGAATGGCATCAGTGGGTCGACGAAAAAACGGCACAGCGCATTGAAGACGCCTTGCAGTAGAAAGGGAAGCACACTTGCTGACCAGGTAAATCATCCTTGCCAAGGCAGACCCCCCCCTTGGCAAGGATAAAGGACAGACACTAGATCACGCCCAGCTCACGCAGACGTTCCATTAAGTAGCTTTTCGCAGTGTGGCGAGAAGACAACACCACTTCTGGTTTGGGATGCAAAAACAGTGGTAAGGAAATACGTGCTTTAGTTTTATCCGCCCCCTCAGGGTTTATCACGCGATGGGTGGTTGATGGGAAATAGCCGCCCGATGCCTCTTGCAGCATATCACCAATATTGACAATCAAATTGCCAAAATCACACGGTACATCCAACCAACTACCATCTTTGGCTTTCACCTGCAGGCCCGGCTCATTCGCCGCCGGAAGGATAGTGAGCAAGTTAATATCCTCGTGCGCGGCGGCCCGGATTGCACCTAGCTCTTCATCACCGTTTAACGGCGGATAATGTAATACGCGCAGTAACGTCTGTTCACTCCCCGCAATCATACTCGACAGTGATTGTGAGTAGTGCTCACTGACGCTGACAGGCGATTGACGCTCAACCCAAGACAACAAGGTTTCAGCTAAACTGGTCGCTTGTTGATAATAAGATTGCAGGTTATCTCGTCGTGCTTCAGGACACTGCCCCCAAGGGTAATAATGAAAGAACTCCTTTAGATCACGCTTGGTATGGCCTTTCGCCGTTTCCGCAATTTTAGCGGGGAAAAAGCCATCTTGCGTGTCTGACTTAAAGGTGAAATCGTGCTTTTCCTCGGTGTTAAAAAAGCCTTCCCACTCTTGGTAAATATCAGCGACTCGCTGCTGTTGTAGCGGGTGGTTTTTAAGAACGCCAAAGCCTGTTTCACGTAAAGATTCAACAAATGCTTGCTCCGCATTCGGTGCTTGGAAGTCAATAGCTTGCAGTATCATAGGGTACTCGTAATCGTTTGCTTTTTATCGTGAGGTTGTCGCATGCATAGTCTAACAGCGCGATCGAGAGGCACAACGCGATTCTGTACTCATGTGGAAACACTTTATTTCCATACAGGAACAATATGTTAACGATGAGCAAACGTGTTTGGCGTGTTACACTCTGGCTTTATTGAACGCATGGAGGTTATATGGGCGTTATTCGTTGGATCCTTGGAAAAATTATTCTCGTTGTCGAGGCCTTAACCAAACCTAAGTCTCCCAAGTTAAGTGCAGAACAAACACAAGCACTTGAGCGGTTGTCAGAACAATTCACGCTCTATCAATTTGCTGCATGCCCGTTTTGTGTCAAAGTTCGTCAGGCGAGTCGCAAACTGGGGCTACCTTTGGCGGTTAAAGATGCCAAACGTGATCTGGCCGCACGGCAAGCGCTTGAGCAAGGTGGTGGCCGTATTAAAGTGCCCTGTTTGCGTATCGAAGATGATGCTGGAGACACACGTTGGATGTACGAATCGGATGACATTATCGCGTATTTAAATCAGCAAACAGCACCAATCATCAACAAGATCTAGCCAATCGTTTAGAGGGGGCTTTTTTGGTAACAACGCCCCTGCTTGCCTTTACGCCTCAATGCAGTAACAACGCTTGCATTGAGGTTATTCAACCGCCCGCGCCATCGCTTGGGGAGTCTCTCTTTAAATACTCCCTAAGACCGCAAATGCCACTGTGCTGACAGCTCCCACGACCATAACGTAAGGAAATTGCGTACGGATATGATCAACGTGATCATTGCCTGTTGCCATCGACGCAACAATGCCGGTATCACTGATTGGTGACGTCATATCGCCAAAAATCGCCCCAGATATCGATGCGCCAATCATCAAGTGCGGGTCAATGCCTGCCGCAGCGCCAACCTGAATACCTATCGGGATCATGATTGCAAACGTGCCCCACGAGGTCCCGGTCGCCAGTGACATGATAGCGGCAATCACAAAGACAAAAGCGGCTGATAATCCCGCAGGCAAAATGCCATCAATCACCTGAGTGATGTAGTGTCCCGTATGTAAGTCTGCCGATAAATCCCCCATTAAAAATGCCAGCGACATAATTGCCCCCAGAGGCATCATATTGGCGTATCCGGCTAACAGGTGGCGGAAAAAGGCATCTAACGACAAGACACGCGTGCCGATAAAGAAAGCCATCGCGACCGCAGTCCCTCCCATCACCGCCCAAAAAACAGCAGTCGAGCCAGACCCAGAGGCAATATCGCCATTACCGGTGATAAACAGGCCCACCGGCACCATTAAAATGGTGCTCAGTAACGGCAGAACAAAATAGCTCACTTTGCCTAGCGGCTCATCATCGCGCTGATGATCGCCAGCAATAGGAAAGGCGCCCTCACGCAGTACTTGCCCGGCTGCTGCACGTTGGTCAGCTTTCGCCATTGGCCCCCAACTCGCCCCAGTGAGCACATAAAACAGCACTGCTAGCAAGGAGAGCCACGCCATTAAGTTGTAAGGAATAGCGTGCAATAGAATGTTGAAGGGCTCCCCTTCAACATAACCTTTGCTGACTTGCACGCCGATAATCGCCATCATCGCGGCACCCCAACCATTGATCATCACACTAGAGCAGGTCGCGACGCAGGATGACTGGATCACATAGGCGAGCTTCTCGCGAGAGACGCGATAGTGATCGGCTAAATCACGACTCACCGTCCCCGCTGACATAATGGAAATGGAGCTTTCAATAAAAATCAGCATGGTGGTGACCATCGCGAGCAACTGCACCGCAATCGGATTTTTCACCAATTGAGCACGCTCGGTGAGCGCATGAATCACGGCCCGCGTGCCACCAGTGACTTGGATAAGACGAATTAATCCACCCACCATAAAACAAAACAAGATGGTGCGCGTGTTTCCCGCACTGGCAAACACACCAATATAACTATCCAGTGCCTTGGCGACGCCAGCGAATGGATTGAAATTGGCGATCACGGTATAACCCACCATCGCCCCTGTCAGTAGCGACAAAATGACCTGACGCGTGACCACCGCAAGCACAATCGTGACCAGGGGCGTCACCACCGTCCAGACGCCATAATCGGTCATGATGCCTCCTGATCGAGCGCATACAGGAGATCATCAATCAAGTCACGACTGTCTTCAATGCCGACCGAGAGCCGGAAGGTGGTATCGAAAACCCCCATCGCCTCGCGTTCCTCTTCACTCATGGAGCCGTGAGACATGGACGCTGAATGGTTAATCATACTTTCCACACCACCCAGCGATTCCGCCAAGATAAAGTAACGTAAGCGGCTTAAAAATCGCTCGCTTTCGACCCGCGTGCCTTTTAACTGAATGGTGACGACTGCTCCCCCTGAGCGCATTTGCGTCTGACAAAGCGCATGTTGCGGGTGTGACGGTAAGCCCGGATAGAAAACCGCTTCAATGGCAGGGTGGTTTTCCAGCGCGGTCGCAACGTTTAGCGCATTATCGCATTGACGCTGCATACGCAGATCGAGCGTTTTTAATCCGCGTAACGCGAGATAAGCATCAAATGGCGAGGCAATTGCGCCGACCGTGGTTTTGGCAAAATCAATTTTTTTCGCCAAGGTTTCATCTGCGGTGACCAGCGCGCCGCCAATCATGTCAGAATGCCCACCAATGTATTTGCTGGTCGACAACATCACAATATCCGCCCCCAAGCTCAGTGGCGTTTGGTTCCAGGCGGTCGCAAAGGTGTTATCCACACAGGTTAATAAGGCATGCTCGCGGGCAAACTGGCAAATCGCAGCAATATCAACCAGTTCTAACAAGGGATTCGTCGGAGTTTCAATCCAAACCATGGCAGTACTTGGTTTGACGGCTGCCGCCACGGCGTCCAAGTCATTGAGATCAACATAATCGACACTGAGTCCGTTATTGCGGGCGCGGAGTTTGTCGAACAAGCGATGTGTACCCCCATACACACCACGCATCGCAATAATGTGCGCGCCTGCGGGTAGCAGTTCTAAGGCCAAGGCTGTCGCAGCCATCCCCGAGGCCGTCGCGGTCGCATAACAGCCTTGCTCGAGCGCCGCCAACGCACTCTCGTAAGCATATCGTGTTGGATTGCCAACACGGGAGTAGCCAAAGTCTGCTTGATGGCTCAGATCGGGCTGAATAAAGCTACTGGCGGTATAAATCGGAGTAAAAGCCGCATGGTGACCTTTGTCGGTTTGATCACCACCATGAACAGCAAGGGTAGAAAAATGAGGATTTCTCATGTCAGAGCTCTTTATTGGTATAAAAAATCGTCAAAATGGCAAATATAAGTCATTATCACGACTATAAAACATAATGACATGATAATACCCGCACAAATAAAAACTTTAACAGAATTATATTCTATTACGTTCTATATAATAACTGAGGGCATGTTAGCGATTTATCCGTACTTTCTTGAGGAAGTTACCCGCTCAAGCTAGGTTTAAAAAATAACAGCACAAGGAAGGAACAACATGGTAACCATCGAGAGTGCAACGACACAGTCGCATAAAAAGCGCAGCACACACTTTCTTTTGATAGCGACAGTATTCTTGGCATTGCTAGCATCACGTGTTGAAGCTACGCCAATGCTGAAGATATCCGGTGACGTAGCAAAACAAACGCTAACCCGTGAACAACTCATTCAGCTGGCGGATCGCACGATCAAAACACAAACGCCATGGACCGAAGGAGAACAGGTTTTTCTTGGTGTCTCTGCCCAAAAACTGTTAGAAACGGTGAATAAGCCCGCACATAGCCTCAAAGCCTATGCGCTGAATGATTATTGGGCGACAATTCCGAGAGACGATATCAAAAAATATAATCCCATCTTCGCGATTAAAAAGAATGGCGACTGGATGCGGGTTCGAGACAAAGGTCCCATTTGGGTTATCTATCCACTCTCGGCCTTTAGCCAACTTGAAAATGAAGTACTACACAGCCGAATGGCATGGCAAGTCAATCGTGTTGAAGTGTTAAAAGAGTAGCGTCCAGCGCCTATATTAAAAAGCACAATGCGGCGAAAAACAGCCGATAACACCACTTGAGATAGAGAGTTGATGAGGTACAAAGTCGAATGGTAAAGCGCCCTCTTATTGCTTTTGTTATGTTTGTCTTCACGGCTCTACTCTTGACCGCGACGGCGCTTTATCAATTTCATCAAGCTTATACGAAACAAACACTTCATACCCAGCTGTCTGCCTGGGCACTTGCCCAAATGGAATTAGAGACCCTCGAGTTTCGAAATGACTTGGCACTCTATCTTGTCGAGGATTCAAGCCCAAGACGATCACTGCTTCTTACCTATGACATCTTATGGAGTCGGTACGATACATTTTTAAGTAGTCAAGAAACAGCGGCAATGCGACGCGCTTTCAATGCCCAACCTATTGTGGAGCGCGCTTTTCGACTCATTCAACGGCATGAGCAGGCTGTGTTAAACGGTGATCGAGAACGGCTTCAAAATTTGCTCAATGAAATAGACATTGTGCTTCCCCAAATTCGTAACTTGATGGTGAATAACTTTACGGGTCCAGCCTCCATCGAACAGCGCGCATTTCTCGATGAGAAAATCAAAGTGATGTACGCTGCAATGTTCATACTCACATTAGTATTGATTTTTTTCGCGTTTCGCCTGTATCGCAATAGCAGCAAGCAACAAGAATTGGCGTGGCAGGATCGCCTCACCGGCTTACCCAACCGAAACTATCTTCTGGACTGCCTGTATAAAGCGGTCCAGCAAAACCGTATACATACCTTACTGTTGATAGATATCCGTCGTTTTAAAGACATCAACGATTTGATGGGGTATGAGCAAGGGGATAAGGCATTAACAAAACTTGCCAGTCAGTTAAACAGCATTTGTTTGCCTTATGGGTATCCATGTGCGCGTGTCAGTAGCAATGAGTTTGCAGTGCTTGCTTACTCGGATGGTCGTCATCTCAGCTTTTTCACCCAACCATTATGTGACTCACTACGTCGTGCTATTGACAGTATTTATCCAGGCCATCGATTGTCCTTGGCAATAGGTATCGCAAAAAGTCTTGATGTTGATACCCACTCAGGAAACAGTCACTGGCAGTTTGCCAATGAGTTGCTTAATAACGCTGACCTTGCCTTAATGAGAGCCAAACAAGCGCCTGTCACGAAAGACAGTATTGACACCTTTAAAACGGAGTATGAACAAGAAGCGCAACAACGTCGTAGGCTCCGCGATGAATTAAAGGCCCACTTGATAGACCCATACCAAGATGCACTTTATGTCGCTTTTCAGCCTATTGTATCGGCGGATCCAAATCGATTAGGTTGCGAGGCTTTAGTTCGCTGGCATCATCCTGAGTACGGGCCAATTAACCCGGAACTTATCGTAAATGTCGCCGAAGAGTCAGGGCTCGGGCAGCGCTTAGGTACGTGGATACTGCAACAAGTTCATCTCGCGCTCAATACAGAATGGCAAAGTATCAATACGCATATTGATATCGCCGTTAACCTTTCCGATTCATTTTTCAATGAGTCTTTAATTGCTGATGTAATAACGATTTTCGCCAAACACCCAGAACAACGCAAACAACTCATTTTTGAAGTCACAGAAACAATGACCATTGATGATATCGGTCGATTCAGTCTTTTGATGAACCAGCTTCGTGATGTCGGGATCCGTATCGCGCTTGACGACTTTGGAACCGGCTGGTCGTCCATGGCAGTGCTCAATCATTTAAGCTTCGACAAAGTCAAAGTCGATCGCTCATTTGTCACTGGCATGGCAGATATAACACGACAGCAAGTGCTCGTTGATACCATTTGCCACATGGCCCACCAACTTGGTATCCATGTGGTCGCCGAGGGAGTTGAAACTAGGGAGCAGTTAACCAGCCTTCAGCAAATGGGGGTCGATGAGTTTCAGGGTTATTTTTTCGCCAAACCCCTATCAGCAATAGACTTTTATGCATTTTGTATTGACTACCTGAACCAGAAGAACGTATTACTTTCCAAGTAATCAATCAAAAACCTCTTCAATATCAACAACTTTTGACCTATTTACTGTGATTTTCCAGCGCTGATAAACGGTTGACTGACCTTTAATCCGTTGGCAGCTGATCAGATTAAATTGATGCCGTTTTTCCACCGAATCTTTTAGCACTTGTCCTTCATTAAGGCGATACAAGCGTTGGCTACCGCGGTCCATTAACCGAGAAAAAGAGCGAAAGTCAAATTTCCATACATCTCTGGTGGTGTCGTATCCCGATAAAAAACGGGTCGTTTCTAGTTGTGTTTTTACCTTAAGTCGTACAACCGCTTCTTCTCGCTGACGCAATTTACCACGGCGTAGCTTTTTCACCTCATCAGGTAAGGTGTTATAGTCAAGGTAATCAAGCCATTCAAGCTGTCGTCCAATTTGCCTATTCGACGTCGGATCAATAAAGCGCTTACGCCATTTGGGGCGACCTCTACGGATCCACCGCCAAAGCGCTTCACGCAAATCATCTTTAAAGATCTCACGTAATGCATAGATCCCTGCCATTGCAAGCACAAAAGACAACGTGATTTCTCCCAGATACTGACGAGCATGAATAATCACCGTGGTCACAAAGAGCATCACAAACGCGGTCGCTGAAGCCTTAGCAAGCTTATTCAGATTTTTGCCCAAAGCCTGTGGAATTTGTCGAATCGTGACAGGAAATTCAATCAATCGGCGTGCTAAACGCATCTTATTGACCATACGCGTTGGATCGCGCACCGCTTTATCCGAGTTATAGCGATTAACCAGTCGATGCGCCTCTTCAGCCTGACATAGCTCAATCAATTGTTGACGGACCGTTTTATACACGTTCCCACGTGGCATATGCGCAAGTAGCGAGAGGAAACGCTGTTCCGTCAACCATGACAAGTAATTATCTTATGATAGTACTTGAGCAGTTTGGTATCTTGCGGTTTATAGCGGCGTAAACGACGCAAAATTTCAACCGCCATTTCAATGGTATCTTCTAACTGCTCAAGAGCATCAGCGTCATCAAGCCCTGATACGGACTCAAAAAAGTCATGCGTCGCTTTTTCCAGTGACAAGGCGTATTGATAGGCATAAAGACTCAAGCTGACGCGATATTGCTCAGTAGGAAGTTTATCGCGACTGGCTAGACGGGCATGAACGAGCGGTAAGTGATAGCGGGACGTGAAATAAGTACGACTATTAGCAAGCACGCGGTAGTAAAAATCGTCTTCAGACAGCACATGTTTACCAAACTTCAGTTCGCCAGGCACGAAAAGGTAGAATGCCACCTCTTGCGCACTCACTTCTTCATTAAGCACCGCTATCCTGACTGACAGCCCTTCATGTTTGTCTACCGTGATCACGACTACTCTCCTGTGAACGCCACCCTGTTTATGCCGCGCCAACCCTGTTACGCGACCGCGCTATGTTTCAACCAAGCAAGATCTTTCAACGAAACAGGCGCTTCGCCTCGCGAGTATCGCATATTTGCTAAGATTCTGTTTGAAAACTTAGGCTCTATTTAAAAACTTAGGCTCTGTTTAAAAACGCAGATCCTGTTTAGAAACGTTATCACCGCTCAAAACAATATGGTTAAATTTTAGCCAAACCGTATAAATTAGGTTTCCTTCCCGCTCTTACCTGACGTGTTACCATTACTTACAAAGAAATTAACGAGGTTATCCACAGATACGGTAGATAACTTTATGCCCCGAACGCTAAATGTAGTTCAACCAACACCATATCTAGTATGCGTTTTAGCGACCCACGAATAATGGTCGTGGCCAGATCCTCACAATGTCATACAAAAAAAGCGAGCCACTGCCCGCTTATGTATTCTCAGACGCCAAGGCTATTTAACTTGCCACAACCTGACGTAAGCGCTCCTGTACCACATTCACTAGAAGATCAGGTTGGAATTTGGAGATAAACCGATTACACCCTACCTTCTCAACCATTGCTTCGTTAAAACTGCCACTCAACGAGGTATTTAGTGCAATGTACAAGTCACTCATTCGGCTATCAGAACGCACTTCGTGCGTCAGTTTGTAGCCATCCATTTCTGGCATTTCTGCATCGGTGATCATCAGCAAAATTTCGTCACTGACATTTTTGCCTTCATCGCACCAGCTCTTCAGCAAATTCAATGCTTCAGCACCGTTTTTCTTGATGATGCACTCGACGCCAAACTGCGACAGTGTTTCACTAACCTGCGCTCGTGCCGTCGATGAGTCATCCACGACCAATACACGCTGTCCAGCCATGTAAGGCGTAATTTGCGGATCAAGCACATCTTCCGACACACCAACTTCATAGGCGACAATTTCTGCCAAGACTTTTTCTACATCGACAATCTCAACCAAACGAGTTTGTCCATCAAAGTCTTGGCGAGTAATCGCGGTCAGGTAGTTATTACGGCCTGAGCTTGCCGGCGGCTCCATGATTTCATCCCAGCCCATATTCTTGATATTAATCACTTGACCCACCAAGAAGGCTTGAATAGTGCGATTGTATTCCGTCACGATGACGTTGCACTCATCAGACATCCCGATGGTTCCCATACCAATCGACTGGCGTAAGTCAATCACTGGGATCGATTTACCTCGGATCATCGCCACGCCACGAATATTAGGATGCGAGCCCGGCATTTGGTTGAGCTTAGGCACCTTGATAACTTCGCGGACTTTAAAAACGTTGATGGCAAAAGGTTGGCTAGAACCTAGATAAAACATTAACAGCTCAAGGCGGTTCTCACCCACCAGCCGTGTCCGCGAATCTACCGAATCTAAAATATTGGTCATAGTTCACTCAACCGTCGTGTTACTGCTCATTCGCATGTATCCGGACACGTATATTTGCTTATCGACGTGCCGCTGTTCACGACTTTTCTATTGTGCTCTGGGCACCGAGACAAAAAAAAGTCTAGTCTTATTTTAGGTAAGATATGGCGACAGGCAACCTATTTGCTCATATTAGGCATACCTTTCGCCTTACAGCTTACCCGTTTTAGTCCCACATTTTAACAAAAGGTGCGAGGAAAAAGCGTGGCTGACACCACGTTTAAATGAGACTATCAATAAGTTTCAAATATGAGACAATACGGATGGATTAGGTATCTTTTCCCGAATCAGACCCTATCCTTGTATAAGAATAGGTGAACAATGCTAAGGCTGTTACCATAACTAAACGATTGACGATTACACGCAGAGTGATGCTATGAAGAGCAAAGCTAATCAAGCACAAGGCATGTTGATGTTCCGCCTCACCGCCACCCAATCTTTCGCGATTGGTACGCTAAAAGTGCGGGAGATCATTCCTTTTCAGCCGCTCACGGATTTGCCCGGCTCCCATCCAACGGTGATAGGGACCACCAGTTTCCGTGGCATCGCCACCCCCGTGATTGATATGGCGAAAGCTATTGGCTACAAGCCTGTTGCCAAGTCCGAGTGGGCGTCTTGTTATATCATCGTCACGGATTGCCAACGCCGCGTGATGGGTTTTTTGGTACGTGGAATCGATAAAATCAGCGAATGTGATTGGCGCTCTATTTCTGAGCCGCCCGAAACCTTAGGAACGCGCGCGTTCTTAACCGGTGTTATGCACATCGACGATAAACTCGTGCAGCTCCTTGATGTGGAATACATCATGGAGCATATTTTCCCATCCGATCCCGACAAGCTCCATCCTATCTTAGCCGATGTGGATCGTGAAAAACTCAAGCCGATGAATATCCTGCTAGTCGATGACTCCTTAACCGCCAGAAGACAGCTTTCTGAGGCATTGGATAGTATTAACATCCCCTATTTTGTGACGAATAACGGCCTAGAAGCGCTGCAAATGATGAAAAACGCCGCATCAGCCGGCAAGCCATTTGACATCATTGTCAGTGATATTGAAATGCCAGGCATCGATGGCTACGAGCTGGCGTTTGAAATCCGTAATGATGATAAATTGGCAGAAGCATACTTAATCCTGCATACCTCATTGTCCAGTGACATTAGCGTTGATCGTGCTAAACAAGTGGGCGCCCATGAAGCACTCACAAAGTTTGACGCCACCGAGCTGGTACAAGCGATGTTGCGCGGCGCCATGATGAAAACATCGGGTTCATCGGTCAAGTTAGAAGGTAGCCCAACCGACTATTGACGGTCATCGGACGGGCCATGGCTGGGATTGATATGTGTCATAACACTGTCAATGTCAGCCTGTTATCTTTGCCACCATCAAACAAGTTCATCGAGATGTAGGATGGTCGAAAAGGTGTTCGCCTCAGGGTATCTCAGTATCAAGGCTCATACTGACTCTTCTATCGCCCTCTCGGCGACTCAAGTGACCAAAAACTCCCCACCTCAAGCGGAAAAAGGCTGGGTTTGCTGCCGCGCTTGTGGTTTAATTTTTTCATACTTCAAAAAATAGAAGGCGACTATGATGACCAGCGTATACGAGATCGTTAAGCACTCACGACAAAAGAACAAGCTAAAACGCGAAATCCAAGACAACGACAAAAAAATCCGAGACAACCAAAAACGTGTTGTCTTACTCGAAAACTTGTTGGATTACATCCAACCAGAAATGTCGTACGAAGATATCGTCGAAATCATCAAGAACATGAAAGGTGATTATGAAGACCGCGTCGATGACCACATCATCAAAAACGCGGAGATTTCTAAGCAACGCCGTGAAATCAGCCGCACCATCAAAGAGCTCACCAAGCAAAGCAAGAGTGGGAAGTAATCCCGTTGCTTAACCGACTAAAAGAAACCCGCCAAAAGGCGGGTTTTTTTAAATGGCGAGAGGGTTAGCGATAGGCTCACCAAACATGGGCAACGGCCGTTCATTGCTATCATCGTAACCAATGTTGAATCTGACCCGATTGATACACACTTTCTCTTTGGTCTCACTCAACACATCAAACAGCGCAAAACGGGCGCTAAGCGCCGGATGCGCGTGTTGATAAGCCCGAAGCGTATCACCTAACTGGCGATAAAACTGAGTTTCACTAACGCCAAGTGAGACAAACCATGGCGAGATAAAGCGTAACGTCGTCACGAAATGTCCGGTATACAGGTCGTGAACTAGATAGTGTGGTGGCAAGTGTTTAATATTACCTCGTACATCTTTATCCAAGCTATTTAGCTCCGGAAATGGCTGATCGACAAAGCGTAGGTCACCATGAAAATCTTTGATCATACAACCTACAGGGACGTCACCCTCAAGCACTACCGTTATGTTTTGCCCATGGGCGACGAGACCAATCCCGTATTGACACAGCAAGTGATAAAGGGGCACAACAACGTGATCAAACAAACGCTGCAACCATTCGTTAGGCGTTAACGCGGTGCGCGTAATCAGCGCTTCCACACAACTTATCCCATCGCCTCCGGCTTGCATCAACGTCGCCAAACTCATAGGTCGCTGATTCGATAGCAGCAAGCTTTCCGCACGTTCACGCCAAACACATCCCAACATCTCATGGTATTTGTAGCAACTGTCTATCTGCGCCTGATAAGGCTGTGGGCAATATATCCCTGCCACTTCTTGTTGCACGTGCATGCCAAGACGGGACAGTAGATCGTCCTGACTCACACACTCTGAGAGCCATTTTGACAGCACGGGGCCGTGCGCAATAAAGCTGCCGGGCACGCCGCGATAGCAAGACGTATTAAGGATCGTCAGCGCGGTTTTAACATCGTATTTTCCTTGGTTATCCGCACGACTCAAGGTACGAATAGACTGTTGCGCTAGCCACTGCTCAGGACGCGTACCTAAATCAATTATCTTTCCAGAAGCAATTGAAGAAGCGTATTGGCTGTAGATATAACGCTGCATCTGCCAAGGATGAACCATCATGATAAGGTAATCATGCTTATCCGCCGGCAAGCGCGACATAAGCGCGTCATAAGCAGCTGGCGATAGTGTATCGATGAGCAAACTTGCCTGATCCAGCCCCTCACAAAAACCATGTTGTGCGCAGTCTCGATGTACAGCGATATAATGCAAGGCAAAAACGTTACCGTATTCAGGTGCATACTGCTGGCTCTCTTGCTGTCCCCAGCCTAACCGGCCTTTGTTGGCAAGAAACTTAGGGTGTGCATCCAAATAGGCCTGGCGAGCCGATTCAGATAACGCGACCAGTTCATCGGCTGGCATAACATCTAACATTGCAAGATGTTGCTGTTCGGCGCTGAGGGTTTCTTGTAACTCTTCAATCAGCCCACCGAGGTGGAGTGGCGTCATCTTAATCTCTGGCTGTAAATCTATTATTAGCGCGATGAGCTCGGGCTGATGATTATCCCCACGTGACACACTGCCGATATCCACAATCACCATGCCCCATAGGCTCATGGTGGCTGAAAACGACCAGTTCGCATTAGGGAGAGTGAGTTGATAGTCGCGCCCTTCGGTATGAGAGACGGTAATCGCGTTTTCAAAATGAAGCTCTCTGATGGTTTTTGCGAGCAACTTCTGATTGGCTGCTTGCAAATAATTCCCCTGCATTTCCTATGTCCTTTATGCGTTATTTTTCACCAATTTAAGTGAAATGTGGCAATTCGGTTATCAATGTATTGACATAAGGAACAAAGATCAATAATCATAATGATATCCATTATCATTTGATGATGGGAAAAAGGTAGTGATTCAGTAGTACTGCAGGGATGCAGCCTCACCAACCCTGCAGTGTTGTGACGAATAAGGATAATTATGAACACCATAAAAGCAGTCGGCTTTTCACTCTCGCCGCTGGCGTTAGTGATCAGCGCCCATCTCGCCCATGCCGCCCCTTCTGCGGCCAATACCGAAACCATCATTGTGACCGGTAGTAAGATTCAAACGACCATCGCCGATTCCGCCAGCACCAACTGGGTAATCACCAATGAAGAATTAACCCGTGAAATTCAAGGCGGTGAGTCATTAAAAGGCGCGCTCGGGAAGCTGATCCCAAGCTTTGACTTTGGCAGCACCAACGCACGCACCAATGCCTCACAGAATTTGCGTGGTCGCAGCGCGCAAATCATGATTGATGGCGTCGCATTGAATGCCGCGCGCACTATCAGCCGCCAACTGGATAGTATCGACCCCTTTAATGTTGCTCGTGTTGAGGTACTGTCAGGCGCGACCTCCATTTATGGCGCGGGCGCAACCGGCGGTATTATCAATATCATCACCAAACGCGGTGAAGCGGGCGATGCCCAGCTCGAGGTTCACACCGGCGTCACCACTGGGTTTAACAACAGCGACGACCTGACCAAAAAAGCCGCGGTCGCGGTATCCGGCGGCAGTGATACCTTGCAAGGGCGCTTGTCAGTAGCGTATGAAGGCAAAGGCGCGGCCTACGACGGCAATGGCGATCCTATTCTGCCCGATGTGACCCAAACCGATACCCAATTTAATGACAGCATTGATGTGATGGGCAGCCTCGATTACCGCCCAGATGACGAACAGCACCTCTCTCTGACTGCTCAATACTATGATAGTCAGCAGGATACGGATTATGGGATTGATTATGGGCCTATGTTTGCGGGTCTTAAAGACGATTCGCTGATTAAACGCTCCGATGGGCTAAAGCTGGATGAGCAACCCTTCACTGAACGCATGATGCTCAACGCTCAATACAGTAATGCTAACGTCTTTAACCATTCCTTACTGGCCCAAGCTTATTATCGTGAAGAAACATTTGGATTCTTTCCGTTCCCCGTTAGTGCACTACAAATGAAATATCTTGGGGCTTCAGAGCAAAGCAACCAGGTTATCGGCGCAAAAGTCTTGTTCGAGAAAGAATTCGATAATCTAACACTCAACTACGGAACAGACTTTAGCCAAGAGAAATTCGATGCATTTCAGCGTATCTATGATCAAGGAACGAGCCTGACCAGTAATGGACTAGAGTTTAAGCACCTCGGGGATGTAGGTCGTTATCCTGATTTTACTACCCATAATGTAGGCGTATTTGCTCAAGCAGATTGGTCCGTTAACGATAAACTAAATGCCTTTGCCGGATTACGCTACCAGTACACCAAGTATAAAGGCGATGACTTTATCGGTTTTGCAGAGCAAGCCAAAATACTCGTTGGAAAACTAAATAGCGCGGGTACTATCCTCGGTGGCACGACGGATAAAGATATTTGGCTCGCGAATGCAGGACTCAAGTATGAACTGACCGACAACCAACAAGTTTGGGCCAACTTTAGCCAAGGCTTTAATATGCCAGACCCAGGCAAATTCTACGGAAAAGGCAAATATTCAGGTGGCACAGACGCCACTTTAATAGATAGCGTGAGTGTTAAAAATACGGAATTGGATGGGGTAAAAACCAACTCCGTTGAGCTAGGCTGGCGAACTCAGCAACAAGACTATAATGCACAAGTCGCAGCGTACTATTCGATTTCGGATAAGTCGTACAAGTACAACGGAAACTTGGATGTCGAGTTAGATAACGACAAACAGCGTATTTACGGACTTGAAGGGCAGCTCAAATATTATCTTACCGATACGTGGTACAGCCGCGCCCAAGGGCACCTCGTACAAAGCGAGGTAAAAGAGGATGGCAACTGGGATGAACTAAGCATCTACGACGCGAGCCCTTCTACCGCGATGGCGGCAGTCGGCTATGAGAACTTCGATTGGGGCACAGAGCTCAACCTCCAACACGTTGGCGATCTATCTGATCAAGATAATGATCGCATCGAAGGTTACGAGCTTGTCGGCCTAAATGGTTACTACACTTTGCCAATCGGCCAACTTAACTTCGGCATCCAAAACCTGTTCGATAAAAACTATCAGACTATTTGGAGCCAAAAAGCGCAAAAAGTCTATAGTGACTACGGACTTGGCAATTTATTCAACTACGCCGGTGTGGGCCGTACCTTTAGCTTGAGCTACAGCGCCACGTTCTAATTATGTTCCTTTTCGCGCCCAGTCCTCGCTGGGCGCCTTTTCTCCCAATGTGTTTCAACCATAGTTGCACCACAACATTGCCCAATAAGCCCGTGTCTGTAAGGAGTTGTCATGACACATCCCCTGAGTTTGAATGCGTTTTTCAATGCGTTGTTTGTCGAGCACCCACACACGCGTGTGATAAAAGGTCAGCCTGACCACGCCTGTTTTCCGTGCGAGCAGGGCGAATTATTGTTGCCGCTCACCTACACCTCAGCAGCCGGTCGTCATCGCTATCAAGGGGACATACTGTGGCGCGGTGGCGAAGGTGAAGCTGCCCCTACTACCTTTGCCGATGCAGTATGCCGTATCGCCGAGTTGGTACCCGAGTTGAGTGGCGAGCGTATCGATCGCTTTGCATCACGTGTTAGTCAGTCTGACGCCTATGTGCAGCGGGCAGAGGCACATTGGCAACACAGGTTCGCCGACCGCTGGCCACAGCGTTTTATCGAATCGGAGCAGTCTCTGACCGGCGGTCATAGCATGCACCCTGCCCCCAAGAGCAATGAACCACTGACGCCCGAACAGCAAGAGACGTATCTACCCGAATTTGCGCAGTCATTTGCGATTGAATGGTTTGCGGTTGCGCCGGGGCAATGGACAGGTGAAGGGGTCAACCATGATGTACTCGACACCTTGCAATCCTTGTTTGTCGATAGCGTGGGCTTAACCCATGCGGCCAATTTGCCGCAAGGCTGGCTTCCCTTGCCCATGCATCCTTTACAAGCGCAAGCATGGCGTGACAGTGATGACGCACGTGCACTCAAAAACAGCGTGATTGATTTAGCCTTGACCAGTAGCGGCTGGCTGGCGACCTCATCGTCACGCGCCATCTATCATCCCGACCATCAGTGGATGTTAAAAGTCTCTCTGCCTGTCAAGCTCACTAACTCGGTACGGCTATTAACCGCCACTGAAGCCAAGCGTGGTGCCTTACTGAGTAAAATGCTCAACGCAGCCCCCGGACAAACGCTGCAGCAGCGAGCCGCCACGACGACCTTTATCGAAGAGCCGGTCTGGTGCACTATTTTGTCCGCGCAAGGTGAGCCTTTATCACTGCCTCTGGTGAGCTTGCGCGACAATATTTTCGCCCACCAAGCCGATCAAGATGTCCACCTGCTCGCCAGTATCAACCAGCCACATGGGCAAGGCAGCCAAATTGGCGCGCTGATCGCGCAAGCCGCACAACATCATCAATGGACACAGCACGACGCCGCACATCATTGGTTAGCCGCCTTCTTGGACCATATTCTGTATCCCCTGTGTTTGGCACGCAGCGATTATGGCATCTTGTTACTGGCCCATCAGCAAAATATCTTGCTGCGTACCGCGCACGGTTTGCCTAGCGCCATGATGTACAGAGACTGCCAAGGTATTTGGGTCACCGACCCTGCCCCTGCGCTGTTCCCCGATGCATTCAGTGAAGGGTTACCAAGCTGTTACGTGCCAGCCGACAAGGTTGATCCGTATCTGAGCTACTACCTGATTGGTAATACACTAATCAATACACTTTCCGCGATCAGCGAAGCCACCGGTGTCACCGAGCAGCGTTTGTGGCAGGTATGCCGTCAAGCTTTCGCAACTTGGCGAGCGAGCCATCCTGTGGATAGCCGCCTGTATGACTATCTTCTCGACTCGCCGACTCTGCACTGGAAACGGAACTTCCACACTTTCCTCGCCGATCACAATGAAGCGACACTGGCCGATCCCAGCCAAATTTACACGGATATCGATAACCCATTTTATGGTGATAACGCACTGGGCTCATGCGTATTTAAACCGGTCAATCTTGATCGCACCGTGGGGCTTCGCAGCCACTCGCTCGACGCGTCTTATCACCTCATCGACGTGATGGAACATGGTCAAGCCAAAGCGACCTTCGTGCTGCACAAACCGGACAATGACACCGCAACGCTAACCACGCGCTATTGCAATGATCAATCACTCTGGTGGGCGGCGGTTGAGCACGCCTTTTATCAGCATCAGTGCCAAGCACTGTATGCCAGTGATTATCCTCACGCTCTGCAATCCGTCGTCGCCCCCTGCACACCACTGACACTGTCGCAGTTTAAACAACACTGCCCGATTTGGCACCAAGCTCAGTCACCCTCCAATGAGGTATACCAAACCGCAGAGAACGGTTTAACCCACCCAACGCGACCTGAGAAACCACAAGGCGTGTTCTATCGTCGCTACTTTTATCACCTCAAGCGCACACTAACGCTACGTCCAGCAGAAACGAAACGCGATCTTGCTTGCTTTCACGCCTGGCACAACCATCCGGATATTGCCCCGATTTGGGAGTTAGAGGGCTCGCTCAAGTTTCATCGCCAATATCTGCAAAAGGCCCATCACGATGCGCACTTGCTCCCCGTGATTGGCGAGTTTGATGGAAAGCCTTTCGGCTACTTTGAAATTTATTGGGTCGCGGAAGACCGGCTTGGACCTTACTACGATGTCGATGCTTTCGATCGTGGTATGCATATGTTAGTTGGTAATTCCGACTTTTTGGGTCGCCAATACTTTAATACCTGGGCGCAATCTATTATCCATTACTGTTTCTTAGCCGAGCCTCGTACCCGAAACGTAATGGGTGAGCCTAATGCAACAAATTGGCGCGTAGCCCGAATTGCTCGCGGTGTGGGCATGAAAAAACAAAAAGAATTCGATTTTCCCCATAAGCGCGCTGCACTGATGCAATGTGAGCGTAACGACTTTTTCGCACGTTATGCGCAATAAGGATGCAGTTATGACAAGGCATTATTCTATTTTAGGTGTAGGGCTTGGCCCCTTTAATCTCAGTGCGGCGGCGCTGCTGGCTCCCTACAGTCAGTCCATTTCGAATTTGTTTGTTGAGCAAAAGCCACGGTTTGCGTGGCATCCCGGCTTATTGCTGGATGATGCGAAAATGCAAACCTCATACCTAAAAGACATGGTGACGGCCGTCGACCCAACGAGCCCTTACACCTTTATTAATTACCTGGTTAAGACCAAAAAATTTTATCCCTTTACCGCGCGGGGCGAACAGACGGTATCGCGGTTAGAGTTTTCTGATTATATGGCTTGGGTGGCTCATCAGCTTCCCAACACCCAATTCGATACGCCAGTACTGAATATCATGCCTCACGGCTCAGGCTTCGCGGTGAGTACGCCACACGGACAATTGAGCTGCGATCATTTGATCGTTGGCACCGGTACCCAACCGTTTATGCCTGACTGTGCTGCGCCATTTGTGGGTGAGCGGGTCTTTCATGCCAGTGAACTTGCCCTCCGACAACCGGACTTAAGGGGTAAAAAAGTTGCCATTGTTGGTGGTGGTCAAACCGGTGCCGATGTCTTCCAGCATCTCTTTGATGGTGAATTTGGTAAAGTAGCGCATATTGATTGGATTTCTCGCCGTCCTAACCTGCAAGGATTAGATGAGAACCCTTTTACTGATCAGTATTTTATCCCTGATTACGCAGAGCAGTTTCATAGCCTCGACCCCAAGATCAAACACACTCAGCTTGCGCAACAAAAGCTTGCCAGTGATGGGATTACCGACGACTGCTTGCAAGGACTGTATCAACGCCTGTATCACGATAAATATGTGCGCCGGTCACCGCAATGGTGGCGACTGCTTCCAGGACAAACGCTTACTGGGATGCAATCACACCAAGCAGGTTACCAGTTAGCGACCACAGCTACCTTGACCGGAGTAACCACAGCACTCGATGCAGAGGTGGTGATCTTGTGTACTGGTTTTTCTCGCGCACTCCCTCAGTGCCTCGATACTTTAAGCGACCACCTCGACCTTGATGACGAGGGACGACCGAATGTGAATGCTCACTACCGAGTAAAAATGCGTGAAGGCAGTTCACTCGCTTTATATATGATGAATGTCGGCACCCATTGTCACGGTATTATTGAGCCACAATTGAGTCTCGCGGCCTGGCGGGCAGCAACCATTATTAATGCGATTAGCGACACGCCCCTATACGACATTACGCATCATCACGGCTTACTCGACTGGACGCTGACTGAGTCCTCCACACAGTCAGCTCAGATGCAAAAGGTAGCAGGCTGGTAATGGCGTACACACAAACAAAGCCCGCGACACAGACCGCTAAATGGCAGTCTATCACCTTAACGTCTATTGCTGCTCTGATGGGCATTGGACAAAACGGGCTGTTGGTCTCGCTGCCACTGTTAGTGGCACAAGGCGGATTTTCATTGTCAACCTGGGCGGTGATCATAGCGGTGGGTAGTGTACTCTTTCTCCCTGCTGCGCCTTTTTGGGGACGTATAAGCGATCAGTACGGCCCCAAATTTGTGGTTCTTCAAGCCTTAATCGGCATGGCTATTAGCTTTGTCCTGTTACTGATCGCCACGCTGGGCGCGCAAAACAGCCTCAACCAATGGCCTTGGTTAGCATTAGCGCTGATGGCAAGAGTCGTGTATGGCTTAACCGTGGCGGGCATGGTTCCCGCCAATCAGCATTGGGCCGTGTTACTCGCTGGCGAGGCACGCCGCATGCAGGCGATCACCTCAATCAGTATTGGTTTAAGTCTCGGTCGCTTGGCCGGCCCATTAATCGCCTCGGCGGTTTTGATCGTCAGCCCGTATGCCTCACTTGTGCTGATGTTATTACTGCCATTAATCGCCACATTGGTTATCAGCCTCATGCCTCACCGTGAGGGCCAGAAAGATACATCAAGCTCGCCTGTCAGTCAGTGGCTGGCGCCAAAAGCTATTTGGCCCTATATGGGATATGGACTCGCCGTGTGTGCAGCAATTGCCCTATTGCAATACAACCTCACGCCGATACTCCATACCATCACCGAATGGTCTGCCAGTAAAGTTAGCCAGATGATGAGCTATTTGCTTACCTTAAGCGGCATTGCAACGCTCACCGTACAAGTGTTGGTGGTAAAAAAACAGCGTCTAAGCATCGACCACATGCTGGGCATCGGCGCAATCAGCTTAGTTGCAGGTTATAGCTTACTTTTACTCCCTACCCTGGGCGCATTAATCGTTGCTATGCTCGTAATATCAGGGGCCTGTGCGTTGCTGATCCCTGCCTATACTAGCCAAGCGATGCAAAGGCTCGACAATGAACCGGGGAAAGTCAGTGGTTATATCGCTATGGCGCATACGCTCGGATATGGATTCGCGTCACTATTAGCGACATTAACACTTAATTATCCACCTCTTCCCATCATCACTTGCGTCAGCCTTGCAACCATGGTGCTACTGGGCATATTAAATGCAGCATATAAACAGTGAACCAACTAAGGCTCACCGTTTTTTCCAGCGAGTTTTTGCCGTTTTCCGGCAAAAACTGAATGAGATCACTCAATCACACTATTGATATTTAAACTGAATCATTACCGGATAGTGATCAGAAAGCTCATTGTAGTAACCATCATGATAGGTTTGTCCTGCTTCTTGTGGCCACTCACCTTCTAAGTAATCCCAGTACCAGCTATCCTTCGCTTTTAAGCGCACAACCTGCATTTGCGGCTGGTTAACAGGCTTGCCATGATCACGACTCCATAAAATATAATCTAACGTCGTGTTGTAATTCAGATCATACTCAAAGTGATACGCGTTTGCTTTAGTAAACCAGTTATGTTCAGCGGAGAAAGAGGTCACTTCAGGCTCAGAGAAGCGCAGTGCACCATTAAGTGCCGCTTTCATATCCTTAATTTCATCTTGACGGCTCCATTCCACATTCATATCTCCGCCGACAATCACGGGTTCGTCAGTCGGTATGTCTTTGTTGCTAATAAATTGTTTGATCTCGCCAAGTTGCCCTAAACGAACCTCGTGTTCTTCATCAGACATGCCATCATGCGTGGCTTGTAAGTGCGTACCTATCAAATGGAAGATCTCGCCATTTTTATCGATCTTAGCGTACGCAAACCCCTTATTTGCTTGATAGTCCCAGCTGCCCCGTAAACTGTTATTATAAATGTGCGCTTGCTGGGTCAAAATCGGATACTTGGAAATAATGGTGACGCCACCCCGGACGACGAAAGGAGAGTTAGAGCAATCTCCTGTTAATGCATCCCAACCCTCACCACTGCAATCTTGCCCCACATTGGGCGTTTGGTAAGGATATAGGTTGGCAAGTTGGTTCATTGCTTGCTCTGCTTCAGCGTTGAAGGCTTCGCTAACCAAAATGATGTCGGGCTGGGTATCCATGTCGGCAATCGCAGTCGGTAAACGAGCCGCTCGTTCTGCTTGATCCCAATCTTGTAGGTTGCTCAATTGCATGATGTTATAAGCCATCACGTTAAGTTCGCCAGCATGAGCGCCGACACTTAGCAATAAAGCCGCTACCCCTGAAAACAGTTTTTTTCTGTTCATATTTCCTCTTTGCGTTTTGCTTTCTAATTATGTTTGGGGCCAAGCCCACTCAAAGATTAGAACCCTAACGAAAAGAGGTTAGACCACACCAAGAATCCTTCGTATTTTATGATATGTTTGTAACTAAGATCACACTTGCGTAACAGCGCTGACTATTTCGCTTACTCTTTGGTCAATAGTTGTGTGTCTGTGGTAAACGTATGCTTTCTTAGCATGGTTGCTAGTTCGTGTTGTCGAACAGGCTTAGCAATATAATCATCCATGCCAGCCGCTAAGCATGCTTCTTTATCTTCTGCTGTTGCGTTGGCAGTTAATGCAATAATGGGGATTCGGTCCGTGCGAGACGCTTTACGCCTGATCAGTGCTGCCGCCTCATAGCCGTCCATGACCGGCATTTGGCAGTCCATGAAAATGGCGTCAAAAGGCTGACTGCTCCAAAGGGCTAACGCTTGCTCGCCGTTATCCGCTGATCGCACATTGATGCCTAACTGCGTCAGCATAGCTTCTGTAACGCGTTGATTAACTTTGGAATCCTCAACCACGAGAACATGTAGCCCTGCCAGTGATGTCCCCTTTCCTGTTGAACGCACAATACCCAGCGTGGGCTGTCTTTGTTGAAGGATCCGAACTAAATTAGCTTTTAAATCATTAAATTGATAAGGGCGTCCAAGATAACCTTCAATGCCTGATCGCTCGATGCGCGGTCTATCAATCACATCAGGCGCAGCCGTCAGCATGATAATGGCTGGGCTTCTCTCACCCAATTCAGTGACAATTTGCTCGGCGAGACTAAAGCCATCCATTTTGGGCATGATCTTATCAAGCAAAACGACTTTAAATGGAGATTGGCTATCAAGCCGTTCTTTAATAAGCGGCAACGCATCATCGGGATGCATACAACAGGTCACTTGACAGCCGAGATTACTCAGTTGCGCGGTTGTAATCCGCATATTAAGACGACTGTCATCAACCAGTAGCATTGGCGCGCCCGCGAATAAATACGCCTCTACGGGCGTCGCAAGCGGCACATCTGCACATTCAAAGCGCGCCGAGAACGAGAATAGGCTACCCACATCCACTTCACTTTCTAGGGTGATTCGCCCCCCCCATCAGGTTGACAATTTGCTGAGAAATCGCGAGGCCTAACCCAGTACCACCTGCGGTTGCTGCTGAAGCGTCGCCTTGCTCAAACTTACCAAAGATACGATTTTGCGCTTCAATCGGAACACCAGGTCCAGTATCTTTCACTTGAAAACGAAGTACACAAGCGTTTCCCTCATCAAGAACTTTGGTAATCGAAACGGCGACTTCGCCTTGTTCAGTGAATTTAATCGCATTCCCGACTAGGTTGATCATCACTTGGCGTAATCGCGGTGTGTCACCAACCAGCAAGGGCGATATCTCTGGGTCAATCTCACAGCCAAACTGTAAGTGTTTCTCTTTAGCTCTCAACGTGAACAAGTTTTCCAGATCTTTACCCAACTCAAATACATTGAGCTCTAATGGTTCTAACTCTAACTTACCTGCCTCTATTTTAGAGAAGTCCAAGATATCGTTAATCACATCCAGTAACGACATCGAGGAGGTTTCTAGCATTTCAACGAACTCTTGTTGTTCATCATTCAAACGCGTACTTTTCAGCAGCGATGCCATCCCGATAATGCCGTTCATTGGCGTACGGATTTCATGGCTCATGTTGGCCAGAAACTCGCTTTTTTTGTGGCTGGCCTTTTCGGCATCCAGCTTCTCGTTCTCAACCCGCGATAGCGTTTGGCGAAATTGAGTGACCATAGCATTGTAGCGCGCCTCAAACCCCCACCAACCGCGACATTCTGGTGGGACACTGATTTGATTTGGTAAGCCGTTGTCCCATTGATTCACCTGTTGGTGCAGAGCCGATAATGGTGCGGTGAGATACCGTTGCACTATCCACATTGACGCTATCACGCCCAGCCCTGAAACCCCCAACCAACCTAGAAACGCCCACTTCGCACTCTCTCCTAGATAAGCACGTAATGCGGTATAGTTCGAGGCCACATCAAGCTGGCCAAGTACATATTCATTGCCTTCTTTTTTGGCAATTAATGGCCAACTCATCTGGATCGATTGTTGAGTTGGCTCTACACCACGTTCAATTTGTGTGCTGTCAGCATCATAAACGTGTATGTAATCGATTTCTGGTTGTGCAATAAGTTGTTCAATTTGTTGTTCAAATGCTTGTGTTTCTACTCGCCATAGGTGATCAGTCATGGTGCGGACATCACGGCTGCCAACATCTTGTAACACGCGCTGGACCTGTGATTTATGGGATTGATAATCGGCAAAAAGTAATAGTGATGCGAATAAGGCGATGAGTATTACCCAGCATAGCGCCAGCTTCGTCATCAACGATACTGATAAGGAATGGCGTAAAATGGCTTTGCCTGCTTTCATAATCACCTATTTAATCGAAGAGCTTGCCCTATAAGCATAGAGCCCGTTCGTCGTTGGGGCGAAAAATATCCGGCTAGATACAAGGAAAGGTAGACAAAAAGGCGCTCCGGTTAAAGAGCGCGAAGGGTTTTATTTTCTGAGCGATCAATCCAACACGCCGCGACGTATTTGATCAAGCTCAATCGATTCGAACAGAGCCTTAAAGTTACCCTCACCAAAGCCTTGATTGCCTTTACGCTGGATAATTTCAAAGAAAACAGGACCAATAACTGTATTGGTAAAAATCTGTAGCAAGATGCCAGTATCCGCGTCACCATCAATCAGAACACGAGTATCACGGAGCTCATCAATATTTTCTTCGTGACCGCTAACACGCTGATTCACTTGCTCATAATAGGTCTCTGGCGTATCCATAAACGCCATTCCCCGATCTCGCAGCGTGCGTACTGTTTGATATATATTCTCTGTCGTCATTGCAATGTGCTGAATACCCTCACCATTGTACGCTTTTAGGTACTCGGCAATTTGTGACTTATCATCACTGGATTCGTTAATCGGGATACGGATTTTTCCGCACGGAGCAGTCAATGCACGAGATTTTAGCCCTGTTTTTTTGCCTTCAATGTCGAAAAAGCGGATCTCTTTGAAATTAGCGATACGATCATAGAAATCAGCCCATACATCCATGTTGCCAATATCGACATTGTGCGTCAGGTGATCGATAACCTTCAATCCTGCATCGGCTTCTTTAAGGCGCGCTTGCCAATCAGGATAGAAGTCGAAATCAACCTCGTAAATACTCTGATCACCGTAACGATCAACAAAGTAGAGTAACGAGTCGCCAATGCCATATACCGCCGGGATGCTAAGCTCCATCGGACCGATATTGGGCTCAACCACTTTGGCACCTTGTTTTGCCGCGTAAGCAATTGCATGAACAGCATCTTGCACACGGAATGCCATCGCATTCACGCTCGCGCCATGATGCTCTGCAAAGCTTTGTGCCTGAGACTCGGGTTCGCCATTAACAATAAAGTTGGTATCGCCTTGGCGATACAGCCAAACATGCTTGTGTTTGTGCTTGGCAATTTCAGCAAAACCCATCAATGAAAATAGACTTTTCAACGCATCAATACCAGCTTGATCGGGGGCGGTATATTCCACAAATTCAAACCCATCTGTCCCTAATGGGTTAATGGTTTTTACCGGTTTTTGCAGTGTGGATGTCATAATGGTTCCTCCTTGTTGATGCCAGTAGGAATAGCATGACGCCAAAGTAAGCACTAGTGATCCAGCACGCTCAGGTCGTTACAATACTGTTAACCAATACTGTAATACTTACTGAACAGGAAAGGGAAAGCCTCAAAAAGTTGTTTTTTATCAATGCGATAAAACAAAATGGCATGTAAAGAGACTCAATAATCTCTATACACTTTGTTTACATAAAAGAAACAAAAACAGGAGAAAGGGCGGGGCATTTCAGATAAACGCACCGACGCTACGAAGAGCGACGGCCAACCAAGTAGGTAAGAGAGGCGTGACCGATTGATAATGGCTTCCGATGAGCAGAATGTCGGGAAACCCGCTGTCTACAGGTGGGATCCTGTTGAACATCGTCTGCCATCAAGGTTTAAACCTTCAAGCTCTAAATCTTCAAGCTTTAAACCTTCAAGCTATAGCTGGTTTGCTGTGCGTTGGGGGTAACCGTTTTTTGAACTTGGTCCATCAATGCCTGTTGCTGCTGATTGTACGCGTCCGCTTTTGTCTTTTGCGCCTCTTGCTCAGCAACACGATCAATTAAAGCTTGATAGTCGCGTTTATCCTCGCGCTGCTCACTCGATGCGGCAGTCTCTTTTTGCTCCTCCCGCTCTTTACGGATGACTTCAGCGCGTTCTTGCACACTCATCGAGTTATTGAGACCGCCGTTGACCTGATCATCCTGACGGTCACGTTGACGCTGCATATATTGCTGCGACAAAGGTTGCGAGTTGATTGACGTCGGCATAGGTCCTCTCTTAAACAAGGTGACATCTTGATTAAATTTTAGCCTATTTCTCCTCAGATTGATATCACAATGTATGCTTAAGACGCTTGCCTTTGGCCCAGTTGTTGCACGTTGATCTTTCAGTGGCGCAACGTTGCGAGAAGAAGCAAAGGCTTAGATGACCAACCGCCCAAGAACCTATTGATCAATACAACAAGGAGAAAAACTATGCTGACCGGTAAACACTGTGTCATTACGGGAGCCGCTCAAGGTATTGGCCGTTCCATCGTCGAGACATTTGTCGAACAGGGAGCACACACCGTTTACGCGCTAGACCGGACTGTAGATAACATGCAAGACTGGCAAAACCATGCCGTAATAAAACCCGTGGCGCTCGATGTCTGCCACAGAGACGCTGTCGCCAGCTGGGTGCAGACGCTGCACCAACACAACGCAGTCATCGATGTGCTCGTTAACAACGCAGGGATCACGCGTGATAATTTGCTAACCAAAATGAGCGAAGAGGATTGGGATGCTGTCATTGATGTGAATCTTAAAGGGGTATTTACCATGACACAGGCGATAACACCGCTGATGCTCGCTCAAGAGCATGGCGCGATTGTCAGTTTATCGTCAGTGGTCGGTACCGATGGCAATATTGGCCAAACCAACTATGCCGCATCAAAAGGAGGTGTCATCGCAATGACAAAAACCTGGTCAAAAGAGCTCGCTCGTCATGGCGCACAAATTCGCGCCAACTGTGTCGCACCTGGATTTATCGAAACGCCTATGACCGCCAACTTACCAGATAAAGTCATCGACATGATGAAAGGGAAGACACCACTCGGGCGAATGGGTACCGCACAAGACATCGCGAATGCGATCAGTTTTCTTGCCAGCGACAACGCGAGCTTTATCACAGGTCAAACACTTAAAGTTGATGGTGGATTAGTCATATAATGACGTGATATCCATCTACAACATTGAGCGTTTTATGACCCCGACACTTCTTATCACTGGCGCGAATCGCGGAATCGGCTTAGCCCTTACCGAGCGGTATCTTGAACATGGCTGGCGTGTTATTGCTTGTTGCCGCTTTCCGGGTTCCGCGCCGCATTTAATGACGCTAAAAAATCACTATGCCTCACTGACAACACAGGCGTTGGACGTGACAGACCACGCCGCAGTGCAACAACTTGCATCAAACCTCAGTGACACGCCCATTCACTTACTGATCAATAATGCCGGTCAATATGGTCCCAAAGGCTATCAGCTAGGAGAAACGGACACAGAGGCGTGGCGAGAGGTGTTAGCGGTCAATACCATTGCGCCACTAGTCATGGCTGAGTCGTTTATCCTACATCTCACGCTTGCCAACAATAGCGGACATACTCCTATTTTCGCCTTCATCTCATCAAAGGTGGGGAGTATGAGCGATAATCAATCAGGAGGGGGTTATATCTACAGAAGCTCCAAAGCCGCTCTAAACGCAGTCGTCAAAAGCTTATCAATTGATTTACGACCAAAAGGGATTCGCACCGTCGCCCTACACCCTGGCTGGGTACAAACCCAAATGGGCGGTCCTAATGCGCTGATTACCGCCGACATCTCGGCGCAAGGGCTCAAGCAAGTTCTCGATACACTCACCGACAGCCAAAGCGGACACTTTTTAGATTATCAAGGAAACACCATTGCGTGGTAGGCCTGTAGCGGTGGCGTTCAAATCGGGAAAAAGGTCATAGAGGCCATACTGTGTACCACTTGATTGATATTACGATTGGTACTGTCCGCCACCATCAGTGCCATCATATCTTGGATCAAGATCATCTGACTCAGTAAGCGCTCATAACTATAATTGGGGACACCATTTGCATTCATGCCGTTACTGAGCAGCAGCAAATGATCTTGATCATCACGACGGTTATTTAACAGCCACGCAATTTTTTCAAGGTTACGTGCACAGTTATAAAGCTTTTGCTGATCAATATCATCGAGTAAGAAGAACTCAGTCTGGTGATTATAGCTAGCGCTTATCATCCCAGTGACACCGGCCATCAGTGCGAATACACGATCACCCTCGAACTCAGTAGAAAATGCCAGCGGCAACAATGCAATGCCGTCCATTCCACCCAGCTCACGGAATCCATTCTGGGGACGCTGCTCCGCCATTAGCTGGTGAACGCGTTGGTCGATAGTCATTCCGGGCACTTTTTTTAGCTCTCTGGGATTACGTTTATAGAGCTTGATCAATAGTCGTTCGGTGATCTGACGAATTTCGGCGATATGAATATCGGTAATCAAATCCATATCTGATTTCGCAAGATTTTTTATATCAAACGGCCGTCCCAGCTTTTGTGCACATCCTGTTAGGCTGAGTATCAATAACCCCACCCAAAACCCGCGCATCATAGTGTTATCCTTACATCCTTTGTCGGCGCTAAGGATACGCATTTCACGCCCAGTCGTGGACTGAAAGAGATAACTTTGTATGGAATATCACATTTTTAGCTTTTTCGAGCATTCCCTTTTCGACTGCAGCATCACGCGTCAGAAGAACAAGATTGAGAAAATCGTTTTCTTGCCTCTGAATAGCCTAGTGTCAACGCAATAAATCAAGGCAATCCATCGCGATCACGCGTTCTTCATCGGTCGGGATCACCCAAACGCCCACCTCACTGTCAGCGGCTGAGATACAGATTTGGTTCAGTTGATTCGCCGATGCATCTAACCTGATGCCAAGCCAACCACATTGGCGCACGACACTGTCTCGTACGGGTGCTGCATGCTCGCCAACACCCGCCGTAAACACCAAATGATCGAGTCCTCCCAAGGCGGCAGTCAAACTCCCGATCTCTCGGGCGATACGATAACAATAATGGTCGATCGCCTGCTGGGCTCTGGGTTTATCACTACGTAATAATGTTTGCATATCACTGCTGATCCCAGACAAGCCTAACAGGCCAGACTCCTTGTAAAGGAGTTTGCTCACCTCAGCGACCGTCATTCCTTCTTCACCGATGAGATGTAAAACCAATCCGGCATCAATTGCGCCACAGCGCGTCCCCATGGGTAACCCTTCTAGCGCTGTAAACCCCATGGTCGATGCAATACTCTGTCCTGCTTGGATCGCACATAAGCTGGCACCGTTACCCAAGTGGGCCACAATCACACGTGCTTGGGGATCATAATTAGGAATCATGGAAGGTAAGCAACGGCAAATATAATCATAGGAAAGCCCATGAAAACCGTACCGTTGAAAGCCGCGATCGTACATCGCATAAGGCAACGCAAATTGGCGAGCCTCTAAAGGCTGCTTCGCATGAAAGGCGGTATCGAAGCAGGCAATTTGAGGCGTACCTGGCAATCGCTCGTCTAGCGCTCGAATGGGTGCGAGGCTATAAGGTTGATGCAATGGCGCCAAAGACGTCAATGCGCCCAGTAGCGTCACTTTATCCGGATCCAGGCGGGTGGCACAATCATAGTACATCCCCCCATGAACCACACGATGTCCGACCGCAATGAGGCGTTTGAGCACATTATGCTGCCCTAACCAATCGAGTAACGACATAATAGCCGCCTGATGATCGTTGGCCTCAGCCGGAGCAGTGGCATAGGTATGATTCCCGGCATGCATGATCACCGCGGTTCGTTCTGTCCCTAGTCCAGAGAACTGCCCCCGAAATACACAGACTTGCTGATCCGTGTTGTCAGAATTAGACATTTCGCCAGCGTCGAACAACGCAAACTTTAGGCTCGACGAACCACTATTGATTACGAGTATATTTTTCATCATCCACTAGACACGCGACTTATCGAGCGATTTTCGTTGATAGTCCGCCAGTAATAACGCTAGCGCGCTTGACGCTATTCGCGTTAAAGCGTCATCGGCTCGACTGGTTAACATAATGGGCACTCTTGCGCCCACCACGACACCAGCGCCTTTGGCATCGGCAAGATAGCTGAGTTGTTTCATCAGCATATTGGCCGCTTCTAGGTCGGGAGCCATCAAGATATCAGCACGCCCTGCCACTGGCGACTCAATACCTTTTGTTGCACGCGAGTCCTCAGAAACGGCACTATCAAAGGCCAGTGGGCCATCAAGGACCCCACCCGTGATCTGACCACGTTCAGCCATTTTGCACAGCGCGGCAGCATCAATCGTCGCATTCAACTTCGGATTAATCGTTTCAACGGCTGACAATATGGCCACTCGCGGATGGGCGTTCCCGATCGCATGCGCCAGCTCAATCGCGTTTTGAATGATATCGCGCTTTTGCGCGAGCCCTGGGTAAATATTGATCGCAGCATCGGTAATAAATAACGGTCTTGGATAGGTCGGAACATCGAATGCCATTACATGGCTTAAACAACGTTCAGTACGCAATCCTCCCTCACGTTTGACAACCTCGTGCAACAGTTCGTCAGTATGCAACGCGCCTTTCATTAATGCTTCAATTTGACCCGCTCGTGCCATTTGCACGGCGCGCTCTGCAGCCGCGTGACTATGCGGAGTATCGACAATTTCGAAGTCCTGAATATCCACTTCGGCGGTGTCTGCAGCGGCGAGAATTTTATCTCTTGGCCCCACCAGCGTTGGAATGATTAGTTGCTGTTTTGCCGACGCAACCGCGCCACGAATAGAACTGTCATCAACGGGGTGGACGACCGCCGTATGCATGGGATCAGGATGATCCGCTGCGGTAAGAATCGCGTGTAACTGCCCACGCTCAGACAAGCGCACTTCTGGCATAACTGTCCGTTGACGGCTTACTTTTTTAGTGGGGGCTAATACGCGTGCTTCGCCTTCGATGACCGTATCGCCGCGTTGATTTTCGCAGCGACAGGCAAACACAATATGATGGCGTTTATCGTCCATTTGGTCGACGCGTACGATTACTCGAAGTACGTCGCCAAGCATGACCGGTGCTTTAAAGGCCAACGTTTGGCCTAAATAAACCGTCCCAGGCCCGGGTAACTTGGTACCGAGCACCGTTGATATCAATGCGCCGCCCCACATGCCATGGGCAATAATCTCTTGGAAACGGCTGCTTTTGGCAAAGTCATCATCCACATGAGCAGGATTGACATCACCGGACATTATCGCAAAAAGCTTAATGTCCTCCATGGTTAAACGTTTTTCTAAAAACGCCTCATCACCGATTGAAATTTCATCGTACGTCTTATTCTCGATGACCTCCTCGTTATGTGTCCCTGTCATAGTAAGCTCCTTAATCGTCTATAACGTCGAAAAATACGCTGATTTAAAAACGAAGATGATGACCGGCGTCGACGTAGTGCGTTAGCCCTGTCAGTACACGCCCTGCATCAGCGGTAAGATAAACAACCGCATTCCCCACATCCTGTACCGTTGCCAGTCGACGTAACGGCGATCGCGTTTCACCGTCTACCGCCAACGCTTCAAATTCTTTTAATCCAGAGGCGGCACGCGTACGAATTGGGCCTGGAGAAATGGCATGAACACGGATACCTTGCGGCCCAAGTTCAGCGGCGAGATAGCGCGTGGTCGATTCGAGCGCGGCTTTAACCGGTCCCATCAAGTTGTAATTATCCACGGCTTTTTCTGCGCCATAGTACGACATGTTAAATAATGAGCCCCCAGCTGACATCAGAGGCTCTGCCCGCTTAGCCATGCGAATGAACGAGTGGCAGGAAATATCCATCGCGAGCGAAAAGCCTTCTCGAGAGCAATCCACCACCCGACCGTGTAAATCATCTAACGGCGCAAACGCGATCGAGTGAACAACAAAATCAATCCGCCCCCATTTTTCTTTGGCACGCGCAAATAGCGCATCCAATTGGTGGTCATCTTGCACATCACACAACATCATTTCAGGATCCCCCATTGACGGCTTCAGGGGGGTGACAAAGCGCTCTGCCTTAGGTGACCCATACGTCACCAGTACGTCTGCGCCTGCTTGGTGTAACGCTTGGGCGCAGCCAAAGGCAATGCTATTTTCATTCGCCAGGCCCGCCACAATGCCGACTTTACCTTCAAGTGAGAAAGGATGTTCCACGATGTTCTCCCTAGATTTATAACGAAAGCGTGAGCCGCTCCACGTGAGGCGTTCAACACATAGAGCAGTTACACTAAAAAATGTGCTGCCTACTTTAGAGGACTCACAAGCTTTTAACTTAGACCCAAATCAGGACTAAAGGCAAAATTATAAATGAAATGAGAAGCAATCTTTGTAAGAAAACAAGACACTTTTGCAAAACTTTAATGACAAGCCTGCACAATAGGCTCAATGGAGAGCTTTTACTCAATTTACGTAGGCGTGTGATAAATGAGCTCTGAGCCCATGACGAAAAAACGCCGCTTTTTATAGAAAAAGCGGCGTTACGCTAGCGTATATCGCGTGAATTTAAGCCAATTCGGCCATTACACATTTTGCAAGATCAGCCGGGCGATAGTACACGGACTTCATGACCTTGCCTTGACGAATCAATTTACCGTCAACCGTCACATCTGTTGCGCATTTGGCAATAATCCCGTCATCTTTCGGGCTTGCCACAACCTCAATGCCTTTTTTCTCATAGTAGGCTTGGGTATCCGCGAACGCCTGCGCATCGCGGCAAACTTTACTCATATTACTGCTATGCACTTCATCCCAACAGGTTATGAAATCGATCCCGAGTCGATTAGCAATTTGCAATAAAATATCAATCATATAACTGACTTCAAGTTGATCACGATACCCGCGCGACCCCATCTGTACGGCGCGTCCCATGAGGACATAAACACTGTCGACGATAGCATCAACTTGTTCAACCAGTGAGTCAGCCTCAGCCAGTTCGGTCATCTCCTCAACCGCCAATGCCGTATGAAGATCATCTGCTTTGTCATCTAATGAGGTTGGATCGTTACAAGGCAAATCAAACGTGATTCGAAAGGCTTCAATATCACGGTAAAGGTGGTCGTAAATCGCTTGATCGAGAACTGCAAATTTCATGTTTAAAGCCCTTTGAGAAACAAACACGCATGGCGTCATGCTGGTACACAAGGGGCAATACAATAGCACTGCTGGCGGGGAGTTAAAATCGATTGCGCAGATTCTTTAATATGACCTAGCGCTACAGCGCAAATATTACTCAAGCTTGGTGTCTACTCGCCGTTACCGTTTTATAATGAGAAAACACGTCAGGCGAATCTCGGCCAAAAGGATTGTTATTATGACCAAACGCTTATCGCTTGCTACGCTTTGTGCGGGCATGTTACTCGCCACAGCAGCACAGGCCCAAACATCGCCACTCAGTATCGGCGCTAGCGCCAGTGTTACCGATGTTAAATACGGATCTCAAACAGAGACAGGTCACACCTGGGAAGTGAATGGCACGTGGCGGCTGACCGATTATACCAGCCTGTATTCAGGGTATGGTGAAACCAGTGCCGACTTTGATAACGCCAATGGTACAGAAACAACGTTGACGTCCACCTATATTCCCGTTGGCGTACAAGTTAACTTCCCTATGACGATCGGCAGTGTCTACCTGCGTGGTGGGGGAAACTACTATCAAACCGAATTTGGGACGGATAAAGACATCGGTTGGGGCGCCAGCGGAACGGTTGGCTTTGAGTTACAACCGACTGTCGGTCCTAAAATGAACTTTGAGCTCACCTATGCCGATCGCGGCGATGCCGAAACGAGCTCCGTGAGTGTCGGTACCAGTATCGGCTTTTAACCGCTCATAGCAGGGTGCCAAACAACGGTCGTTACGATATAGATTACCACCGCGCGACATAACGCGCGGTGATATCATCGAAATACGGCAGACTACATGCCACCAGCAACATCAAATAAACTACCCGTCGAATAAGATGCATTATCTGACAGCAGCCAAGCAATCATTTCTGCTACTTCCAGCGTCGACCCCCCACGACCAAGCGGGATATTATCAGCCACACGCGCGACACGATCAGGTTCTCCTCCTGCCGCATGCATATTGGTATCAATTGGACCTGGGCGCACTGCGTTGACACGAATCCCTTCACGGCCCACTTCTTTCGCTAGCCCCATAGTCAGTGTGTCTAATGCGGCTTTGGTCGCGGCATAATCAACGTATTCATTGGGTGATCCGGTTTTAACCGCGGCGGAGGAAACATTAACGATAGCGCCGCCGTTACCACCACGAGATTGCGCCATGCGATGCACCGCCTCTCGGCAGCACAAAAAGGCACTGGTAACATTGGCTTGAAACATCGCGTTGATCCGCTCCGCATCCATACCGCTGACAGACGATTGCGGCAACATGATACCGGCATTATTCACCAATGCGGTGATATTCCCTAAGCGGTTATCCGCTTCACTGAACAACCGCTTGACACCTTCTTCACTCGACACATCGGCCTGAACGGCGATCGCGTTTACTCCAATCGCTTGAAGTTCATCAACAAGCGCAAAAGCAGATTCACTGTTGCTCAAATAGTTGATGCAAATGGCATAACCACGCTGTGCCAATAACTTCGCCGTCTCGCGGCCAATGCCGCCACTTGCCCCGGTTACAATCGCAACTGGATTCATTGCTACTCCTTTTCGCTCATTCTGCTGATACCGGTGGGTAGTATCCCATTCTCACTGCGCCCCAATGTTTACCTGCAACAAAGAGCGGGACAGAAAGGTCATGCATGACTTCACCGGTATCGCGCTTATAGGTTTGCAGCAGCATGGTATCAGTATGTTGCCCACAACGCCTACCTGTACGGTCATCAAATAAGCGTTTAGTCCGGTTACCGGTGATATCTTGCGCATAATCACCGGTTAATGGCTGACAAAAACGTTGATTATGCGTAGGAACATAACCGTTCGTGTCATTGGCTATCACGTAAACAATATTGTCATCGATGTCCAAAATAGGCTCTTGAATCGGCGGTAATAATCGATCACAAAACGTATCGAAACGGGTGGTGTATTTTTGTGGATGCGTATTGGCAATGGGTTGATAGTGGCGGTCAAACAAATCGGAAGGACTAATCTCGCCCTTCGCAAGGGCCTGTTCAAAAGCCGCTTCAATCCGATCTCGACATACACTCGCCGCTTTGAAAAAACGCTGATGAGGGCTAGCATCGGAGAGCTCAGCAAAAACCGCATTGGTTTTTTCTGCGGTATCCATTAATCCCTCGGCTTCTTTACTCAAGACCGTGACTTGCTCATCACTGATTTCAAGTCCAGATCGGACCTGTACCAGCGCGGATGCAATTTGCTCTAAACTGGCGCTATTCTGTGATGACCCATGGGCTATCTCTTTTACCGCTTCTTCAACCTGATCGGCTCCCGAAGAAAGCTCGGTTAAAATGTGCCCGACACGCTCAACATTTTCAGTGCCTGACTCGACATCGGATGACAAGGCTTGAATATGTGCCATCACATTACTCGACTCTGCCATAATGTGTTTTATGATTGTCGCGACTTCACTTGTGCTCTGTGAAGTCCGCTGCGCAAGCTGTCGTACTTCATCAGCCACCACCGCAAAACCACGCCCCTGCTCACCAGCTCGAGCGGCTTCTATTGCGGCATTTAATGCCAGCAAGTTTGTTTGTTCGGCGATATCATCAATAACTTGTGCGACGGCACTGACTTTATTGACGTTGGCGTCCAGAGCTTCAATTCGCGCAACCGTTTCGGCGGTTTTTTGGTTAATATCTCGCATCTCAGCAATGGATGCGGTCAGTTCATTTACACCCTGCTGACTAAGATCCCGCATACGAGTCACTTGCTCAACCGATTCAGTCTCGACTTGGCAAGCACGCGAAAGAGTTTGCTCAATATGTTGCGCTTTATCGGTAATCTCTACCACCGCAGAAAACTGCTCTGTCAAACGAGCCGTTAAAATGTCAGAGCGATGCGAGACTTCTGCGGCCGTCATCGCGTTCATTGTGGCACGCGTTGCTAATCGTCCAACGGTTTCAGTAGGAATGTCTAGTGTAGCGTTTTCAACTGCAGATTCTTGCTCGTGTCGCGGGAACAGATAGAGCTTTACGGCAAGACCTATGCCCACAGCTTGACAGGCCAATATCAACACAACCCATGTAAATTGCGCCGATACTACAACCCATCCTCCAAATATAGACAGCGCACAAACGACGCCAAATGCGACCCAAAATCCCATTTTGTTATCCACTACGATCCTTGTCATTTTCCACCTATAATCCTTATCTTTGGAACGGATTAGCACACTCAGTACGCTAAAAACCTAACGGTTACAGACACCTGCTAATACCGAGAGACTTTCAGCCTTGGTCCATTACAGATGCCATATTTTTTGGGTCATCGCGGTGAACACGATCAAATTTAGACTAAAGCCGTATGTCTAACATCTTGGGGATTAACTGTTGCGACGCAGTTGCGATACAAAAATAAATGCGACTCATAAACATCGAGAGTGTCTTTGTATGATAATTACCACAAACGTGATTAAATCCCACGCAAAATGCGCTAAGCTCTCCCTAGATTATTGTTATTAATGAGAGAACCATGATCCCCCATCGACGAATTCGCCAATCGATTCAGGCCTTTTTTATTTTAGTCACGATGAGCTTTTCGCTGGTATGGTTCTCATTAGCGGTGCTGCCAGAAAGCGAACAATTCGCCGTGATTTGGTACGTATCGGCTGCCGGCGCATTCGGGTTTAGCTGCTTTTCAGGCTACGTGAGGCTTGTCGCAGCCGCAGGCTTTTTCACCGGCGTCTTTTATGCCGATACCATGATGGGGATTCCCGCTTCACTCAGTGCCAGCATGGCGGCTGTCAACACTGCAACCGCCGGATTAGGTTGCACCATTTACCGATTAACGTACAAACGTTACGGTAACCCGTTCGAGAGTATGTGGCCCTTTATTCGAGGTTTAGCGCCCACACTTATCATCAGCCCTCTATTTGGTGCGACACTCGGTGCCAGTGTTCAGTCAATAGGAACCCATCAACCGTTCGATTACTTAGTACTTCGGTGGTTTATTAGCGAATTTGTCGGTTTTGTCGCCCTATTTCCTCTCTTGTTAGTCGTCAAAGAGAACCTCAGCGAACGACCTAATGATCGACTTGCGAAATCGAGCACGTTTTGGATCGCCTTGATAGCCCTGTGCTTGGCCGCGATCAGTACAATCAGCCTGTTGTTATATCTTTCACCTCACCCGTTTTTGGCGCTCACAGCGCTGTTTTTGTTGGCGGCAACACTGCAAAGTCGTCTGATTGGTTTAGGCTGTATCGCGTTAACATTACTAAGCTTTGACATTTTATCCGCCCTCGGTGCACTGACATTTCAAGTAGAAGCGGATCAAAAAGCCTCACTGTCTCGCATGGCGATGGCTGGTGCCGCCATGATGGTCGGGGTGATAATGACACAATTCGCATATAGCTATCGACGTCATCAAAAGCATCATCTGGAGCAACATGCGTTATTAACCCAAGCGATGCATAACTCCCTTATTGGTATGGCCATACTCGACCCTCGCGGCATCGTTCAAGACGCTAACGCGAGCCTTGCGCAGTTTTTTGCCTGTGAACCGCGTGTATTGCTTGGCTCCCATGTTTCTATTTTTACCCGCGAGCAAGATCAAGCGGCATTAAAAGACTATTTTAATGAACTGATCATGGGTCATACCGATAATAAACGGCTGGAGAAGCGCTTCCTGCGCGCGGATGGGGAGCAAGTATGGGGAAGGCTCTCTGTCACTGCGGTCCGTGACAAACATGCCGGCCATGTGACGCATCTCATCAGTCAAGTCGAAGACATTAATGCACTGAAAGCGGCACAGAGAGAGCAAAAACGCTGGCTAGAACGTTGGCGTTTTGCTTTAGATATCAACAAACTCGCCGTATTTGAACTGAATGTTCATACTGGCGTTATTTTGTTTTCAGGTTGGTCGGCGCCACTATTGGGGATCAGTGCAAAAAGCATCCAAACCTACCAAGCCTGGACCGCCCGAATCCATCCAGACGATTTACACGGCTGGGAGCAAGCCATGCGCCTGCTGGTTGAAGGGCGTACTGATCGTATGATCGAAGTATTTCGCTTTCAAAATGATCAGGGAGATTACCGATATCTACGGCAAGCGTCGGCGCGACAAACCGGTGAAGAGACAGAAACCGTGCTAAGTACGGTAATCGATGTCACCGAACAGCACCTAGCCAACCAACAAACCGATACCTTACGCCGCCGCCTTGAAGCCGCGACCAAAGCGGCTAACATTGGTATTTGGGAGTACAACGTCGCAGACGACACGCTCGAATGGGATGCGCAGATGTATGCGCTCTACGATATACCCGTCTCTGACGGTAAAGAAACATTGGCCACTTGGCAACATCGCCTCCATCCAGATGATGCCGATAGGGTCAAGCGTATACTCGGCAAAGCCCTCAAATATCAACAACGTATCGATACCCAATTCCGGATTCTCGATACTCACGGTCGAGCGCGTTACCTGCGTGCCCTTGCCAGTGTACAAATCGATGATAGCGGCAATACCATACGATTGATTGGCGCCAACTGGGACAATACTGAAATCAATGAACTCAACCAAACCCTTGCCCAAGAGCGCGAACAATTAAACGTAGTGATGAATTCCATCAACGATGCCGTAATCACCACCGACGACCAGGGTCATTTGGCCTATCTCAACCATACGGCGCAGCGACTGACTCTCAATGGTGAGGCTCGACCCCTTGGACAAACCATCGACGACATTTTCCAACTGTATCGTCAACAACAGCGCGTGTTGCTTTCGAGTTTACATAACAATCAAACCGCGACCTTTTTTGAAACACAGATAAAAGATGCCTACCAGCTTGTGTTAGCCAATGAGGAGCGCGTCTATGTCTCCGTGGCAGTATCGCCGTTAACCAGTCATCAAGGCTATGTGTATATTTTACGTGATGTGTCTGAAGAACATGCGTTAATGGCGCAACTCGACTACAACGCTAACCACGATCCACTGACACATTTACCGAACCGCCGGGCCTTTGAAACCATCATGGAAAGGCACCTTACACAACACCATGACGATACCCCGTCGGTACTTGCCTTTGTCGATCTCGACCTGTTCAAAATCATCAACGATTCTGTCGGCCACCATGCGGGCGACGATGTTCTCTGCCAAGTGTCTCAAGCATTGGCTGATAACATTCGCAGTGATGACACCGTTGCACGACTCGGCGGCGACGAATTTGCAGTCCTCCTCACACACTGCAATATGCGGGATGCCAAACAGACAATTGCCGATTTAATCAGTCGGCTCGAGAATCTATCTTTTTCTTATGAAGAGCGGATTTTCGCCATCAGTGCCAGCGTCGGCTTAGTCAATATCGGTGATGACGCCTTAACTCTGTCCGACTTAATGAGCCGCGCTGACGTTGCCATGTATGAAGCGAAGTCAGCGGGCCGTGGACAAATCGTCGACTATAACGATATATCAGGCTTCGCCCAAGGCCGCCACAACGATATGCAAATGGTCGGAAAAATTACCCGCGCATTGGCTGAGGATCGATTTACCCTGTATGGTCAACAAGTCGCTCCCGCGAAAGGACCAACCATTGAACACTGGTATGAACTATTAGTGCGGATGATTGACACGGATGGCAATATCATGAATCCGGGGCAATTTATCCCCGCCGCAGAGACCTTTGGTTACATTCGTGACATTGATGCGTGGGTGGCCAACTATGTGCTCAATACTCGCGCCCAAGAATTGGCCGACTCTGGCCTTAAATTTAATCTCAACCTCTCCGCGCACTCAATCAGCGATCCCAAGTTCCAAACACATTTGAAAGCCCTGTTAGCCTCATCCGTCTTTCCCGCTGAGCGCTTGTGCTTCGAGATCACAGAGTCAGCCTTAATTAGCCACTTAAATACCGCCGTTTCATTTATCGATGAGTTACGCGCCTATGGGGCTCACATCGCACTAGATGATTTTGGCGCCGGCCTATGTTCTTTCCATTACTTGAAACTCTTTAACGTTGATGTCGTGAAAGTGGATGGCCAGTTCGTTGCCAACCTCACCGATAACGAAAACGACATTGACCGAGTGATCCTCGAATCTATCGTCAGTATCTGTGACACCATGGGGTATAAAACTGTCGCGGAGTGGGTGTCTGATGAAGAAAAACTCGCGCGCGTACAAGAGATCGGCATTCATTATGTGCAAGGGTTTTTAATCGACTATCCCACGCCACTTGATACCTTGCTTGCCAACAAAGTATCGAACAAACAAAAAGGTGCTGAATAGGGTTGCGAGACGCCGAAAAGATAGGCAATTTAAGCTTTTTTGCTTGGACTGCCTGTTATGAATCAATACACGCTTGCAGGGTGTGGTGCAATCCTACTGTGGAGCAGCAATGTCGCATTGATCCGCCACGTGACCGAATTACTTGGCCCTGTAGGTGGCGCTGCCGCCATTTATACTATCGCGGCGCTCTGCTTAGTGGTTTTTGTCGGTACGCCCAAACTCAGCGATTTTCCACGTCGCTACTTGATTGTCGGCGGCGTGTTATTCGTGGTCTACGAATTATGCTTGTCGTTATCCCTAGCATGGGCTAATACGCGCACACAAGCGATCGAAATGGGCGTCATTAACTATTTGTGGCCGTGCTTAACCGTCTTCTTTTCCGTGCTTATTACTCGCCAAAAAGTCAGCCTTTGGCTTTATCCTGCCTTAATGATCGCGTTTTTAGGCGTTATCTGGACAGTAGGCGGCAAACAGGGGGTTTCTTGGCATCATTTAGTCGCCAATATTCACTCAAACCCATTGAGCTATATCCTGGCTTTCAGTGGCGCCATCATTTGGGCCATATATTGTAATCTGACCCGCATGAGTGCGCAGGGAAAAAACGGCATCACGTGGTTCTTTATAGCAACGGCCATCACACTCTGGGTCGGTTTTGCACTCTCTGATGCGCCTGCGCTTTCCGGTTCTTGGTCGGAGGCAGTTTATGTGCTCGTGGCCGGTGCGGCAATGGGAGGAGGTTACGGGCTGTGGAACCTTGGTATTCTTAAGGGCAATTTGGTGTTCTTAGCAACCTTATCTTATTTTATCCCGATCCTATCAACGTTTTTATCAGCGATTCTCTTGTCGACCGAGCTGACGCTCTCCTTCTGGCAAGGCGTGGCGATGGTGACACTCGGCTCATTGGCAAGCTGGTGGCTGACGCGAGCGCCGACCACCAGCAACAAGACCTCGAGTACCGCTAAATCACACTAGTGACGATGTATCCAGCCGCTCTTGCGGCTGGATACAGTTTACTGTGCCAAAGCTAACGCCGGTGTTGCCGCGCCATAATAGAGGCAAATACGCTGACCATTGATTTGTTCAACCTCAAACTCAATCTCGTAAATACGCTCCATCACTGGCTTGGTCACCACCTCATCAACGGGACCGCTCGATACCACTTCACCATCTTTCATCGCGACCATATTGTCCGCATAACAAGCGCTAAAGTTAATATCGTGCATCACGACCACCACGGCCTTGTTATATCGATGTGCCAGGTCTCTGACCGTCTTCATGATCGCCACCGAGTGACGAATATCGAGATTATTAAGCGGTTCATCAAGAAAGATATAATCGGTGTTTTGTGCCACCACCATCGCGATGAATGCCATCTGCCGTTGGCCCCCACTTAATTGATCAATAAAGCGGTCTTGTAACTCCGTTAATCCTAATTGAGCTAACGCTTCATCAATCACCGTATCATCATCTGCAGTCAGTCGCCCTTTAGAGTGGGGAAAACGACCAAATGCCACGAGCTCACGAACACGAAAGCGCATATTGACATTATTCGCCTGCCGCAACACCGCCAGCCTTTTTGCTAATGCCTCATTGCTCCATTCACTGAGCGGTTTATCGCCAATCAAGACTTCACCTGCATCACTGTCAGTGAGTCGACTCGCCATAGAGAGCAGCGTACTTTTCCCCGCACCATTTGGACCAATTATCGCGGTCACTTTACCCGGTGGGAACAACGCACTGGCCTGATTTACCACCTGGGTTTGCCCGTAGGCTTTCGACAATCCAATTAATTCAATCATAATGGTTAAAACTTGTTTTTCGTTAGCAGGTACAAGAAATAGCTTCCACCAACAAAGTTAATAATCACACTGACAGTGGTTTCAAACCCGAACCACTGCTCAACAACATACTGACCGGTTAACAACAAAAAAACTGCCAATACACTGGTCGCAAGAATCAAAAAACGATGCTGATAGCTCACAAACATTTGCCGAGCAAGGCTGACCACAATCAAACCAAAGAACAATACAGGCCCGACCAAAGCCGTCGATACCGCAATCATGATGGCGATGATCACCATCACCTTCAGTGTCAGTCCGCGCATATCGACGCCTAAACTGGTGGCATTATCTTCACCAAGTAAGCAAACATCCAGCTGATTGGCATAGCGGTAAAGCGCCAACAAACACAGCCCTAACACCGGCACACTGATATACACCAGATCGCGATTCGCATTGTTGAAACTGGCAAACATGGCATCTTGAAGTACCGCAAATTCACTGGGGTCAACTAATAAGGTGAAAAACTGGCTAACACTGCCAAACACACTCCCGAGTACGATACCAATTAACAGCAAGGTATAGACGTTAGCGCGATGCCGACGAAAATACAGCGTAAATAGCACGCTCGCCGTCACCGTCATCAATGCCACACTCACCGCAAAGTTTAAATAGGCATTCACCAAAAACAGACTGGTTGAACCAAAGATCACCAGTAACAGGGTTTGCAATAAGACGTACAAACTATCAAAACCAAGAATTGAGGGCGTCAATATTCGATTATTGGTGATGGTTTGAAACACTAATGAAGAGGCCGATATTGCGATCGCTGCCAGCGCAATCGAAAGCACCTTCGGCGTACGCCTAGAAAGAAAGTAAGCATAATTATCCGCGGTAAGGCCATGCCCTAAGAAATAACCGGCGACCAGTAAAACGCCCACCGCAACAAGAGAAAGTTTGAGTCCATCACGCATTGGCTTTATCCCTCATCACTAAGTAGATAAAGACCACACCACCCAAAATCGAAATGATCATGGCAATAGGGACTTCATAAGGGAAGATAATTACGCGGCCTAAAATATCGCAACTTAAGACCAGTACCACCCCCCAAAAGGCGGTCCAAGGCAAATTACGCTTAATGTTATCGCCCATGAACAATGAGACAACATTCGGCACAATCAGGCCAAGAAAAGGGATCACACCGACGATCATCACCACGGCCGACGACAACAAGGCAACCACCATGACACCAAACAGCACCACTTTTTGATAATCCAAACCAATATTCTTGGCGAAGCTTTCTCCAATACTGGCGGCGCTAAATTGGCTCGCATAGGCATAGGCCACGGCACATACAGGCATGGCAACAAACAAGATTTCATAATTCCCCGCCAACACCGATGAAAAATTGGCCACCGTCCACGCTTGTAAGGTTTGAATCAAATCGTATTTGTAAGCCAGGAACTGAGTAAGAGACGAAACCACGTTGCCGTACATAATCCCGATCAAAGGAACAAGCACGGTATTTTTAAATTTGAGGCGCTGTAAGAAACGGACAAATAGCCAAGTACCTGCCATCGCCGTACCGACAATCACGGTCAGGTCAAGCCATTGGTTTGCACCACTAAAAACCACGAGCGTAACCACATAGCCAAGCAGCGCACAATCAATAGTGCCCGTGGTATCTGGGGAGGCAAAGCGGTTTTGACAAATCTGCTGCATAATCAGGCCGGCCACACTCAGCCCAGCCCCGGCAAGACAAATAGCCAGCAGGCGCGGAATACGACTGGTGGTAAAAATGGTCCAGGCTTCTGAATCACCGGCCCACAAACTATCCAAAGAAACGTGGGCGACACCGATAGATATCGACAATAGCGCCAGCACCATAAGGATAGGAATAGAAAGATACTTCACAACACGACTACCGTTGGGTCTGAAACCACAAAGACCCGGGAGAAGCCCGGGTCAACTTTTATCTGTAAAAAAGCGATCTATAAAGAAAGCGATGCGTCATCAAAAACGATTAAAGTACGCGATTGACATCGTCGATCATTTTATCCATCGCCGTCATCCCAGCCATGGTGATATACCAAGCGGTTGGATCTAAGTAGCTGATACGTTGATTTTGGTGCGCCGGTGTCTTATTTACCAATGGGTTATCGAAACGCGCTTTGGCTTTTCCCTGTCCCTCACCAATCGCTTGCTCACGATCAAGCACCAGCAACACATCTGGATTGGCATCGGCAATGTATTCAAAAGAAATCAGGTTGCCGTGAGAGCCAGCCACTTCTACGTCATCACTTTTCGCAGGTTTTAGTCCCAGCTCGTCAAAAACCAGACCAAAGCGGCTTTTCTCACCAAACATCGCCACTTTACTGCCGTTGCTCATCACCATAAGCGCGTTGAAGTTATCTGCCACCGCTTTTTCATGTGTTTGTGCAATTTTGGTATTTACCTGGTCGATAATGGCTTCCACTTTTTCTTGTTTGTCGAAGACATTACCCAGCATGCGCCAGTTTTGCTGAACACTCTGCCAATAATGGTCATAATCGGCTTGGAACATAATGGTTGGCGCAATTTCTTCTAATTCACTCATCAGCGACGCCATACGCGCCTCTGCGATGATCAAATCCGGTTTCGCCGTAAAGATTGCCTCATAATCAGGCTCTTTAACGGTCCCTACCGCTACATACTTATCATCTTGGTAAGTTTTTGCTAAGTAATCTGGCATCAATGATTTCACCACACCTACAGGTTCAACCCCCAGGCGGTCAAGCACATCGAGGCTGCCTTGCCCAAGCACAACCACACGCTGCGGCACACCGTCAATCTCAACGGTGCCCATGGCATGGTGGATGGTTTTTGCAGCAGCGTGACCACTTAATACCAAAGAAACGGTTAAAAGAATGAATTGGAAAAATGAACGAAAAGCTTGCATAGCCCTTTCCTCGCAAAAATTGATGGCAGCATGCTAACGCAGTTAAAACGCCAAGTCACGAATAGAAGTGAGAATTATTCATATTCATAACTCTATTGATAAAGCCGGATCAACACACCATCACGATAAGGGCGTCAGTTACTAAAACTGTTTTGATCTTGCGCAAAATAAAGACAGATATCAGCCAGTGTTGTGTCTATTTCCCGTTTTTATCCGCGAATAAACCATCGAATCGGACCTATTTGGTTACAACGCAAGCGATTGCACCGACACTATCAACATATTTAGTAATCATTGGCCGGTTTACGGGTTAACATGGATATAGTTGTGATCAAGATCGCGCGGATATATGCGCTGGTTACATACACTAGACTCATCTCGAGCGGTATGACTGAAACGATAATTAAAGACAGCTAAGACTGTCGCAAATTCGGTACCGGATTGAGCTGAACTGCATCTAACGAGTTGTTTGAGGGTTATAATGAACGAAATTTTACTTGCGGTCGTCGCTGGCGCCATTGTTGGCTTTTTCTTCAGCGCGATCAAGTTACCATTGCCTGCTCCCCCGGTGATTTCTGGGATCATGGGCATCGTTGGTATCTACCTTGGCGGCATGGCTTATCAAGCCGTGATCGAACGCTTTTTCTCTTAACTTTAGATAATTGGAGCACACTATGGCTACCCCACATATTAACGCTGCAGACGGCGCATTTGCTGAAACAGTCCTGATGCCAGGTGATCCACTGCGCGCGCAGTACATTGCCGAAAACTTTCTAGAAAACGCGGAACTGGTCACTGATGTCCGTAATATGTTCGGTTACACCGGCACTTACAAAGGCAAAAAAGTATCGGTAATGGGTCACGGTATGGGTATCCCATCGTGCTCCATCTACGTCCATGAGCTGATCAAAGATTACGGTGTTAAAAACGTCATTCGCGTCGGCAGCTGTGGCGCAGTAAAAGATGATGTCAAACTGATGGACGTGATCGTTGCACAAGGCGCTTCCACCGACTCAAAAGTAAACCGCACCCGTTTTGCCGATCATGACTTCGCCGCTATTTGTGATTTCCATCTTATGGAAACTGCCGTTGGTGAAGCGCGTAAACAAAACGTCTCTGTGCGCGTTGGTAACGTATTCTCTGCGGATCTCTTTTACAGCCCAGAAGCCGATCTGTTCAACAAAATGGACAAACTTGGCATTCTTGCCGTTGATATGGAAGCAGCGGGTATCTACGGTGTTGCTGCAGAGCTAAACGCGCGTGCTCTCACCATTCTGACCGTGTCTGACCACATTATTCGTGGTGAAGCACTGAGCTCAGATGAGCGTCAAAAGTCGTTTAATGAAATGATGACTGTCTCGCTCGAGACCGCGATCAACCTGTAAATGTGGGTTGGAGGAAACGTGCCAAGCGGTAAACTGCCACCCGCTGCCGGTCAATTGCAGCTGAATTTTTGTAAAACCTTGACCTGTCCTAACTTTGGGTCAATGGATGAGCAAGATTATTTGGTTCAGCGCTCTAATCCGGCACGCCCAACGCTAGTATGCCGAGAATGCGGGGCGTTTCCTCCTCTGCTCAACAACCAGCAAGTTCATGCCGAGTTGATAGCCCAACGTCAACTCCATGCAGATGGACTATGTGCCTGTACCAACCCCGCCTGTGAGCACTTAGGTAAGCCAGTCTTAACCTACCGTCACTGTTACCATGCCTTTGGCTACAGCGGCGATAGACAACGTTATCGGTGTAAAGGCTGTCAAAGTACCTTTGTCGACCGTTGGTCTGGGATTAACAAAAAGAGTGAGCTGCAACAAAAGTTGCTGGCCTTCCTTTTCACGGGCCATACCGTGCGAGAGATCTGTCGTCGGCTTTCTCTCAATCCAAAGACCTTTTATGATCACCTGAATCAAATAGCTGCGCGTTGTCGACAAAAACTTGCCGCGTACGACACACGCTTTTTATCTGATACCTCAACAGGCCACCTCGCGAGTGTTCATGCACCGCTGCAACCTAACAGCGAAAATGGCGTACAATGGCTAGCGACCGGAGAGGCGCATAGCGGCTATATTTTGCTTCAAGATGTCAACTATCATTCGTATGATCATGACCATCTCACCGAGCATCATGACCCGTATCAAGACGCTTGCCGCTTTATGGCGACCACCAATGCAGGCCAGCGCTCGGAGCCAACACCGCGCCCTGACGGCTTACTGGGTCGCGTTGACGCAAAATACCGAGAGGTGTTTTCACGCTCAAATGTGGAAGACCCTTACACCCAGCCGTTGCACTTTATTTACCCTAATCGTGGTACCCTGATTCGTCCTCAGTACACCACCTATGCCCATTATTTAAACCTCAAGCCTTTTATTGATCATTGGCAACACATTGTGGTGTTTTCTCCGCAGGAGCCCTTATTGCGCTCGGCTTGTTTATCCGTTTTTGAAGCCGATATTCGTGACAAACGGGTAAGCCATGTTTACGTCGAGCAAGATCCTTATTGGCAACCCGGCTCAGAGCCAGAAAAAATTGATATTGTGTTACTCAGTTGGTGGCGCGATCGCTGGGCGTTTACGCGTAGCGGTGCAGGGAGCAAAGCCATTTGCGATCATGGGCAAAATAAGGGCAGAGAAGCCTATTGGTTAACCCATGCAAGCTGTGATGCGATGAAGAAATATCAACAACACTTCCATCAGCAATTTGCACTGTTGGTTAATGAGCCACGACGCCGATTACGCCCTGGAGGGTTACTGCCGTTACTTGATATTTACCGTGCCTGGCACAATTTGTGTTGGCAAGATCACGCCCACGTCACGCCTGCTCAGCGTCTTGGATTAACCGATCGCCCGCTCACACTCGCGGACCTCATGCTTTAACGTCTCACCGCCCGATTGTTATCGATAGTTCAACCTAACGCCCGCGTCGTCTCCCTTGACGATATCGCTGTTTCGCGTTATTTATCTCGATACTAAAAATCCAGTCACGAGGATATAAGTATTGGATATTCAACTGCTGCGTACATTTATTGAAGTCAGCAAGACCCGCCATTTCGGTCATGCGGCGGATAATCTTTATCTGACCCAATCCGCAGTCAGCTTTCGTATTCGCCAACTCGAAACCCAGTTAGGCACCGCACTGTTTATTCGTCAGCGCAATAATGTTCGCCTCACAGAAGCAGGTGAGCGTTTATTTCCCTATGCAGAAACTATGCTGCAAACTTGGCAACGTGCGCAACACGATGTCAGTGCCATACAAGCCGCCAGTAGCCAATTAACATTTGGGGCGTCACCGATGTTATGGGAGCTTGATGGCGTAAGCGCATGGATAAATCAGATAGGTGCAGACCATACCGACTGGCTACTCCGTGCTGAATCAACGCCAAGGCAATTACTCGCTCGCCATTTAATTGAGAAGCGCATCGACGCGGGCCTAACGTCAGAGTTACCAAAACTTGAAGGGCTGCAGTCTCATCACCTTGGCAATTATCAATTACAGCTGGTCAGCCACGTCGCTCATCTTCACCTGGATAAGAGTGATGAGCTACCGCTTATCTATCTTGACTGGGGCACACAATTTGCGAGTGCACAAAGCCAAATAGCGCAGTTACAGCGCCCACCGGTGTTACACACCCAGTCGTGCCACCTGGCGTTAAACTATTTGCTCACACATGGCGGCATCGCATTTCTGCCTTCCTTGGCGATTCAACAGTACCTAGACAGCAAACGACTTCATTTAGTTGATAAAGTACAAGCGCTTACCCATCCTCTTCACCTTATCTGGCTGACGAACAACGATAAAAGCAATTTAATCAGTCAGTTAATAGAATCAAACGGTCAGCTTTACGCCGGTTAAAAAAACGGTCGTTTGCGGCGAATTTCACTAGTCGGTGGGGCATTTTTCGGCTATCTTAAAATTGTTAGGCAACAACATACTGCCTAATCATCCGGCTACACGTAGCCTTAAAAATCAACAAGCGTTAGGAAAGCACCACCATGGCACAGTGGGATCAATGGTTAAAACACGGCTCTCAACAAAAAGAGAAGTTTAAATCTCGCCACCACGACGATTTTGATGACGATATGTCACACGGCAAAAAAGGCAAAAAACGTCAAAGCAAACGCGCGCACCGACCTCAGCAAGAGGACAGCTACTTCGGTGATGACCGCTAACTGCGTTGATACGTTTGTCGTCAAAATTAAAAAAGGCAATGCGTCGGCGTTGCCTTTTTGTTGCCACTTATCACCGAGACGGTGTTAGGCTTGCATCGTTCGCCAATGGGTATCGAACGCCGTTAATACGGCATGCGTCGTTTGCCACAATGGATTTTGCTTAAGTGTCTGCCAATCAATCGGCGTCCGTACCCGGAGTGCATCTGCCATTGGCACGGATTGAATCGGTAATGCATCTAAAACCGACACCGCACTTGCGCGATCATTGCAGATCAGCGTCATATCACACCCTGCATCCAGTGCTGCCTTAGCACGAGAAGGGGCATCACCAAACACATGCGCCCCACCCATGCTTAAGTCATCCGAGAAGATAATCCCTTTAAATCCGAGTTGCTGACGCAAAATATGAGTTAGCCAATAGCGTGAGCCACTGGCAGGCTGTGTATCATGCTGCGGATAGACCACATGCGCAGGCATAACCGCATCCAATAAGCCTTGTTCAATAAACGCTTTAAAAATAGCGAAATCAGACGACTGCAGAATATCACGCGGATCTTCAGGGGTGACTAAATGAGAGTCTTCTAACACAGCACCATGCCCCGGAAAATGCTTCCCGGTAGTTGCCATGCCGGCACGGCGCATACCCATTGAAAAGGCGCTGGCGTATTGTGTCACCACCTGTTGTTCTTCACCGAACGCGCGATCTTTAATGGCGGCACACGCAAAGCCGCGATCAAGCACAGGTGCAAAGCTCAAATCAATCCCATGCGCAATTAACTCGGCGGCCATCAACCATCCGGCTTGCTCAGCCATCTCTGTGGCTGCACCAAGTGCATGATAAGACTGTGCGGCCGGGATCGGCGTAAACGCTTCTCGAAAGCGTTGAACGCGTCCACCTTCTTGATCCACACCAATCAAGATATCTCGGCCTGCCGCCGCACGAATAGACTGTGTCAGTGCGCGAAGCTGCGCGGAATCGTAATAGTTGCGGGCAAACAAAATCACGCCACCGACGCTCGGATGCGCGAGAATTTCTTTCTCTTCATTATCGATTTGCTCTGCGTGCACATCGAGCCAAACGGGTCCCATTATGTCTCCTTCATCCTGCGTTTATCACAGACGAATAATCAAGCACTTTGCGAGATATCGCAATCTGTTTATACTCGCTGTTTGTGTATACCCATTGCGCATTACTGCTATCGTACCGTCGTCATTATGCAAGGAACAGCCACATGTCATACTCTGGAGCCGATATCTATATTGGTGTCATGTCAGGAACCAGTTTAGATAATATCGATGCCGTCGCTGTCAGGTTTACCCAAGCCGGTCAGGTCGAGTCAATTGCGCGATACAGTGATCCGATACCGCAAGACATTAAAGCCACGGTGATTACGTTAAGCCGAGATCACCCTGTGTCAGTGACAACGCTCGGTGAGCTCGATCGTCGCTTAGGCGAATGTTATGCCGCGGCGATTAATACCTTGCTCGAACACGCCGCCTTATTGCCTAAGCATGTCGCCGCGATAGGCTGTCATGGACAAACGGTGTATCACCAGCCAAGTGGGGATTACCCGTTTACCATGCAACTTGGCGACGCTAATGTGATTGCCGCTCGAACCGGTATTACCACTGTTGCCGATTTTCGTCGCAAAGATATGGCGTATGGTGGCCAAGGTGCACCACTGGTGCCCGCATTTCATAACGATTACTTTTCCGATAGCGAACAACCGACTGCGGTGGTCAATATCGGCGGCATCGCTAATGTCTCAATGATATGCCCTGATCGCCCGTTATATGGCTACGACACCGGACCCGGCAACATGCTAATGGATGCGTGGACACAACGACATCGCCATCAAGCCTATGATCGAGATGGTGAATGGGCGGCAAGCTGTGCGCCTTATCAGCCCCTGCTCCAACGGCTACTGTCGGATGCTTACTTTTCTCGCCCTGCGCCCAAAAGCACAGGTCGAGAATATTTTAACCTCGACTGGCTCGACCGTCAGTTGCTCGCGTTTTCGCTCTCCCCCGATCAGGTACAAGCAACACTTTTGGCACTCACCGTTGAGAGTATCGCCATGGCCATACGACCGCTAAAGCGCGGACGCATCTTTGTTTGTGGTGGGGGAGCACATAATCAAACGTTAATGCTCGCGCTGCAACAAGCCATGCCCAACTGGGCAATCGCTCAAACCGATGAAGTCGGGATCCGTTGTGACGATATGGAAGCCATTGCCTTTGCATGGCTTGCTAAACAAACACTCAACCACCAGCCTGGCAACGTCCCTGCCGTGACCGGCGCCAGCCAAGCGTGTTGCTTAGGTGCCATCTATCTACCCTATTAAGGAACATCAATGACAGCCCCCAGCGTCGAGCAACTCAAGCATTTATTATCCGAAACGCGTAATCCCCACACTTACGGACTCGATCAGCAAGATACACTTGGCTTGGTGACCATGATTAATGCCGAAGACCAAGGCGTCGCACTTGCAGTCCAATCACAACTTCCCGCTATCGCTGACGCTGTCGACCACATCGTAGCCGGGTTTAACGCGGGAGGCCGGCTTATCTATATTGGCGCGGGCACCAGTGGACGCCTGGGTGTATTAGATGCCGTTGAGTGCCCGCCTACATTCGGGGTCGGACATGAACAGGTAATTGGCCTTATTGCCGGAGGCGAAAAAGCGATGTTTATCGCCCAAGAGGGAGCGGAAGATGATCCAAAGGCAGGTGTCGCGGATCTAGACGCCCAACACCTCAGTTCGAAAGATGTTGTCGTCGGTATTGCCGCCAGTGGCCGAACGCCGTATGTGGTCGGCGCGCTTGAATTTGCTAAGCAACAAGGTGCTGTCACCATCGCCTTATCATGTAACCCCAACGCCGCGATCAATGCGCATGCTGATATCGCGATAACGCCCGAGGTCGGCCCAGAAGCGCTCACCGGCTCAACCCGTATGAAGTCTGGCACCGCGCAAAAGTTAGTACTAAACCTATTAACCACTGCCGCCATGGTCAAAATCGGTAAGTGTTATCAAAACTTAATGGTCGATGTAAAAGCCACCAATCAAAAACTGGTGACACGCTCAACCCTGATCGTGATGGAAGCGACAGGTTGTGATGAAGCGACCGCGGTTCAGGCTCTGTCCCATGCCGACGGTGAGGTTAAGGTAGCCATTTTTATGGTGTTAACCGGGCAGGACCCGCATTTAGCAAGAAAGCATCTTGAGCAAGCCAACGGACATTTACGCGATGCACTCGCGATGACGCTACAAAACTGAACCTCATAATATCCGTCGCTCTTGCGAACGGTTTACGCTTTTTGAGATCCACCTACCCAGATGAAGAGCGCCGATTTCGTTCACGTATCACTGTACTCGGCTGCGCACTGTCCATTCGTTCCACGTACGCTTGGTATTGGCTAAACGGTAAGGGGCGTGAATAGTAGTAGCCCTGCGAAACGTCCACACCATAACGCCGAAGCAAGCTCTCGGCCTCTTCACTCTCAACCCCTTCGGCAACCACCATCACCCCTAACGATCGCGCCATATCGGTGGTTGCACGAACAATACTTTGGTGGCGGCTACTTTTGGGAAGATCTCGCACGAAGCTGCGATCAATCTTAAGCTCAGTGAAAGGCAATTGAGATAGAAAGTACAAAGACGAATACCCTGTCCCGTAATCATCGATAGAGACTTCAATACCGTTTGCCGATAGATCTGCAATCAACTGCTTGAGCCAATTGTAATCTTCCACCATGATCGATTCGGTCAGTTCGAGTGAAATTAAATTCGTGGGTATATGGCACTCTCGAGCCAGTTTAACCACACGATTGGCCAAATCAGGGATATAGATATCAGACGCACTAATGTTGACCGAAAGCCGACGACAGTGGCCACGGTTAATAAGCTGCGCTTGCTGCTGAAAAGCACGCTTAATCACCCAAAGGGTAAGACTATTAATAATCCCGACATCCTCGGCCATTCGTACAAACACCTCAGGCGATATCTGGCCATACTCTGGGTGCGTCCAACGTGCCAGCACCTCTGAGCCATGGATAGAGCCTGTGCGTAAATCAATTTGCGGTTGGTGATAGAGCTCCAACCCATCATTCTCAATCGCATCTTTTAAATCCGTGACGAGCGAGACATGTAGCTGATGGTGTCGCTGCTCATGAGAATTAAAGTGCGCATAGCTGCCAACAAAAGGACGGTGCTGGTCAATGGCATTTAACGCTCGGCTAATGAGTAATCCTGGATGCTCACCATCGGTTGGATAGTGACAAACACCGATACGCACATTGACTTGCGTAACAAAGGATCCCACGCATAAATCACCATTTAAGCTATCAACTACAGCAGTTAGCACCTGGTCACACGTCTTGCGATCCACATCCTCAATTAAAAAAGCAAACACCCCTTCTTTTAGGCAGCCCAGGCGGTGGCTGGGCATATCACTGTCCGTTTTGATCGCTTGTACCGGCTGAACCGCTAAGGTGTCATTCATACGTGCAGCAATCGCATTGATATATTCATCGCGTGCACTTTCATCTAGATAAGGCAATAAATTGTTATAGTTATCAATCGATAAACAGCACAAATTGAAATTGTTGTTGCGGCTAATGAGGTCGCTGATCACCATGTGCAATACGTTGTTATTAGGAAGGCAACTCAAGGTATCATGAGTCAGCGCTCGCATTTCCTGCATCCTTTGAAAACGAAACCGCTCGGCAACCGCCAGAGAAAATAGAATCATGGTTAGCGCAAGCGCTAGCATCAAGACATAACTTGACAACAGAGTGTACTCAATGTAATTCAGCATCAGTGCGTAGAATGTCAGTCCGCCAGCCATTGCGGGTAGCCAACACAAAATAAATAGAAACAACCAGTATTTACTCGGCTGCCATTGCTGCCACAAGTAATAAATAATCACTCCGTAGACTGGGATTTGCGCAATGAGAACAAAAGAGGCAGACATATAAGCCGGCGTAATAAAGCTCAGTAATGCGAGACCGAGCAGCCCACCCGTCGTGATTAAAAATAGAGATCGCGCGCGTTGATGAATAGGACTACGCGTAAAATCTAAGAAAAAATAGGTAAACCATAACCCGACCGTTAATAAACAAACAGTGAGTGCCACCAAGTGATTACTGATAAATATCTGGACAAAATCAGGGACAAAGTAACGACTAAAGCCATGATTCACACTCACCACTAACGCACTCAACACAGTTGCAAACACATAAATTAAGTACACGCGCTGCCGACTGTATACATAGACACCGGCGCTATAGAGTGCCATCAGCATGGCAAAACTCATAAATCCGCCCCATACCAAATGCAGTGATTTGGCGAAATGGTCATAGCGCCCATGATCCATCACCCATAGTGGCATGGTTGCCATGTCTCGTGACGTTACTTTGATCAAAAGCTGATTAGCATGCTCAGGGAGCAAGGTCACGGGCACTGAGGACGGTAAGGGCAAGCGGTTCAGTCTTTCTGGTGTAATATCGCCAGCTTTTACACGCGAGCGAATCTGTTCACCATCGAGGACGTGATAAGCGTCAAGATAATCAATTGAAGGGTTATCAGTGATCACATGTATCGGCCGCTCAGTGAGGCCCGTATAATCAAAGCCGATGTTGATCCAGTACGTTTGGTAAGCTAATTTCCATGGAATGTGGGTTGGCTCTGATACCGACGTGAAAGGGGCATGTGCCATCACATAATCTAGTGATAGCTCGTTCGTCTCGTCAACAAAGTAACTATAGTTTACGTCAAGAAGAGGCTGCTCTTCGGTCGTACCCTCACTGAGATCAGCAATCCACACCCCGAACGTACTCAAGGCGAGTAATGCGAGCAATGTCGCCCCCCAGATCAGGGGTTGTCGTGATTGTAGTGCGTGCATCAAGCCACACTCCCTTAGCCAAAGACAAGCTCGTCATCATGCTATTTTTCTACGTAGCCGCGAGTCTCTTCTACACAGCCGCTAGTAGTTTTGTTTGAACGAGCACTAATAAACTTAGATAGCAATGGCTACTTTTTCAAACAGAGCACACCACGCATTCTCGTTTGCTCGCGATTTCAACGATATTCTCGTCAATCGATAACCGAGCACCGTAACAGCTTATGAACATTGGTATCGCGACAGAACATTTGTTCGTTTTGTATAACAGGCGTATACTGGTAAGCATTGCATTCATCGTGCCTTTAAACGCAACCTAAGGTACCGTTCAGTCGCGAGACCATCGAGCATGAGCATATCAACGCCCCCTGATCACTATCACGAAGACACCGACTTATTAACTGAAATCGCCATTTTGTACTATCAACAAAGCGCGACTCAGGAAGAAATTGCTCGCAAATATAAAATCAGTCGCCCCAAAGTAAGCCGTCTTTTACGTAAAGCGCGTGAAGAAGGTATTGTAGAAATCACGGTCAAATTCCATCCCGTACACAGTGCCCAGCTCGAACAGCGATTGATGGCCAGGTTTAACCTTAAACGCGCCTTAATTTCACTCGACCAACCGAGCGCCGAAGAACAACGTACACAAGTCGCGACCTTGGTATCCTCTTATCTTGACGGTAACCTTAACGATGGCATGGTGGTTGCGGTGGGCCAAGGTCAAAATGTCGCAGCGGTCGCCGATCACCCGGGTGTTGTCTCGCATCGTCAAGCCCGGTTTGTTTGCGCAATAGGCGGCACACACCGCAGCGGTGACGCGTTTAATGCCGATCATATCTGTCGACGATTAGCCAAAAAGTTTGGGGGGAGCAGTGAAACCCTATACGCCCCAGCGTATGTGGATAATGAGTCGATTCAACAGGTGTTCGTGTCCCATCCGAATATCAGTGAAACCTTGAACCAGGCCAGAAAAGCAGAGTTTGCACTGGTCGGCATTGGCGATATGGATGAGAATAGTCATATGGTCAAATTGGGTTGCTTTACCGCACGCGAGTTTGTTGAAGCACGGGTGAATCATGGTATTGTCGGAGACATCGGCGGTTTTGATTTCTTCCGACTTGACGGACAACCCACGGATAACCTGATGCGTGGTCGTGTGGTTGGACTGGCAATGCCAGATTTGGCACGTATTCCGAGTGTTATTGCCATGGCGAGCGAGAGCCGCAAAGCCTTATCGATACTCGGTGCGCTGAGAACGGGCGTTATCGATGTACTCGCGACCAGTGCAAGCTGCGCAATGGCCCTGCTGAATATGTCGGAGCCTGCACCTGATGAAAGCGTGTTCACATTTCAACAGGATGAGTAAATTCGTGACAAAAGAGTGAGACGTAACTCTCTTTATATCGCAATACAATTGACAAGTGGCGTAAAAAACTCAAAGATCGTCACATCATTTGCTCAGACGCGTTGCATCTGTTCATATTCAGATCAAGCGTTAGCACGTAACTCGGCGTCTGGGCCTACCACGTAAAGAAGGTGAGTGAAGATGAGCAACAAACTGGACCAACTCCGAGCCCTAACCACCGTTGTCGCAGACACAGGCGATATCGAAGCGATTAAAAAGTACCAACCGCAAGACGCAACCACCAACCCTTCGCTGATCCTGAAAGCCGCGCAAATCAAAGAGTATGCGCCATTGATTGATGAAGCGATTGCGTATGCGAAATCACACAGCAGTGATGCCGACCAACAAATCGCCGATACCTGTGACCGCCTCGCAGTGAACATCGGTAAAGAAATTCTTAATGTCATTCCTGGTCGCATCTCCACAGAAGTCGATGCCCGTTTATCCTATGACACCGACGCAAGCGTTGCTAAAGCACGTAAGCTGATCAGCATGTACAACGAAGCGGGGATCAGCAACGATCGTATCCTGATCAAACTGGCTTCAACCTGGGAAGGCATTCGTGCCGCTGAAATCCTGGAAAAAGAAGGGATCAATTGTAACCTGACGCTATTATTCTCGTTCGCACAAGCACGTGCCTGCGCAGAAGCCGGCGCTTACCTGATTTCACCGTTTGTTGGCCGTATTATGGATTGGTACAAAGCCAAAGAAGGCCGTGATTTTGAGCCTGCAGAAGACCCAGGCGTGAAGTCCGTTACCACCATTTATAACTACTACAAAGCACACGGCTACGACACCGTTGTGATGGGCGCAAGCTTCCGCAATGCCGGTGAGATCCTAGAATTAGCCGGCTGTGACCGCCTCACGATCAGCCCACAATTGTTGCAAGAGCTAAGCGATGCTGAAGGCGATATTCCTGTGAAGCTAAAAGACACAGGCGCCACCGAGCAACGCCCAGCAGCAATGACCCATGCGGAATTCTTGTGGGAACACAACCAAGATCCGATGGCCATCGAAAAACTTGCTGAAGGCATCCGAAACTTCGCGGTCGATCAAGGTAAACTTGAAGACATGATTCGCGAACAACTGTGATCCAACCCAAAGCGTGATTTAACACAATAAAAGCGGTTTAGGCCGCTTTTATGATATCGTTTTCTCTTATTTCACCTGTTCAACCTGTAGGTAAACACATGGAACGCAAAATGTTAGCCAACGCCATCCGCGCCCTTGCGATGGACGGTGTTCAAAAAGCCAAATCTGGTCACCCAGGCGCCCCAATGGGCATGGCCGATATCGCCGAAGTATTGTGGCGTGACCACATGAATCATAACCCGCAAAACCCAGATTGGGCTAACCGTGATCGCTTTGTGCTCTCAAACGGCCACGGCTCAATGTTGATCTATTCATTGTTGCACCTGACTGGCTACGATCTTGCTATCGACGATCTGAAGCAGTTCCGTCAATTGCACTCGAATACCCCAGGCCACCCTGAATATGGCTATGCACCGGGTATTGAAACCACCACTGGCCCACTCGGCCAAGGGATTACCAACGCCGTCGGTATGGCCGTTGCTGAAAAAGCACTGGCAGCACAATTTAACCGTGACGGTCACAACATCGTCGATCACCACACCTACGCATTCTTGGGTGATGGCTGCTTGATGGAAGGCATCTCTCACGAATCGTGCTCACTGGCGGGCACGCTAGGTCTCGGTAAATTGATCGCATTCTGGGATGACAACGGCATCTCAATCGACGGTCACGTTGAGGGTTGGTTCTCTGACGACACCGCTAAGCGTTTTGAATCTTACGGTTGGCATGTGATCCCCGCTGTCGATGGCCACGATGCGGATGCGATTCAAGCTGCATTGAGCGCTGCGAAAGCCGAAACCGGCAAACCGACGCTGATCTGCACCAAAACCACCATCGGTTATGGCTCGCCAAATAAATCAGGCAGCCACGATTGTCACGGCGCGCCGCTGGGTGATGACGAAGTACAAGCCGCACGTGAATTCCTAGGTTGGGAACACGCGCCTTTCGAGATCCCACAAGACATCTATGCACAGTGGGACGCCAAAGAAGCCGGCGCAGCTAAAGAAGCAGCTTGGAACGAGCAGTTTGCCGCATATCAAGCACAATACCCTGAGCTTGCCGCCGAGTTTACCCGTCGTATGAACGGTGAACTGCCAAGCAACTGGGACAGCGAAACTCAAAAACTGATTGCGGATCTGCAAGCCAATCCAGCTAAGATCGCATCACGTAAAGCGTCGCAAAACGTCTTAGAAGCATTCGGCAAACTGCTACCAGAACTGCTCGGTGGCTCAGCCGACTTGGCACCGTCTAACTTGACCATGTGGTCAGGCTCGAAAGCGATCACCGCAGACGACGCAAGCGGCAACTACCTGCACTATGGTGTGCGCGAATTCGGGATGACCGCCATCATCAACGGTATTGCCCTGCACGGCGGGTTTGTTCCTTACGGGGCGACCTTCCTGATTTTCATGGAGTATGCGCGTAATGCCATGCGCATGGCGGCACTGATGAAAACGCAGAACATTCAGGTTTACACCCACGACTCAATTGGCTTGGGTGAAGATGGCCCAACTCACCAGCCGGTCGAGCAAATGGCTAACCTGCGCCAAACGCCGAACATGAGCACCTGGCGCCCTTGTGACCAAGTCGAATCGGCAGTAGCGTGGAAAGCGGCGGTAGAGCGCAAAGACGGCCCAAGTGCGCTGATCTTCTCGCGTCAAGGCCTGGCTCAGCAAGAGCGTGATGACACGCAATTGGCGAACATTGCCAAAGGCGGTTACATCCTAAAAGATTGTGCAGGCAAACCTGAGCTTATCTTTATTGCGACTGGCTCTGAAGTAGAGCTGGCTGTTGAATCAGCTGCTCAGCTAAGCGAAGCAGGCAAACAAGTCCGTGTGGTCTCTATGCCAAGCACTGACTTATTCGATAAGCAAGATGCCGCTTATCGCGAGTCGGTATTGCCATCAGACGTCACTGCGCGCATTGCGATTGAAGCGGGTATTGCTGATTACTGGTACAAGTACGTAGGCTTGGACGGCCGCATCATCGGGATGACCACCTTCGGTGAATCAGCGCCCGCTGACGAGCTGTTCAAAATGTTCGGCTTCACGGTTGAAAACGTGGTTAACACTGCAGAAGAGCTGCTGTCTTAACAGCGCATCGATGACACGTTAATCCTGCATTACACGTTACTAAGGCCAGTCAGCGATGACTGGCCTTTTTTTGTCCAAATGAACATCATCGCTTTACAAGTGAACAGATTGCTGTACGGTGGTCACAGCTCTGGAACACGGAGCGTCAATGATTCATCAAGTAAAAGGCAACATAAGCTGCACTATTATCTGTATTATAGAGTTTCTAACGTTACCCGCTTTCGCTTCTAGACATGTCATCGACTCCGTTCAAAGCTATCCTAATTTTTGTAATTTAAGAGAGAATGATTATGTCTAATCAAGCAACTGGTATCGTCAAATGGTTTAACGAAGAAAAAGGGTTTGGTTTTATCACCCGCGAAAATGGCGAAAAGGACGTGTTTGTCCACTTCCGCGCTATCGTTGGTGACGGTTTTAAAACCCTGACTGAAGGTCAACAAGTTAACTTCACCGTTGAACAAGGCCAAAAAGGCCCACAGGCCTCTGAAGTTTCTGTCGCATAAGAAATCAGACCTGATTGATAAGGGGCGCTTAGGCGTCCTTTTTTTTCATCTCAAATTGGCTATCCTACCGAATCACAAGCAAAAATTGCTTTGTTTTCCCCGCAAACATAGAGCACCTGAAAATTAAATATCATAAAGGCTTTACATGTGGGTGGATTGCTGTATTGTGGTGTCAGCTCTGGAACACGGAGCGTCAATGATTCATCAAGTAAAAGTCAACATAAGCTGCGCTATTATCAATATTATAGAGTTTCTAACGTTACCTACTTTCGCTTCTAGACATGTCATCGACTCCGTTCAAAGCTATCCTATTTTTAGTAATTTAAGAGAGAATGATTATGTCTAATCAAGCAACTGGTATCGTAAAGTGGTTTAACGAAGAGAAAGGTTTCGGTTTCATTACTCGTGACAACGGTGAAAAGGACGTGTTTGTACACTTCCGTGCTATCGTTGGTGACGGTTTCAAAACCCTAACTGAAGGCCAACGTGTGAACTTCACCGTTGAGCAAGGCCAAAAAGGCCCACAGGCGTCTGACGTTTCTGTAGCATAAGAAACCGAGTCTGATTGATAAAGGGCGCCTAGGCGTCCTTTTTTTGTGTCTATGATTCGGGAATAGCCCGTATATCGACACAAAACCAAAAAGCCCCAGCCAGGCAGTATGCCAAATGGCTGGGGCTTTTTGTTAGTTAGTTTTTGTTAGCTCTTCTGCATTTGTTGACGCTTTTTCAAAAAGGTCAGCCAGCTTTCTACTGCATCATCCGGCGCAATCTGTTTGGCAAGACGCGCTTGTTTCAGTGCCTGCTCATACTGCTTCAGTTTGTAGTGAGCTTGGACTTTAGCCAACGCAATATCTTTGTCCGAGGCGCCTTTATCAGCATGCTCAAGCGAAGTAAGCGCTTGCTGATACTCACCTTGCTGGATCTGCATTAACGCGAGTTGCCAGTGGTATTGGCTGTCTTTTTTCACCGCCTGTTTCCATGCCCCGATCGCTTGTGGCCATTCCCGAGCCTGCTGCCAAAGGCTTGCCTGTTGCGCCAGCGTTTGCGCATCTTGCTCTGAGGCGGGTAAACGTTTTAGCCATTGCGCCGCACGCTCTGGCACGCCCTCATTGGCATAGAGCTGAGCAACCGTACGCTGTTCGCTTGGCTCAAGGGTAATGCCTTGGCGCTGCGCCAGTAAGTAAGTGCTAATTGCCTCTTTTGGCTGTTGCAATCGCACATAGTTTCCGGCCAGTTGCCGCCACCACTGCTTATTGTCAGGCTCGCGCTTAATCAACGCTTTCAGCGTCGGTGTGGCACCACGCCATTGCTCAAGCTGAAGCTGAGCCCCTAATTTAAGTGATAAGGCCGATACACTGGCAGTGCTTGTGACCACATCTTGATAATCGGGATACGCCTTTAATACTTGGCTCCACTGTTCACGCTGATAATGTGCCTGCATAATGCGCAGCCACACATCTTCACTTTGATCCGCCTTTTCTTTGGGGATCGCGCGAGCCAACGGGTAGTAATATTGCAGCGCCGACGCATACTGGCCATCGATCAGCAATAAATCGGCTAACATGCGCTTGGTTTGCCACGCTTGTGCATCTTGCAACTGCTCACTGTCCACCGCACGCTGAATATGCACAATGGCTTGGTCATTATTGCCATATTGCCAATAAAACACCCCTAATGAGCGATCCACAAACGCTTTGTCATACGCCCGACTGACACTCAAATTATCGAGCAGCGCAATGGCTTCACCCAGTTTTGCATCTTGCTCAAGGGTTTGTGCTTTTTCAATCGCGCGTGCCACCGATGGCGAAAGCTGCGCGGCAGCAGGCACCGACATCAATAGCAACGTGCTAATAAATAGTCTTTTCCACATCAGCGTAAATTAAACTCCAATTTGACCTGTTGCCCGGGTTGCGCCACCGCATTACCGTCGACCACTTTCGGCTCGTATTTCCACTTCCGTAGGGCACGTAATGCCTCACGTTCAAACACACGCGGTGGATTGGCATCGACCACTGTTAAATCTTGCGGGCGACCCGATGGACCAATGGTAAAACGCACCACCACATAGCCTTCTAAGTTTCGGCGCATCGCACGCGGCGGGTAATTAGGCTCCACCCGGAACAATGGCATCGCTTGTTGGTTATTGGGGCCGGTATTCAGATTTAGCTCACCCAATGAAGGCGCTTGTACCATCACCCCTTGGATCCCACTTTGCAGATCCAAATTAGGCATATCAGGCTGTGGTGATGAGGTAGACTGCGATTGCGTCTGCGTCACCGGCGTGGGCGTGTCAGGCATTTCGGGCGGTTTAGGCCGCTCTGGCACAGTCCGCTGGCGACGCTGCACCTCGGTATCCGGCTCTTGCATAAAAATATCGATGCGCGTTGACGACGATGTTTCCTGCGGACGTTGACTGCTATGACCTACCATCAATGCCATCAACATAAAAAGCCCTAAGGTAAACACCAACGCCACCGGCATTGAAATCAACCATCGCTTCATTGCGGTGACTCCGTTGCCAACGCAATACTGCCAATACCCGCCCCTTTTGCCGCATCCATCACCTTGACGACCGTGCCATTATACGCCAGTTCATCAGCCTGAATCACCAAAGACGCATCCGGTTTATCCAGCAATAAGTGCTCTAGCGTGGCTTCAACACGCTCAACATCCACGAGACGTTTATCGATATAGATCTCGTTAGAGGCCGTCACCGCAATAAATATACCGGCCTCTTTCTGGCTGGTGGCGTGACTCGCTTCTGGACGGTTCACTTCAACGCCTGACTCGCGCACAAATGAGCTGGTGACAATAAAAAAGATCAACATGATGAACACAATGTCCAACATGGAGGTTAAATCAACTTGCGCTTCTTCGCGCTGTTTTTGGGCTCGAATCAATCGCATTACTGACTCCGAAGCGCCTGCTCGAGCGCAATTTCGCGGCGCTGACAGGCTTTAACTAAACGAGCATGGGCAAACATCCCAGCTAAGGCCGCAACCATTCCCGCCATGGTGGGTAAGGTTGCCATGGAGATCCCTGATGCCATCAAACGTGGGTCGCTAGTGCCTTGACTTGCCATCACATCAAACACAGAGATCATACCGGTCACCGTGCCAAGCAATCCGAGCATCGGGCAAATCGCCACCAAGGCTTTAATAAATCCTAAATAGCGCCCCAACTCTTGCTGGGCTTGAAACAAGACCCCTTGACGAATGGCTCGGGCATACCAAGAGCGCTGATCGGCACGCGCCTGCCAAGCACGCACCCATGCATCACGCTGTGCGGGAAAGCGAGAGAACAAATACAACAGCCGTTCAATCACCAGCAACCAACACACAAACACGACCGCCCCGAGCCACCACAACACCGGGCCACCTTCCGCCATAAAGTGGCGCAAGGTGCTCCCCAAGTCTTGCTGATTCAGCTGTGAGAATAACTCGACGTCTATCATGCCGTTGGTCCGATTGCCGCCTGATTGTCTGTGGTTTCCGCTTGCTCGGCGACTAAACTAATGCTTTGTTTTTCGAGCATGCCGCGAATATGGTCCGCCTGCCCGCTGAGAATATTATGCGCCAACAGCAAGGGAATCGCCGCAATCAGACCCAATACCGTGGTCACCAGGGCCATTGAGATCCCATCGGCCATGACTTTCGGATCACCATTACCAAACTGGGTGATCACCTGGAAGGTTTCGATCATCCCTGTCACCGTCCCCAACAGGCCTAGCATAGGGGCAAGCGCCGCCAAGAGTTTGAGCATCGACAGGCCTTTTTCACAGCCGTGCTGCTCATCGACCACCGCTTCAAGTAAGCGTAACTCGAGCGATTCGACATCACGCTGGGGCGCATCGTGATAGACCTTAAGCACACGGCCAAGCGGGTTATCTTCGGGGGTGTCTGGGTGCTTCAATTGGCGATGCATTTTGGCATGAATCGACAGCAACACTGCCCCGCGGTATAGCGCAATGAGCAAGCCGACGGCCAACAAGGTGGCAATCACTTTGGCAACAAAGCCGCCTTGTGCGAAGCGATCGCCCAGGCTCGGCGCGTTTTCTAGCTGGCCGAGCAACGTGCCACGGGCCGGATCAATCAGTACCGTCTCACCCACTGAAGACACCGCTTGCTCAAGGGTTGACGTGGTTAACGTATTGTCCGGTTGGGCGCGATACGGCACGGCGACTTGGCGATCGGTTTGCCAATTTAGGTAACCTTGATCATTCACTAAGCCGACGTTGCCCACACGCACCACCGCTTGCTCCGATGCCACACCTTGCGCATTTACCACCGGTAACGACACGGTTTGCAGCTCACCGCTGGTTTGCATTTGGGTCAGCATCCCTTGCCATAGGGCATTGAGCTGCTTGAGTGATGGCAATGTATCGGCCGCGACAATATCCGAGACGGTTTGATTAAATGCCGGCTGAGTGATCGCCACATAGCTGGACACGCCATCGGTTTGAATGGTTTTACTCGCTTGGCGCACCACGCCAAATAGCTCACCTAAACTGCCCGACTCTAAGCGAAGTTTGTCTTCCAACGACGCCAATTGCTGCTCGTTGTCACTAAAAGTATCACTGAGTTTTTCGGTTTCCGTCTCCAGCGCATTCCGGGTTGCCTTGAGCTGATCACGCTTTTGGCGCAGCTCACGTTCCGTCATCGCAAATTGTGCTTCACGCGCTTGGTTGTGCTCACGTGCCTGCTGCTGAGCTTGCTCGGTTTGTCCAACCAAATCATCGGCGTGAGTCAAAGGGGCAACCGCGACCAAACAGGCGGCGGCAATCAGGGTTTTCCAGCTCATGATTTCACCCCTTGGTTGGCACTTAATGGCAACGATAACAACGACGGGGCCACTTGTTTTTGTGCCACCGCAAAGGCCTTATCCACCGCTTCACCGGCGCTAGCATCTAGCTCGACCCAGGTTTCATCACGGGTGCTCCACACCCAATGCTGCTGACCATCGAGGCGACGCGCCACCAGCGACACACGGCCCAGATGCAAGACATCCACTTGATGCTCGCGACCGTTAAGCACAATGGTATCTTGGTAGGCATCGAGTTTGCTGCCGTAATCACGCTCTATCTGATATGCCTCAAGAATACGACGGAATTTTTCTGAGTCCGCCACATCGGCGCGGCCCATCATCGCCTTCAGTTTTTCAACACGTGCTTGGCGTTGATCGGCTTTGAGCGGAATGTCGTTAGCAAGCCACTGCTCAAGCCCGCCGAGCATGCGATACATCAACGGCACAATGCCTTGACGCGTCTCTTTGATCTCGGTGATTTGATCGCGCAGGCTTTGTGCTTCTGCCTGTTGGTTGCTGACTAAGTTTTGTAAGTGATCGCGGTAGATTTCGAGGTTACTGATTTGCGCCTGGATTTGTTCAATTTCTTGGCGCATGGCTAAACTGCTGTCCGCGCGGCGGTTAATACGAGATTGCGACTGAGCCGCTTCTTGGGTGGTGTTACCCTCGATGGCTTGCGCCTGTTCGAGCTGATCCGCACTGGCAACGGGCGTCAGGGCCAAACAAGCGGCCACTCCCCAAGCAAGGCGAAAAGAAGACGATTTTATCATGGTGATATCTGCAAACATGCTTAATGACAGGGCTTTAGCCCCAAACAAAAGTGAGAATAGTTTCTATTTGCGTGTAATGTACCGAGTTTGGCGGAAAAGATCTAGCCTAGCAGTAAAGGAGCTCGGAGAATATTGCGGCTTATCCGTAAATGACAACGTATATCTATTGACTATATACAAAAACCATTTAGAATGTATATTAAATAGATACACAGGATGGTGTTATGGCTACAAAAACAGCGCCAATCAACATGCGGGTACAGCCATCGGTAAGAGACATTATCGATGCTGCGGCAAGTTTGAAAAAAGTCGATAGAACCGTATTCATTCAGCAAGCAGCGCTTAATGAAGCGCATAGCATACTGGCCGAACAACGGGATTTTGTCCTTGAAGCAAAGGCGTTTGAAGCTTTCGACAACGAACTTCGTGCAGAGCCGCGAGCGCTTGAAGGCGTGAAGGATCTGTTCAATAGGAAAGCGCCTTGGGAATAAGTGCCCCCACACTACTGACTGATGAGCACCAGATTAATGCCTTTCACTGTGGTATTGAAGCACTCGATACATGGTTAAGAAAACAGGCGTTAAAGAGCCAAAAGCGCGGAACCGCGAGAGTGTATGTTGCCAATGACACAGCAGCCCACCAAGTGATTGGGTACTATGCCATTGCCATGGGTTCAGTATCGAGAGAGCACGCATTTAGCTCACTACGGAGAAATAGCCCTGACCCGATTCCTATGGTGATTTTAGCAAGGCTTGGGGTGGATAACGCCTATCAAGGTCAAGGCATTGCAGCCGGTCTTTTAAAAGATTGTATCATTCGCTCAGTACAAGCAATGAACGCTGTTGGTGGCGCGGGTATTTTAGTTCATGCCATTGATACCAGTGCGCAAACGTTCTACAAAAAATTTGGCTTCAAAGAGTCAACGTTTGACCCTTTAGTACTCATGGCACGCATCTGTGATATCGAAAAATCATTGTCCATAGACTGAGGTGATGACTCGCTGCCATGATTCAAACTCCTTATGCATTGTCACGCCAGAGAGTAGGAACGAGTGATCAATACGCTGTTTTTCCCGAGGTGTTTTCTCTCGTTCCCACGCTCCTGTGTGGGAGTGCATACCTCGCTACCACTCACGACAAACCGCCAGTAACCCCGACGCGCCCTCGTAATCTCTGGCACTCGAATAACGCCAGTGTGCCGCGTCATCAACATAGCCCCGCTTCACCGGGTTTTGATGAATGTAGTCGATTTTCTGCCACATCATGGCGTCGCTTTGTATCAATTCAGGATGCACACCCTCCTGCCAAAACTGATAAGCGCGGTCACCTTTGTGGGCTTTTTTATAAAACGCCAATTGATCCAGAATTTGTTTAACGTTGCGCTCAGCAAGGTATTGAATCAGATTTCTCGCCGTCCATGATTTAAGTCGAGCAAGATATTGACGGTGTCCGGGCGCGTGAATACCGGGATCCAGTGCAGCACGGTCAAGGTGACGAAGTGCGGTAAGTGAGGCTCGGTGATTTTGTAGCGGCTTCTCCCCATGATTCACACTCCATATGCATTACCACGCCGGAGCGTGGGAACGAGGTATCCTTTAGTTTGTTATCTAACACCTGCCAATACCCCCCCTTCTTGGGGCCATGGAAAGCGAGTCTCTTTTGTTGTTTCAACTTAGCCACGGCGCGTTCAATGGTACTTGGCGATTTGCCTAAGTAGGCAGCAATCTCGGCTAAGGTTAAGGTTGGCTGATTGGCTAACAAGCTCAAAACTTGATCTGGAGTTTTTACCCGCGTTTCTACCTGCTTTTCTACCCGCACTTTTAACTCGTTCCCACGCTCCTGCGTGGGAATGCATACCAAAGTTATCCTCTAACAATCAGATTTTCCCCCAACGCCTTTAAATTTATCAACAAACGCAGCAATTGTGTCACGATTGAACCTCCCAATGGCCGGCTTTATCAGAGCCGACCCGTTTAATCCTTTGCGCTTGCTGTAACTTGGCCAACGCGCGACCAATGGTGCGAATGTCTTTGCCGATCCGCTCGGCCAGCTGCGGCCGCGTGAGCGTTTTATCGGCCGCTAGCAGGGCGATGATGGCCTCCGGCGTTTTCAATCCTTGAATATCCTCCGCATCAATATTATTTACAGGGGCGTTTACAGAGGCATTTACAGGGACGTTTTGTGTTCTCGTTCCCACGCTCCCGCGTGGGAATGCCTACCTCGCTACCACTCACGACAAACCGCCAGCAGCCCCGTCGTGCCCATGTAATCTCTGGCACTCGAATAACGCCAGTGAGCCGCTTCATCAACATAGCCCCGCTTCACCGGATTTTGATGAATGTAGTCGATTTTCTGCCACATCATGGCGTCGCTTTGTATCAGTTCAGGATGCACACCCTCCTGCCAAAACTGATAAGCGCGGTCACCTTTGTGGGCTTTTTTATAAAACGCCAATTGATCCAGAATTTGTTTAACGTTGCGCTCAGCAAGGTATTGAATCAGATTTCTCGCTGTCCATGATTTAAGTCGAGCAATATCATGATCCAATGCCTTACTTTGCAACACTAAATGACAGTGGTTTTCTAACACCACCCAAGCGTATACCTTTAGACCGTCCTTGTTTAAAAAACGCAACGAGTCGAGCAAGATATTGACGGTGTCCGGGCGCGTGAATACCGGGATCCAGTGCAGCACGGTCAAGGTGACGAAGTGCGGTAAGTGAGGCTCGGTGATTTTATAGCGGCTTCTCCCCATGATTCACACTCCATATGCATTACCACGCCGGAGCGTGGGAACGAGGTACGACTTCTACCCATTATTCACACTCCGTATACACTCCCACACCGGAGCGTGGGAACGAGCGAAACAAATTGTTGTAGTACGTTCCGGCCTGCGGCCTCCACCGGACGCTCCTGTCGGAGCGTCGCTAAACAAAAGCGTTATATTCTAGTCACACTATGAGCATATATGTGTACCAATAATGAGAGTGTGTGCATATAATGCGGGCATTGATGTTATTTGGAACTTTTTGCCATGGTTAAGACTTACGAGCATGAAATGCATTCTCTTGCTCCTTATTCGTTTCGCTGTTATAACAAAGATCTTGAGGGTAAAAGAGAGCAAAGGTACTCAACCTTAGATCGCATTGGGCAGTACGACTTGTTTGAGATCCTAAAGGTATTTATTCGGAATAACTCAGGTTCATACCAAATCAAAGATGATACTCGTCAAGTTTACCAATTTAGTGATTTTACCATTAACGAGAATACCCGGGAAATCTACGGCTGGTTCAACGTAGGTTACTATGGTATTAAAACAGATATCATTGATATTGAAACCGGTAAGGTTGATTTCGAGAAAGCTCAAAATAATGCTGAGATATTCAAGCATTACGTGCATTTTTACATCCCCGTGGGTGTAAATGAGGCGATGGCTTTTTTGCACTCTTACAGAGGCAATGGCATTAAAACTCTTTTCTACGTTCTTTTCTCTACCTACTTCAAAAACATAACCAATCTAACTCTTCAAATGAATCCTCTTGCGTATGATAAGGCGATTCATGCGTGGTTAGATGCACCTGCGAAAGAGGTCAAGTTAACGAGATTTGTTGGTTTAAAAGATGCAGCAGACCAAATACGAAAACTAGGTCACAATGAACAAGAGTTAATTATTAAACCTCCTCGCAAAGGTACCTTAGGAAAACTTAGAGATTACATGACACGAGGTAACGATAGGTTACAAGCAGTGGAAGTGCTTTCTGAGTTTGGTTCTCAAGTAAAGACAGTGGTAGAGCTAAACGGAAAAAAGAGAACATTTTGTGTCGGCAATCGCTCTACCAACACAGTTTGTGAAATTGAAATAGATGAGACAGTGGTTCTTGATAATGGCGTTCCTCTACTTGAGTCTATGACTTGGTGGGTTAGACAAATCTCAAGAGAATACGCTCAAACAATGTACCCCGGTATGAATTTAGAGGTTCCATATGAGCTCGAAAATTAATGTTTGCAACATAATTTTTGGTCACTTAAACACATTAAAAGATGCATCATCAAGTAAGGTTAGTCTTGTTGATGTATTCACTTTCTTTATTGTGCCACTCTTGTTTGGAATTTTGGTTTTTTTATCAGGCTTTAAGCTTAACGATAACCTGATATCACTATTGGTTAACTTTGGTGCGATATTTACGGCACTGCTCTTAAGTGTCTTAGTTTTGGTTTATGACCAAAGTTCAAAGTTGTCTGAGAGAAATGAAAGAAACAAAGTTCCTTTCTACACGGTCAAGAAGTCATTACTGGACCAGCTTTATTATAATATTTGTTACTCTATTGTATTGGCATTGGCACTTATACTTATGTGCTTTCTAGAGTCCATCACTAGAGGGAAATTATTAGATTTAGCATGTATTGGTGTGCCCAAGCTAGATATTAACATGTACATTTTTACGCCGATCGTAGTTTTTATATCAGTCCACCTGATATTGACAATAGTTATGATTGTAAAGCGTATGCATGTATTACTCACCACTGAGTAACGAATATAACAAATAAGAATAAGTGTCGCGCAGCCGAAACTTTATTTGGGTGTTGAACAAGCCCGTTGCTTTATTAAGTAAATAGCTCGAATACGGATAGGTAGGCGCTGCGTCTGGCGAGGGTGTTCAATATTCTGTGTCAGCCAATTTTCATAGGTCTATGTGATCATCCAGTCGGCCTTCGAAGTGAATGGTCAGCTGCGATAGCGTCAGGCTCCAGTTCTGCACCGGATGCGACCAACGCTCAGACGCCTTTAACATACCTGCGTAGAGTAGCTTGAGCAAGCTGTTCTCATTGGCAAAACCGCCTTTGGTTTTGGTCAGTTTGCGGAACTGGCGGTGCACGGCCTCAACGGCGTTCGTCGTATAAATGGCGGTACGCACGTATTCCGGATATTTGAAGTAAGTAGAGAGTGTGAACCATTTATTGCGCCAGGACTTAATAACGATGGGGTATTTGTCACCCCACTTAGCTTCTAAGTCATCCAGCGCGCTCTCTGCGGCGGATAATGTGACTGCCTTGTACACACACTTCAAATCGGCCATGAAGGCTTTTTGGTGCTTACTGGCCACGTATTTCATTGAGTGGCGAATTTGATGAATAATGCAGTGATGTACTTCCGTCTTCGGATAGATACTTTCAATCGCTTCAGGGAAGCCCTTAAGACCATCAACGCACGCAATAAGGATATCTTTTACACCACGGTTGTGCAGGTCGGTCAGCACGCTGAGCCAGTGATGGGCACCTTCAGACTCTGACAGGTAAAGGCCCAGCAGCTCTTTTTTACCCTCAACGTTGAGGCCGAGAATGGTGTACACCGCTTTAGTGATAAAGCGCCCGTTCTCTTTGATTTTATAGTGAATGACATCGAGCCAGACAATCGGATAGACCGCTTCTAATTGCCGCTCACGCCAAGCCTGAAGCTCAGGCAATAGCTTATCAGTCACGGCATTGATGGTACCGTTGGACACATGAATACCGTACAACTCTTCGATATGCATGCGGATATCTTGGTAACTGGTACCCAGCGAAAACAGCGCAAGGATTTTACGCTCCAACTCATCGGTTAAATGCGTTTGATGCTTTTTCACTAATTGCGGCTCGAACGAGCCTGCTCGGTCCGTGGTGTACTGAGTTCAAAGCCGCCAGCCGGGCTCTTAACGGACTTTGATGTAGAGCCGTTTTTACGGTTAGGCTGCTTTTCATCAGCGAGGTGTTCATCAAGCTCAGCTTGCATGGCTGCTTCAGTGAGCTGCTTGATGAGGGAGGTTAAGATACCGTCTTTGCCGGTGAGGTCTTTACCTTCACGCAAAGCTTGCAAGGCGGTATCCATATCGAATGTTGGTTTGGTCATGTGTCATTCCTTTTTGATACAGTCTAACGAAATGACACAGAATTCTGAACACTACCCACGGTTCACTAATGCCTGATTGCATTGCTTCCAGTTACTGATTTTATACTTGGCTTTGATGATCTGCTCGCCGCTAGCGTGATGAGTTCAATGATTATCTGAATTCAGGCAACGCAGTTTCCGAAAGTAAAATCTCCGCTTTTCCATCCAGAGCTTCTTTTATTGTCCGCCACTCCGGCATAAACCGATCCAGCAGGTTGTAAAACCGCTGGCTGTGGTTGTGTTCCACCAGATGACACAGCTCGTGCAGAATCACGTAGTCGATGGCCCGGATTGGGGCCTTGACCAGGTGCGGGTTCAGTAGCACTGCGCCCTCGGGTGAACAACTGCCCCACTGAGTCTGCATCTCCATGATGCGCCAGGGCGGCAGAGTTTGTGTCCAGGGCAGAGTGTCGACCATGAGTTTAAGCCGTCGCTCGAACACGTCCCGGGCCTTGTCTCGGTACCACTGGCTTACCACTTTCTGCGTCCGCTCTGGACTGACGTTCTTTCCTTGCACGCGCAACTGCCCGCCTAAGAGCTTGCAGGTCACTTTCTGCTGATTGGGGTCGTTGATCACCTTCAGCACGTATCGCCGGCCTAAGTACAGCATGCTCTCCCCGCTCACCCATTGTCGGGGTTGAACGTAGCGGGTGCGCTCCTCGATGTCATCCAGGTGTTTGAGTATCCACCGTGCCCGGCGCTGGACGGCAGACTTGATCTCCGGCAGCTGAACCGACTCAGGGGCGTCCACCTGCACCATGCCATTCGGATGCACATGCACCCTTATGGTGGCTTTCTTGTGATCAGGCACATAGCACAGGCGGTACCGGAACTCCCGGTCACCGTACCGGGACACGTACTCCAGTGGCTGCTCGTCCTGATGTGACTCTACGGAGGCCATCAACGGGCGACTCCATTACGCAGAATCTGCACCACCTCATCGAGCATCACTTTGGCTTTATCCAGCCCGATGAGGCCGAACAGCTTTGGCAAGAGCGTTTTGCGAACGTCCTGCTCAATACCGACCGGATTCAGAGAGTTCTCGGCCACGGCGCGGTTAACCACTTGATCGATCTCGAAAGCCTCTTGAATCAGCTGTTCGCCCTTTTCGGCTTCCAGTGCAGAGAAGTCCTCGCCCACTACCAGCTTGAAGGCCCCATAGTAGGCCTGAGCGTGCTTGTTACCCTCGAACCGGTCAGTGGGCAAATCGGGTACGTCCCGCTCTTCCACCATAGCTTCCAGATCACGGAACAATTTGAACTGCGCCTTGTAGTCAAACATGGATTCGGCTTTTTCGATGGCTTCTTTCAGCAGCGCTGAAAACACCTTTTTGGCATAGGGGTCGTCGCCAAGCTTTTCTTCGATGGTTTTTTTGGTACGAGTTTTGATTTTATCGGTTTCGTTTCGAGCCTTATCGTCTGACCAATAGTCTGGGCGGGTTTCGCTAATCGATTCAATCACCACTGCGTCTTCGCTTCTATCAACATCAACGCCCGTCACGTACCGGTCAATCAGATCCCGAATCTGGCCCTCGTAAGCGGAGTAATCGACAGTTTCCTGAGCATCCATACGCACGGTTTTCCGCAGCTCGGCGAACCACTTCAGATCCGCTTTGTATCGGCGAATATCCGCCTCAGAGAACGCCTTATCCTCAAAGAAGCCCTGGGTGGAGAGAGCGGTCTTCAAGCACATACCAAACTCGGTCAACGCTTCGTAGAAGTCTTCCCGCAACGCTTGCCGGCTATCCATCTCCACGCCGTCCTCATCCGTCTCGTACTTGGGCATGAACACTTGGCGGTAGGACTCTTGATCCAGCCGGTTATCAATGTGGCTGAAGAAGCGCCAGAGTCGGTCATGCAGTGCTGGCAGCTTTTTATATTCGGTATCTACGTTAGCGTACAGGCCCTCGATATCCTCGATGGCAAAGCCGCCCTGAGTCTGGTGCTCATAGTCCTGGTAGTCGCGGATCGCGGTATCCAGCTCTTTGAGGATGCCCCGGTAATCAATCAGGTAGCCAAAACGTTTTTGAGGATGCAGGCGGTTCACCCGGGCAATGGCCTGGATAAGATTGTGTCCCTTTAACTGCTTATCAATATAGAGCACCGCATTACGGGGCTCGTCGAAGCCGGTCAGCAGCTTGTCCACCACGATTAGGATGTCCGGTGGCCCATCGGTACCGAAATGCTCGATGATGGTCCTCTCGTAGTCCTCAGGATCGCCCGTGACGTTTTTCTTCCACCATTCCTGCACCAGCGGCAGGCTGGTCTCATCGACCTCAGTGTGGCCCTCCCGGGTGTCCGGGGCAGAAATCACGATGGCACTGGTCACCCGGCCCAGATCATCTAGCGCTTTCTTGTAGCGGATCGCGCTGAGCTTGCTGTCCGTCGCCAGTTGGCCCTTCAGCTCCAGTCCGGCCTTTTTAAAGTTCTCGCTGAAATGCACGCTGATGTCGAAGGCATTGAGCTTGATACGGTCTTCGGCAGTATAGATCTGGCCCTGCTTGGCGTACTTGCGTTTGAGGTCGGCTTTCTGGTTGTCCGACAAGGACGCTGTGACTTTCTCGAACCAGGTATCAACGGCTTCCTGGTTCACGTTTAACAGCGGCTTGCGCTCTTCATACAACAGCGGGGTAATCGTCCCATCTTCTACGGCCCGCTTCATGGTGTAGGCGTGGATAATGGCGCCGAACTTTTCGGCAGTTTCGCTTTTTTCCTTGTCCAAAAGCGGGGTGCCGGTAAAGGCAATGAACGACGCATTGGGCAAGGCCAGGCGCATGCGCTGGTGGTTCTCACCGCCCTGGCTCCGGTGCCCCTCATCGACGATGACGATGATGTTTTCGGAGGGGTTGTAGCACTCCGGCTGTTTAGCGGCTGAGGCGAACTTGTTGATGATGGTGAAGATGATCCGGTCGTTGCCCTGGCCGATGCGCTTGGCCAGATCTTTACCGGAGCGGGTCTTGGCGAGTGAATCGCCACTCTTCTTGCCGGCGATATCGCCACCAAAGGCCCCGCCGGTCAGAAAAGTCTTGGACAGCTGTTTCTCCAGATCCACTCGGTCGGTGACCACGACGATCCGGCAGTTCTTCAATGCGTCGCTGAGCAGCAAGGCGCGGCATAGATAGACCATGGTGAAGGACTTGCCGGAACCAGTGGTGTGCCAAAGCACACCGCCTTTACGCTCACCCGAGGGCTTAAAGTCAGAGATACGTTCCAGCAGGGCCTTGATACCAAAAGCCTGTGGGTACCGGGCCGCGATTTTGCCAATCTTCTGGTCGAACAGGATGAACAGCCGCAGAAACTCCAGAAAGCGGTACCGGTCAAGCAGGCCCACTAACAGCCGATCCTGCTCGGTGGGCATCATCGGCTTCGACCAGAGGGCTTCAAAGTAATCGCGGATCTTACCGGGTTTGTCCTGAAACAGGGCGTCCTTGTCCGACGCAGACAGCGGCTGATTCGTGATGCTCTGAACGTACCGGTCGTCGAACTCCTCATCCTGCCACTTCGACCAGAACTTCATCGGCGTATGCGTGGTGCCATACCGGCCATCGTTGCGACTAATCGCAAACAACAGCTGAGCGAAGGCGTACAGGTAGGGGATCTCATCGTTTTTCTGGTTACGGATGTTCTGGCTGATCCCTTCTTCCACCATGTCCTTATTAGGGTTGCCGGAGGCCGCCTTCTTGGCCTCGATCACCGCCAGAGGAATGCCGTTAACAAACGTCACCACATCCGGCCGGCGGGTGTGGGTGCCCTGGGCGGACAACACTTCCATCTCCTCGGTGACATGGAACTGGTTGTTGTCTAGGTTCTCCCAATCGATGAGATGGATCGTGGGCGTGGCCTTCTTGCCGTCGACAAACTCGGTCACGGTAATGCCGAGCGTTAGCATGTCGTAAACGGACTGGTTGGCCGCCATCAGACCCTGCGCCATGGACGGCGTGGTGATCTCACGCATCACCTGATCCACGGCCTGTTCAGATAACGGGTACGATTCACCTTTGAACTCGAATCGACGCTGGCGCAACACCTGCTCCAATACTGGCTTCAACACCACATCCCGCTGGCTGCCCCGTAGGGCCTGACACTTGGTGGCCGGCAAAAACGTCCAGCCAAGGTTAATCAATGTAGCCAAGGCCGGGATGTGGCTGGAATACTGCTCATTCCCTTGAGGGGTGGTGTTCATGCGGCCTCCGTTTCCACGTTCACCCGACGTTTGCCGGTGAGGAGTTGTTGCATCAGGGCTTTTTTTTCGTTTTGTAGCAGTTCAAGCTTGGTTTTGATCGCATCAATGTCACGAGATGCTAGATCTAGCACCTCGGCAATAGCTCTTTGTTCATCAAAAGATGGAGTGGGTAGCTTTACTTTTAAAAAAGCTTTTGGGTTGAGACGCTTTGAGCCAGTTCCTGTCATCTTTTTTTCGAGATCAGTGTAAAACCACTCTTGTGAGCAGAAATATAGGAACCAGTGACTATCAACTCCTTCGTTGAAATCAAAAGCCGGTAGATCTTGAGATGTCTCGAACTTATCAAACTTCTCTGGAATAAGACCGAACGCAGCTTTATGAATGTTTTGCTTCCCATAGATGAATTGGCCTGCAAATCGAACATAATGAGCTGTTGAACCCTTGGCTTCGGTTCCTCGGACTTCTCGTTGTTCAATGCCTTTCAAATTGAGCCGTACCGTCAGTCGTTTGCTTGGGTCATTAGAGTCTGACTGGATACGGCTCTCTATCAAGAATTTTCCAATCTCCTGGTAGCTCCACTCCCCTTCAAACCCCGGCAACCGCTTCTTCCCAGTCAGCAACTGCTGCATCAAGCCTTTTTTCCGCTGTTGGCTGTTCTCAAGCAGGCGCTCGGTGGCGGTGATGGCCTGATCCCAGGTGGAGAGGATCTGGGCGATCTTTTTTTGTTCGGGGAGAGGAGGGAGATTAATTGGATATGCTTTAACCAAGCTAGTATCGAGTCTTCCTGTTCCGTGCCCGGCTGTGCTGACAAGCTGCCGAATTTGATGTTTTTGTGCAACTAGCAGAAATGAAAGGAATAGGCCGTCAACATGGTCTTTGGGTACTAGGGCCTTAATATCTTGATTGAATGCCAGCTCTCTACTGGCGTAGCCGACTGGAAAATCCTTTAACAGGGTCATCCCTCGGACGAGAATCAGCGATGACCCCTGAGGAGCTTTTTTTGCAACGGCAAAGCCTTCGGTGGTGAGCGTATCGATGCTCTTTCGAAGGTAATGTGATTTAAGGTCTTTACCCGAAATCCATGGCTCAGAGCCGCCCCAGTAACCCATAGTTTGTTTGCTGGGTGTGCCCCCAGAAGAAAATGTTGCAACATCGCCAATTTGTCTGGCTTTCCACCCATCAGGCACCATAACCCAACTCCTTCAGATAGCCGTCCATCTGCTCGTTCAACTTCGCAATCTCAGCTTCAATCTCCTTCCGCTCCGCTTGCACGGCCATCAGGTCGATCTCTTCCTCTTCCTCGAAGGTGTCCACGTAGCGGGGGATGTTAAGGTTGAAGTCGTTCTCCTGGATTTCTTCCAGACTGGCCACGTAGGAATACTTGTCTCGGGTGTCGCGCTGTTTATAGGTGTCGACCACCTTGGCGATGTTCTCATCGGACAACTGATTCTGGTTCTTGCCGGCCTGGAACTCGCGACTGGCGTCGATGAACAGCACCTTGTTGTCGGTTTTGTCCCTACGGAACACCAGTACGGCCGCCGGGATGCCGGTGCCGTAGAACAGTTTCTCGGGCAGGCCGATCACGGCATCCAGAAGGTTCTCCTCGATCAGCTTCTTCCGGATCTTTCCTTCCGCTGAGCCTCGGAACAGGACGCCGTGAGGCACAACAACTGCCATGCGGCCGGTCTTTGGTTTCAGCGTCTCGATCATGTGCAGGATGAACGCATAGTCGCCCTTGGACTTAGGCGGCACACCGCGACGGAAGCGGGCATACGGGTCGCCGTCAGCGCCTTCATAGCCCCACTTCTCCAGTGAGAACGGGGGGTTGGCCACCACCACTTCAAAATGCTTTAGACCGCCGTTCTCGTCCAGTAGGAGCGGGTTACGAATGGTGTCGCCCCATTCGAGCTTATGGTTGTCGATACCGTGTAGAAACATATTCATTTTGGCCAGGGCCCAGGTGCTGCCAATGGCCTCCTGACCAAACAGGGCAAACTTCTTGGAGCCGTCTTCCTTGCGAATCTGGTTGGCGCACTTGAGCAACAGGGAGGCTGAGCCGCACGCCGGATCGCAGATCTCGTCGCCGGCCTGGGGATCAACGATCTCGGCCATCAGCTCGGACACTTCCGGCGGGGTATAGAACTCGCCGGCTTTCTTGCCGGAGGTGGCTGCGAAATTCTTGATCAGGTATTCGTAGGCGTTACCAATCACATCTAGCTTCCCGATCCGACTCGGACGCAGGTTCAGTTCCGGCCGAAGGAAGTCTTCGAGGATGTAGCGCAGGAGCTCGTTCTTTTGCTTTTCGTCGCCCAGCTTCGTCGAGTTGAAAGAGATGTCCTGGAACACATCTGCCAGCTTGACGATGTTGGCTTCTTCAATGGCGTGCAACGCCTTGTCGATCCGCTCACCGTTGCCCGGCTCATGGCGCTTGTCGTGGAGGTCGTAGAAGCTCGACCCCCGGGGCAGAACGAAGCGCTCGTTCTTCATCAGCTCTTCGATCAGCTCCGGCGTATCGCCGTATTCAGCCACATAGTTGTCGTAGTGATCCTGCCAAACGTCCGATAGATACTTCACGAACAACATGGTTAGCACGTAGTCCTTGTAAATGCTGGGGTCTACCGTGCCCCGGAAGGTGTCACAGGCGTTCCAGACCGCTTTGTTGATCTGTTCCTGCTTTACTGCGTCGTTGCTCATATCAATTTCCTGTGGAGTGATCCGGATGAAGAATATGGTGTCCGACAGCATCAAGCATGCGCCGTCGGTTTTCCATTAACTGACTCAAAAGTTTTTGCTCACTGGTGGCAGCATCGGATAGCTTGACCATCAGCTTCTGTTGTTCAATGGATGGTATGACGATGGGTAAGTCACCCAGTTGTGATTTGGTAATGCTGGGTGCCGCCGAGCCTTGGGAGCAAGAGGCAAAGTACCGCTGGGCATCTACATGGTTGAGCTGCCAGGCCAGAAACTCGGGCAAGAGCCGCGCCACCTCCGGTTTTAGGCGTATGTGATAAAAGTTTGGCGTGCACACTGTATTGCTAGGAACGTCGGCTATCACTGCCGCATGGTTACGAGTGCCTTTAGCCATGAATATCAGGTCGCTGGGGCAAAGATAATTGGGGGGCTTTCGGCCCGGCAGCTTGACCCGGTCGAGGGCTTTTCCGTCTTTGTCACTCAAGCGCTCGCCGAGAACAATGTGCCGGAACTGCACCACGTAAGCGTCCCCGTTGCTATCGATGGGGAGCTTTCCCCGGAACGGGTAGCCAGGCTGGATAGTCGCCAAGCTGCGCAGAGGGCGTTTTTGTTTGGGCTGCTCGCTCATGCAGTATGCTCAATGATGCAATAATATTGGAGTATCGTAATTCAACATGCATCATTAGGCAAGATGTATGGTTTTTTAAAACGGCTCACGCTTCGCTTTTTCGCTTTTTCAACTAATCACACTCCCCTGTTCACCCCTGCAGACAACTACCCTGCTCACCAGCCATCTGAGTTGAACCAGCTCTTAGAGCACGCGGCAGAAGCGTGGGAACGAGTGGTGAATTGGCTACAGTATGCATTCCCACGCCGGAGCGTGGGAACGAGTGGTGCATTAGCTACGGTATGCATTCCCTCGCAGGAGCGTGGGAACGAGTGGTGAATTGGCTACAGTATGCATTCCCACGCCGGAGCGTGGGAACGAGTGGTGCATTAGCTACGGTATGCATTCCCTCGCAGGAGCGTGGGAACGAGTGGTACACCGGCTACAGTATGCATTCCCACGCCGGCGCGTGGGAACGCGTTAAAGCCTTAACCCCTCAACTGCGAAAACTTGATGATCTCGTGGGACTGTTCAAGGGTTTGCGCGAGGTGTTGGATATGGGCGGGGGTGATTTCACAGCAGCCGCCGACCACCAGGGCGCCGTCGGCAATCCATTGTTGTACACGTTCGGTGTGGACTAAGGGTGAAAGATCTTCACGCGCTTCTAGGGCATCGGCTTTGCTGCCTTTGGCCATGTCTTCTACCGATTTAAAGGCGTTGGCATAGCCACCGACAATGTTAGCTTGGGTCGCCATTTGCGGCATGGCGGTGGTCAGCACGGCAGGATCGCAACAGTTTAGCATCACCGCGGTTGGGGCATACTCGGCCACGGCGTGCATCGCTTGTTCAAGTGACTCGCCCGAGCGCAAGGTGCCTGCTGCCTCTAACCGAAACGCGACGCCATAGGGTTTGCCTTGCTCTTGGGCCGCAGCACAGGCCGCGCGCGCTTCGAGGGTGTTGGTCATGGTTTCGATTAAAAACACATCTACATGAGGCTGCAAGCGGGCAATATGCAAAAACTCGGCTTTCATGTCATTAAAGCTGCGTTGCGGCTGGCCGAGGTAGCTGCCCACCAGCGGTGGCAAACAACCGGCAATATCGACATCGGCGCCTGTCTCATCCACGGCTTGCTGTAGCGCTTCGAAGGCTTTTTGATAAATGGTGTTGATTTTATCGCTCAACCCCGCTTTGGCCAGACGTGTGGGTGTCGCAGGATAGGTATTTAGGGTATGTGTTTTCGCGCCGGCACGGATAAAATCTTTGTGCACGTCTTTGACAATATTGGCATGTTTTAACATCACCGCGACCGACCAAAGCTTAGAGCTCACATCGGGGCCACGTTGATAAATTTCTTGCCCTAGGCCACCATCGAGTAGTGCAATCGACGTCATGGTTACTTCAGCCTCCTTCGGCCATCTTTCCTTGGTTTGACTTGAGATTACCATGAGCTCGTCGATTTAACACCCCGTTGTTACGCCACCTCTTCACTCCCTTCTATTGCGAGATGTTCAAGCTTATCGATCACCGTCATGCTGGCGTTTTCCATCTCTTTTAATGCGGTGACCATTTGATCCGGTTGTTGAGCATGAAACGCCGCCACCGCAGCCTTGGCATGGGTGTGCACTTGCTCGTGAGGCGCGGAAATGGCTTTAAACGTTTGCAACTGCCCAAAATATTGCTGCCCTTCACCATGGTTATACCACTGGCCGAGTCGGCATTGGGTGTGATCGGTGACATCGTCCGCCATCATGCTGTCTTCGCCCAATACCACGCGGTATATCGCAAATTTAAAGCTGATATGGTCAAGTTTTGCCAGTTCACAAAAGGCGCGCAGTGCAGAGGCTTTAATGGTGGTGCGGCTGTGCTGTGCTTGCTCACTTTGGGTGGCCATGGCATCGGCAACCTGTTGGCCTTGTTCGCTGTATTGAATGGCTTCAGTGGCAAGGGTATCGGTGAGCGTGCACGCATGGCTGCTGCCCGCACGAATTTTTTCCACCAGCTGGGTAATATCTTGGGTGGCAGTGGACGTGCGCTCGGCAAGGTTGCGTACTTCATCGGCAACCACCGCAAACCCTCGGCCCTGCTCACCGGCGCGTGCCGCTTCAATGGCTGCGTTTAACGCCAGCAGGTTGGTTTGATCGGCGACATCACGAATCAAATTGACAATGCCACTCACCTCTTGGGCGTGTTGATCGAGCGAGCGAATCGCTTCCGACGATTGCTGACATTGCGAAGATAACGACTGTACATGACGCGCAAGGTCATTGACTTGCTCGGCGCATGATGCCGCTTGATGGCTCACTTCGGTCACACGCTCTTTTTCACCGTTAATGGTGTCCGCCAAGGTGGCCAGAGAGGATTGGGTGGCGTTGATCGAATCACCAAAGTGGCATAAGTTGGCGTCGATCGCTTTGCCGGTTTGGCGTTTTTTCGCGACGGTATCCAGCTCTGCCTGCAATGCGCCTTTCTCTGCATTCAGCGCGTCGATGGTATGATTAATTTGCTCAATTTTTTGCTGCAGAGCAACCTGCATTTGCTGCTCTTGTTCAAGTTGACGCCGAGATATAAACACGCTGACTCCTAATGATGTAATTAAGCTTTTTATAATATTTTAACGCTTTAAATTGGCTTTGTAGGATTATCCAAGCAAAGTGTGATCGCATTGACGCCAAGCGCCTGATTTACACTGTAAACCTGACGCAAATCACTTCATACTGCGATCACTGAAGTGAATGAGCGAAAATTTATGACCTTTTGGTTGCTTTTTAAACGTTGGATTATCAGTCGCTTCGCCCATTTGAACGGGCGTATGCTCGGCTTGGTGGTACTCGCCTATGGCGTGATTGGCTGGCTACTTTTATATGGGGCGGGCGAGACCGCGATGACCCAGTCGCTGAGCCGCTATGTGTATTACTTGATTGTGACGGCCTCGACCGTTGGCTACGGCGATTATTCCCCCGTTACTGAGTGGGGGCAATGGATCACGTCTTTTTGGATTATTCCCGGCGGCTTAGGGTTGTTTGCGGTGGTGATTGGGCATGTCACCGGATCACTGGTGGATTATTGGCGACGCGGGTTACAAGGAAAACGGAGTATTAGTGTGAAAAATCATCTTCTTATCTTAGGCTGGAACGGACAACGTACGATACAGCTAATTCGTTTATTGCAAAGCGGAGTACACGGTGAGCGCCCGATTGTGCTTTGTGCACGCGCAGAAATCGAAAACCCACTGCCTGGTGAGGTGGAATTTGTGCGCGTGGCAAGTTTTACCGATGCTGAAGGCATTGCCCGCGCCAAGGTCGAGCATGCCTCGAGTATTATTATTGATAACCCAGAAGATGATATTACTTTGTCAGCGGCTCTGTTCTGCGCACATAAAAATCCGTCAGCGCATTTATTGGCTTATTTTCAAGATGATGCGATAAGCCAAATCCTCAAACAGCACTACCCGCATGCGGAATGTGTGCCGTCGGTGTCGGTCGAAATGCTAGCAAAAGCGGCGGTGGATCCCGGTTCAAGTCAGTTGCATCATGAGCTTTTGAGCACGTCACAAGGGATGACGCAATACTGTGCTCGTTATCCGAGTAACGCAACAGAAATCGATACCGGCGATCTCTTTGGTCAGCTCAAGCAAGAATATGACGCCACCTTAATTGGGATCGACCAAGGCCAAGGTATTATCTTAAACCCGCCAATGGGGACAAAAGTATTGCCGGGCGACCGTCTTTTTTATATCGCCGCCCAGCGCTTGCCGCATTGGTCCGCCGCGTAAGCACGCTATTTAATCAAAGTGCATTATTCAACGAGAGCATGCGATTCAACCAACGCATGCTTGGATAAATAAACACTCTCATCAGCGGGGTAGGCGAAAAAATGATGTACCGGCCCTGCCCCTCTTCCAACGGTTAACTGTTGGCTATGCGCTAAGGCGTCAGTGAGATAACGCTTAGCCGCTCGCCCGGCGTCAATGGGTGTCAGTCCCTGCGCATAAAACGAGGCAATCGCCGCGGACAGTGAACAGCCTGTGCCATGGGTGTTAGGCGTTTCAATGCGGCGTGCACTCAGGGTTTGACACGTATCTCGGCTAATCCACACATCCAGACTCTCTGGCGCATGATGCAAATGCCCACCTTTTAGCATCACATACGGACATCCGAGCTTGCGCAGTGCCGGCACTAAGGCGTACATCTCCTCGGTGGTTGTCGGAACAGGACGCCCGGTTAAACGCGCGGCTTCTGGCAAGTTGGGGGTTAAAATGGTCGCGCGCGGGATCAACGTATTGATCAGTGCATCCATGGCGTCATCATCTAATAACGGATCGCCGCTGGTGGCGATCATGACCGGATCGAGCACGACCGGTAAGTGCGGGGAGCGCGCGAGCACAGCGGCTACTTCGCGAATAATCGCTTGGTTGGCGAGCATGCCGATTTTCACGGCACGTACCGGCATGTCGTATAACACAGCGTTCAGTTGCGCGCGAACAAACGCTGGGTCGACCGGCGAGACGGCCTCAACGCCACAGGTATTTTGTGCAGTTAAGGCGGTGATCGCCGAGCAGGCATAGCCGCCCGTGGCTGAAATCGCTTTAATATCGGCTTGAATACCAGCCCCCCCACCGCTGTCTGAGCCGGCGATGGTGAGAATAACAGGTGGTGATTGGTTCATATTGGCCCCTTAATCATGAGGGGCGGAAGGAGACAAAACCACGCACGATGGCGCGACCTTGTGTGCTGAGCACGTCAGTTCCCTCCGCCAGTGCTAACTGGATCAGGTTCTACGGGTCCTGCTTTCGCAGTCTCAGCAATTGCTTGCTCCCCGACTAACACGGTCAGAATATAAACCTTAGTGATAAAGCGCAAGTATGAGGGTGCTAATTGCGCGTTTAGGCTATCTCATTATTATTGCTGGTTGCATTGCTATTAATGGTTGCATTGCTATTGATCGTCGCATTGCTATTGATCGTCGCGTTGTTATTAATGGTCGCGTTGCCTTGGTTGGCGGTTTTAAGCAGTTGTTCAAATCCCTCTTGGATTAGGGGCCGTGCGTATAAAAAGCCCTGCACTTGGTCGCAGCCAATGGTTTGTAGCACATACTGCTGGTCCTCTTTTTCGACGCCCTCGGCGACCACACCATGACCAAAGCCATGGGCCAAATCAATCACGCTACCCACCAAATGCTTATCACTGGCGTTGGTAGCCAAGTCTTGGATAAAGCTGCGATCAAGTTTGACCCAATCGACCGGTAACTGTTTAAGGTAACTGAGCGAGCTGTAGCCGGTGCCAAAGTCATCGAGGGCAATATGCATGCCTGCATCTCGCAATTGTTGTAGCTCTTTCAGTGCCACCGACATGTGCTGGATCAGTGCTGATTCTGTCACCTCTAATTGAATCAGATGCAAAGGGACATCAACTGCCTGGCACCGAGCTAAGACGCTGTCAGCAAAGCCGGGGCGAAACTGCTGGGCAGAAACATTGACTGACAGGTGAAAGCTATCGTTGATCAGTTTATTTTTTCGCCAACATTCAACCGCGGCTAAGGCCATCACCAGTACGTGGTCGCCCAGTTGGATCATGTCTGCGCTGCGTTCGGCGATGGGGATAAATTCCGCCGGACTGATGGCCCCAAGGGTCGGATGCTGCCAACGCAACAGCGCTTCCGCGCCTATCATCAAACCGCCGTCTAATCGCCATTTGGGTTGATACACCAGTGATAATTGTCCGCTTTGCAGTGCTGGCCCTAATTCGGTGCGAATCAAATGCGCGCGCTGAGCTTGGCTGTCAAGCTCAGGCTGATATTCGCCGATAAGTTGGTCATCCGTCGGAATCGCTAAAATGGCTTGACGAAACAGTTGCGCCACATCTTGTGTCTCAAGCTCCGTGCGGCTGATACCAATGTGGCAACGTAAAAACATTAAACGCCCATCGAGCGTGTGATGTCCGCTGATCAACCGATTGATGCGCGCGGCTTTTTCTACGGCATGGTTATCGTGTTCTTCAATCAGCATCACCAGTCGTGTGCTATCCCAAACGCCAATGCGATGTGGGCGCGCCACTGTACTATTGGCTAGCAGATTGGCCACTTGTTTGTATAGTGCCTCTGTCATTAAATGACCTTGGTGTTTGGTCACCGCTTCCATGCCATCTAAGGCAATCATCATCACAGTCACCGGCCCTTTGCTCAGCTGGCGCTCAGCGGCATCTAATAATGCGCGACGATTTGGTAGCCCGGTTAACGGATGGGTCAAAGAAAGCGCGCGTAAAGCCGCCGTTTGTTTGTTAACCAGCATTTGCAGCCGTGCCGCTTGATCGCGCTCTTTACGGGTTTTCAATTGCAGATACAAAAGGTTTTGAATCCGTTGCAACACCTCATCGTGATCAAAGGGTTTGCTGATGTAATCAATCGCGCCACGGCATAACGCTTGGTTACGCAAATTCAGGTCATTATCTGCGGTGAGTACCATCACGGGCGGGCAATGCTCATCTAAAGCGTCATTAAGATCATCCAGCACCAGTAAGCCAGAGCGCTGCGGCATCCGCATATCGAGTAAAATCAGGTCGGGAACGGGGGAGAGAGCATCGGTAACAAGGCGAGGATCGGTGAGCCCATTCAGCTGTTGATAACCGGCTTGCTTGAGCATGGTAGACAGTAAGTGAATGTTTTCCGGTCGATCATCAATGATCAGTATATGTGCTTGTGACGGATCCTTTGTCATAGCCTCTCCTCTAATAATAATTGTATGGCCTCAGCCAAGTCCGCTGACGAGAGCGGCAGCGATAAACGTCGTAATGTCGGTTTGTTATGTGGTTCGTCGCATGGGTTGTCAGTCAGAACAATGAGTGGGTTGTCGCCAAATTGTGCTTGTATTTGTTCGGGCGTTGCCGCAACGCTATCAGCCGCCATAATGACTAACGATGGCGGAGACGCGAGCGCAACAGCCTCAGCCAGTGACAACCCATGCGCATGATAGAGTGTCAACATTGGCCAATCTTCAAAGCAATCGGTCATCAGGCGCTGGCGGGCACTGTTATTATCAATATAGAGCACGCGATGCGGCTGGCTCACGCGGAGACACGTACAACCTTGATCGTCAGGTCGCGTCGACGCTCGGTAAGGGAACGTTACTGCAAAACAACTGCCCTTGCCTGGCTGGCTTTTTACTGACATCTCGCCTTGCATTTGCACAACCAATTGATGGCTCACCGCTAACCCCACACCTGCCCCTTCAATCTGTGATTGTTCGGCGGCCAAGCGGTTAAAAGGCTCAAAAAGATGGTTTAACCGATTTTCAGCAATACCGATCCCGGTATCTGATACAGAGATCGTCAAGGTTGACGATGGATGACTGGCTTCAACCCATACTCGCCCCTGAGGATGGTTATATTTAATCGCGTTGCTGAGTAAATTGATCAACACTTGTTTGAAACGGGTTGGATCCACATACAGATCGCCACTCAGATCCGCCGGTAGGCACTCATCTAACTCAACGTGCTGTTGCTGTGCGAGCGGGAGTAGTGTTCGAACGGCATCACTGACAAGGGCGCGAACCGGATACCAGGTGACATTGACCACCGTTTTTCCTGCCTCAAGTTTGGCAAGATCCAGCACATCATTAATTAAGGTGAGTAAGTGGCGACCACTTTGGTGAATTTGATCGACATATTGCCGTTGCGTCTCCGTCAAGCGAGGAGAAGAGGATCGTTGTAGTAGTTGCGCATAACCGAGCACACTGTTTAAAGGCGTGCGCAGCTCATGACTCATGGCAGAGAGAAAATCACTTTTGGCTTGATTGGCGCGTTCTGCCTCGTGCTTCGCTTGCAGCAATGGTGTGGCATCATAGCCAACAGTCACGATGGCGTAAGGCTCTCCCTCTACGTGGCGAATAAGCGTTTTAGCGAGCTTAAAAGTCCGACCATCTCTTAATGTCACATCGACATGAACGGGTTCACCATCGAGCGTCAGTTGGTGATCAAGCGCATTGAGGGTTTCGTGCATTCCCTCAGGCAAGGCACCATGAATTGCTTCAGCAAGCTGTTCAACATGCTCGACATTTAATGCTTGTAGGCAGGCGTAATTTGCAAGCGAATATCGTCCGCCCAGCTCTCGGACAAAAACAGGATTGGCGATCGCATTAATAATGGTTTTGAGTTGATTGCGTTCGTGTTTAATACGCGTCTGAGCCTGAGTCAGCGCGCGCATATCAGACATAATGCCAATAAACTCTCGCCGGTCTTCAACCCACACTTCACTGACCGCAAGATGAATGGGGACCACATGCCCCGCTTGATGCCGTGCCTCAACCCGCCGGCCGGTACCGATAATGGCTGCCTGGCCTGTTGTTATATATTGCCGTAAATAATGGTCATGCTTCCCTTGGTGCTCCGACGGCATTAAACAATCAACATTCTTTCCGATTAGCTGTTGCGGGTGATAACCCAATAATCGGTGGGTGAACGGGTTCGCATCTAAAATAATGCCGCGTTCATCAATCACCAAGATCGCGGCTGCCGCGCTGTTGACTAACGCTTGATAATGGGCTTGAGTCCCGCGTGTTCGGTTTGTGGTGATTGGTTCGCTGTCCATGCTCCCTGCCTTTGACCTATAAAAAACGCCCCATTGTGGGGCGTGTGACGGTCCGGCATGCATTGCCTATCCGTCGCTATCTTTTATAGTTTTTGACTAGCGCATCGACCTTTTTCAGGAACTGCTCTTTAAGGTTCTCATGCTCGTAGTCGAGATGATACGTATTGTGAAACCCCACACGTAACTGTACCCCATTTCCTGCTAAATAAATGGTATAGCCGTCATAATCTGAGAAAGCGTCAATGCCATCTAAGCGGTGTCCATCTTCTATTTTCTCACCAAACTCCGTGACTATCTCAAACGCGCGAAGCAGATGGGTCGGATCGAGTTCGTTTTTCACGCTTCCCTCCTGGCTATATTATCGAAATTGTGCGCCCCCTTTAGGTCGCATTGCACGACCACGCAGTGAGCCTGCTAATACCGGTGGGGCGGTGACACCCTGTCCCGGTACACCCAAACGATTGGGCCTTGCAATGATATTGGGCAAACTGGCCAATGTATCAAGGGTAGTGTCCGGACAGGCCTTTTGGATCCCTGTACCGTAATTATAGCCATAGTTAACACAAATCACTGGCGAGCCAGCGGCGCGAGCCGCATGCACATCGCTGACCGAATCCCCCACCACCAGCAGTTCCAAGGGTGAAACGCCAAGTATGGCGGCCGCTTCGTAAATACCGTCCGGATCCGGCTTGCCAACAGACATTGCATCGGCACCCAATATCCGGGTGAAAAAATGCCCAACGCCAAGTGCTCGCAGTAAGCTGTTAGCATGCGCCGTTTGCATATCTGTGGTGCACACCATCGGGATGTGGCGCTGCGATAAGGTTTCAAGGCACGCAAGCACGCCCGGGTACAGTCGAGTTTTTGGCGGTTTACTGCCTAGGTATGAGGACAAAAAGAGCGCGCGCGCTTGGTTTAGCACGCGGGTCGATACGCGCCCGTCGATGTGTCGAGTTAACACGCGGTGGATCAATAAATCCGCCCCATCACCAATCCAATCTTTTATTGCATGAGGATCTTCATCAGGCAAGCTTAAGCCACGTAACATACCGCTAACCGCCTCATACAGATCGTCAAAAGGGTCTGCGAGTGTGCCGTCTAAGTCAAAGCATACCGCAGAGACGCTCTCTAACTTAACCATAAAAACCCCTTTTTATTCATAATTTTAATAAAATTAAAAAAGATAGAACTGGTTCATAAATCGAATCCAATGACGTTTCAACGTTAGCAGAGAAGCTAGCGTCGTCCTATCAAAATACGACGGATAATATTTGGGATCATGGAAAAGAAAATGGATAAATGACCGGTAAAGTACAAACTTCAGTGTTGAATCAAGCCACTAACATCGTGGTGATCAAAGTCACACTTTTAGATCTTGATTGGCGATGATACCGACGTTAAACCTGTATAAAAAACCGTCATATTTTTGACTTTTTATTTAAGGGTGTGGTGTATTATTACCTGATGGCTTTCACAAAAGTGACATACGTTTGCGTCGTGATTGTCATAATCGCGCCGTATCGTGTGGCACTCAGTAGTGACAGTCGATGTATTTTTATGCGATATCTGCCTAAGCAGCCTTTGTGGCGCTATCTCCTTGTGTTAGCCGTGGCAAGCGTCGCTAGCTGGTCAGTTTACACACTAGAAAATCAACGCCAGCAGAGTCGTTTCTCAGCCGAGGTTGAAAAATACCGTTATTCATTAGGTCAATCTTTTTCACAGCTCTATGAACTTCAGTTGTCAGCACAATTGTATTTGCAGCAAGAAAATGGGCCAACACGCGAAAAATTCCACGCTTTCATCGATAATCACACCCAAAAGCAATCTGGACTCAACAGCGTCATGTGGCTCCCTCGAGTTAATCGCGCTGAGTTAGCACAATTTGCGGCCCAACAAGATCAGTATCATCCTTTCCCTCCTTTAAACGAGCAGGTCTGTCGGTGGGTCATGCGTAGCGATACGTTTCCCGCTTTGTATGTGTCACCACAAGCCGCTGAAGAGGGCTATTTAGGCTGGCGAGCAGATTCTCAGTGTGACAATACCCAAACCATGGAGCGGGCATATTTTAATCGTCACCCTGAGGCGCGGCTTTTTCATGACGAGCAAGGCCACGGCATACGGTGGTTTGCACCAATTACTGAACGGGATGGAAAGCTACTCGGTTTTCTTTCTACCACCCTATATTTTGATAGATTTTTACCCGCGTTGTGGCAAAGCAAGACGCCTGGGCCTAGTGTCGGCATGGTCGCTCAGGAGGCATTTGGTCATCAATCTGTCTTTAGTACGCATTCATCAAGCACGCTCAATCAATGGTACAACAGCCATTCGTCGGCAATATCGATTCCTATTGCCGGTAGTGAGGAGGGATTACTCGTCACCTTTACCGATATTAGGGAGTTACACACGGATCTGATTTATGCCGGTGTGGTTGGTGTACTTGTTTTATCTCTCGGGCTATCGATTCTTGCTAGTTTTTGGTCCTATGCCAATCGCCTTTTACTGGCAAAACAGATAGTGAGTCAACAAACGCAACAGTTAACCCATCAAGCCCATCATGATAGCTTGACTGGACTTGCTAATCGCACTGCACTGGATAAAGCACTAAAGAGAGCCGTACATTCAATCAGTGCGGAACCTTCAGATAGCATCACATTATTATTTATTGATCTGGACAATTTTAAAGTCGTCAACGACTCACTCGGTCATGTAACTGGCGACACCTTACTCAAAAAGTTGGGGAAACGGCTTCAGAAAGCAGTAACAGACGATCGTGTTTATCGGTTTGGTGGTGATGAGTTTGTTGTACTGCTCCACGCTGATAGCTCCTTGGCCTTGGCGCAAACCAAAGCTAAGCAACTGGTTCAAACGCTAAGTACCCCCTATTACATCGAAAATCATGTGATAAATATATCTGCCAGTATCGGTATCGCTTCAGTCGGCCAATCAAATAAATCGGTGACTGATATTATCCAACAAGCCGATATTGCTATGTATCACGCAAAACAAACCCGTGAACGCGTGGCTATTTTTCAACCGGCGATGCTCGCAAAGGTCCAACAACGCTTTATTTTGGAGCAAGACTTAAAGAAAGGGCTCGAACATCATCAATTTCATCTTGTATACCAACCCATTTTTGATAGCCATAGCGAACAATTGAGTCATGCAGAAGCACTACTGCGATGGGAGCATCCCACGCTGGGCACAATATCACCGGCGGAGTTTATTCCAATAGCCGAAGAAACGGGTTATATCAATGAATTAGGTCAATGGGTATTGGAGCAAGTCGCTGAGGTGTTAGAGAATTGGCACTTGCGCTTACCTCCCGGGCAAAGCCCATCGATTACTGTGAATGTCTCGGCCAAACAGTGTCAATCTCCGACTTTTGCAGACGATATTGCCGCGTTAATTGCCGCCCATCGCTTTGATCCACATTGCCTTGGGCTCGAGATGACCGAGACTGCAGTGCTTGAACATTCTGACAACGTGCAGCGTAATTTGAAACGTATTCATGCACTTGGGATTTCGTTATATCTCGATGACTTCGGCACCGGCTATTCATCACTTTCTTTGCTAAGACAATATCCGTTTAATGTCATCAAAATGGATCGCAGTTTTATTATGGGCATTGACCAACCCCATGGAAAAGCGGCGCCTTTATGTCGAGGAATGATTGCGATGGCTCACGCGGTGGGACTGACTGTTGTCGCAGAAGGAGTAGAAACCAAACAGCAACTCTGTTGGCTACGCGAGCATCAATGCGACTACCTCCAAGGCTATGTGTTATCCCGCCCTATTGAACGCCAGGCAATTGAAACTTGGATTTCGCCCAATCTAAATTCATGTATTCGGCTGGTACGCAACTGATGCGGCCGATTGGAGAGAGGCTGTTTGGGCTGCCGTTTTTTGTTGCGCGACGGAGACCTGGCTTTGCAGCCATTCTTCACGTAAGACGCCATAGCGCAGTGAATCGTAATATTCACCTTGATAGTAGCGGACAGCACGTAAACGCCCTTCTTCGCGCATGCCTAGCGCTCTGGCGCACCGCATCATGCCAATATTCCCGGACCAGGTCGTTAGGCCTATGCGATTCACCGCGTGGCGGGCAAACAGTTGGTCTATCCATAGTGTCAGCGCTTGCCGCCCTGTTCCTTTTCCCCAACATGCGGGATCAAAGATGGTGATCCCCACTTCAAGCCATCGCGTGCGCTTGTCTTCCCAATAATAAGTGACGTAACCGACGGGCTTGTTATCAACGCAGATAACTTGAGCGGTATCTCCTGCAAGAAAACGCCGGAAAAGGCCAAACCGAAACGACCAATAGGATACCGGCTCAATAGGACTGTAAGGCGCGTCGTATTGCTTCCACGCACGGGAATGGTAGATATTATGCCAAAAATAGCGCGCTTCTTGACGCTGTGCTGCGCGAATACTCACCGCAGCGTGATGGGATAAGTCGACGTCCATGTAGGCTTATTGCTCTCCTGCTCCTTGTTACCATACGATCGGCGACGGCTCTGACACGTCAGAGCGACGCATGGTGGGGGTTACCCATAAAGGCATCCAGTTTAACTCAATTAACCACCACATTGGCTACCTCCGTCTCACTTTCTTTTTGAAAGTGTAGACGCTTATCAGCGTTGACGGACAGTTTGGCGCGTCGATTGCTGAGACAGCCCAACGCCCAATAAGACAAATCCTCCCCCGATAATATGATATGGCGTTAAGACTTCCCCTAGCCAGATGACGGCGATTATTGCCGTCATCACCGGTAATAGATTCATATACATTGCGGTGCGACTGGCCCCATTGAGCGCGATCGCCTGTAGCCAGATTGCCGGTGCCAGCACCGATGCGCCTAAGGCGGCAAATCCCACTAATGGGTAGGCTTCAGTCGCAATGTTTTGGCTGGGTGCTGCCAAAAGCACGGGGATCAGCATGATTACCGCGAATAAGGCCTGCACATAAACGGAGACCCAATTAGAAATCGCCATCGACCATCGTTTCAATAACACACAATACAGTGCATACGACGAGGCACAAATTAACATGAGCCCATCGCCAATGGTTGCCCCACTGGTCAACAACGTTAGTGGTTTTCCCATTGTCAGCATATAAATCAGCCCAGAGATAGATAACCCTGCACCGACAATGGCTCGCACTGTAAGTGGCTGAGACAGTAGTTGAATGCTCATAAAGAGACTGAGCATTGGGACCAAAGACATGATCAATGCCATATTCGTCGCTGTGGTGGTTTGCGCAGCAAAATAGGCGACAGACTGGTTTGTGACCATGCCAAGTAAGGCGAGTAAGGCAAGCCGCGGCGCGTAGGTTATCACCGCACGCCGCTGACGCCATAGGGTAGGTAGGCAAAAGGGAGTGAGCACCAAGATGGCAAAGAACCAACGGTAAAAGGCCATCGCACCAGGTGCAATGACCGCCACTGACATTTTGTTTACGATGGTATTCACCGACCAAATAAAAACCGCGGCAAATGGCAACAGAACCGGCATAACTGCCTCATTGAAACGCGAATCGCGTGTAATTAAAACAGGCAGTTTACAGTGTAAATAGAAGAATGAAACCAAGTCGATAGAAACAGTTAGGGGGGGGACTATGATAGGCGACCATGTCGAATGGGTTGTGCAAGCAATACAAGGTACAACTACGCGAAAAAACAATCGGAAAAAAAGCGGGCAAGGGCCCGCTCGGCAAGCATTTAGCCAAACGATGTCATGAAGACATCAAATAGGACAAAGGTATCTATCGGGAGCTATATTAACGCCAATCCGTGAATGCATGTCAGTTATGCGTCAAGCCTGTGCAAAATAACGGGGTTGTTAGCCACTCATTGCAATGTCATCTAACGCTCTAAGCACTTGCCCATCCAGGTGGCCGTCAAACACGCGTTGACACACTTTACGGCGCACCGCTAACCCTGAGATTAATTTCTCAATAGATAGGTGACGTTCCTGCTGTTGCTGATTAAAAAATTCAATCGTACGGCTGAGTGTTTCATAAGGCACCACTTGATCACCTACGCGTAACCAATCAAGCTTTTCTAGATAACCTTGACACTCTTCAGTGATCACTGAAGACGGATGCCCTGTCATTGCTGAGAGCGCGGTGATACTGCGTTGTAACGCCTCTTCTGAGGTATATTTAGAGAGAACGATGGTCAGCTCGTCAGCATTGATCTCAACCAGATGCTTGCGTTGCTTAACACGGCGCCCCAAACGGCCGCTGGTTTTCTCTTTGCGTTGGATAGGCTCAAACTCGCCATCGATGATCCCGGACAGTTGATCAAGGTCTTGGCTGGGTAAGATCTCGTTGCGCAATGGGTTTGGCATGGTTGGCGCTAGCGAGCGTTTACCTTCGTTATACATTTTAGCGCGGGAGTAACGGATCACTTCATCGACATTACATTTAATATCCATCCGGTAATCCGGATATTTTTTTTCATCGTCTTCGCGTGTCAGCGTTAGGTGATATCCCCAGAGGTTTACCGCAAAAATCGATTCAGTGACTTTGCCTTCTGCCAGTTTTCGAAGCTCTCTAATCAAATCACTCGAAAAACGTCGCCATTCAATGTTACGCGCCATTTTTTGGTTTAACTCGCTCAGTAGCATCGAATCTTCCAAACGACGTGACATACGGCTTCTGAAGAGCGAATAGAGCTGGAATACCAGTGTATGCTGACGCAAAATTTCAGGCGGGAACAAGAAGAAGTAATCACGCGTCATCAATTCTTCAAAAAACGACGGCTCCCACACCAGGATATACAGATTGGGTTTAATTTTAACTTCCCCATCTTCACCTTCTTTTGGTGCTTCCTCTGATGCGGTAATGGTCCGAGCTAAAAAGCGGAAGCGATCACTTTTAAACCCTTCAGGCATGTTTTCACTCAGCCAACGGCCGGTCAATTCGTGGAGTTGAAAATCCGTAAACTCGATTCTATCGATGCTTTCTCGGATTGCATCACGTGCCGGTCCACTGTCTTTTTTACCCCGTAGTTGCAAAATATCAGTGATGTAAATGGGGGTTTTATTGCCAATCGATTGGGTTTGTAGCTCGTAATTCGGTAAGTGGTGATCATGGTATTGCACGGTTAACGTAAATAATGCGAATAACGTCATCAGATCATCCACCGTCATGATCGACTTGGCTGATCGTGTCTCAATAATGGCTTTGGTCCCGCTGATCGCAACCATTGATTTTTGATAGGCTTTTTTTGTCCGTGGCGGCGCCAAAGCTTGATCAATGATCCCCGCCCAGCTTGTTGGAGAAACCAAAATCTGATCTTTTTCGCCAGGCATCATTGGGGGCGTTCCCAGTCCGTGCTCGCTCAGAAGTTGGCGGTTTACTTGCGTTTGTGCCAGCGCTTTAGAGCGTTTTTGTTTGACTTCATCTCGGCTTTTTTCTGTCATCAATCCCGCACTGCCAAGTGATGAAATGAGACGGCTTGGATTGACAAAGCGGTGGAGCATCGTTTTACCTGCCAGCCCTTCTTCAAAACGAACCGGCTGCTGAAGAAAAAGGCCTAATTGCACCGCCGCACGTAATCGTTGCTGAATGGCAGCACGTGTTAATTGACCGTCGGTGGCGTCAACAAGTTCTGTGGTAGAGACATAGCCATCTTGAGATGAAAACCCGCGCACTGAAATCAAATTGAGCAGTTCTAAGATGCTTTTGGTCACCCCTTTAAAATGCTCATATTGCGCAAGCCAGTCGACCAGTTGTCCATGCACTTCGAAGAGATGCCCGTCTTTGTGGGAACGAGGTGCTTTTATTAATATTTTTTCCGGTTTACTGGCACTCATGTCAGTTAAGATCCTTCATAGCAGGCGTACTCAAAGCGCATTATTCTTTAATGTTGAGGTGACGAAAGCCGTAAATCGATCACACTTCCAGGGAAATCCTAATAAAAATAGACCCAAAAAGAAAGATCTTTTTTATTGCATCTTTTAACTGATCTTTATGATTATTCTGATCTAATTTGATGATCTGATCTTATGATCCGGGCGATGAAAAATCTATAGGTGACTGATTTATAGGGATTATAAAATAAACCTTCTCGAAAGCATGATCAACAAAGCATTGGAGGCATGATCAACATACTTCACCAACGATGATCAAGTGAGGCCTGAACCAATGATCATCAGCGTATCGCATCAATGATCAAACAGTTACTGCATCAATGATCAAGTGTATTCCACACGTTATCCACAACCTCGGAATGCTTTTATTTGTTTGGATGGTGTTATCAGAGCCAAACAGCCGTGTTTTCATCATGGAACAATGATCAAGTGATGCGAATTTTGCTCAATCAGACGGAATGCTGCCTATGTTGTGAGCAATGTGGCGAGAAAGTCGTGTCTCGCCTGCTCAAGTTGAAATGACATTAACAGTATAATCGCCATCAGTCAGCATGTGTCCGGATGCGGAACAATGATCATGTATGATGATCTTGTTGTTCAAGAGTCAGCCCATTTCTCATCAGTCGTACGATCGGAAAAGAAAATCGCGACGGATCGTCCTGGATCCCTTGGTACGCCTGACATTGTCCGTAAATTAGCGGTTTGGATATATCGTTCCGGTTAAGATACTGGCACTATTCAATCAGAAATATAACTTGATCATCGTTCCCAGGCTTATTGAGACATTGCGGTTGAATTTGCTGGTGATTTCATCGCAATACGTACTTGATCATGCTTCCTATCTACTCATGTTATCAACGAAAGCATGATCAAGGCTATTGAATCCATCGCTTTATTTTCCTTGATCATGCTTTCGGGAAATAGGATCAAATGGCATTAATGTTCATCGCACATCGCCAAAATGTGTAATAGAGGGTCGATCCTACTGATGATATCGATGAAAAATGGTCAGTTTAATGTTGAAATATCGACAACCGTAAATTAGCCAACCAAATACAAGCTTCCGTATTTATTCGCCATTTACATTGTAAATAAGTGACACTGTGACATTTTAAATCTTACTATGATTGGCTCTGATAATATTGGTTGAGTTTGACATCAATGGTGGTGATATTCAGCCCCATCCTATAATTACAATTGTGAGCAGGATCTGTATTTGATTGGCATTTGTTCACCTTTTTATTGTCTTGGATGGATTATGCTGTACAATCGACAATTATTTCTCGTGATGGCGAAAAAGAATATGGATAGGGAAAAGACGATTGAGAACCTCCGCAATATCGCGGCGCAGACAAAACAAGTGCAGTCTGATCGTGTGGAGATTGTCATGGAAGAGCGACACGATCAGCTCTTTCCGCCCATGTCGAAAGCGTTAATGGAAACACGTTCAGGGCTTACGCGGCGCAAGCTTGATGAAGCGATCTCTCGCATGGAGCAAGACGGGCATCAATTTACCAAAAATAATGCCAATCATTACTCCATTACCCTGGATGAAGCGCATCAAATTATGGACGCCGCGAATGTTCCGACGTTTCATGAACGTAAAGGCAAGACGCACAAACCTTGGGTTGTGAACATTCAAAACCAAAAAGGGGGCACCGGCAAGTCTATGAGTGCGGTGCACTTAGCGGCTTGTATGGCGCTGAATCTTGAGAAACGTTATCGCATTTGCTTGATTGACTTAGATCCGCAAGGCTCGCTGCGATTATTCCTTAACCCACAAATCAGTTTGACGGAACAAGAAGGGATTTATTCTGCCGTTGATGTGATGTTGGACAATACGCCCCAGGCTGCTGACAAAGATTTCATGATGCGTAATGTCTTGCTGCCGACACAATATCCTAATTTGAAAACCATGGCTGCCTTTCCTGAAGACGCCATGTTTAATGCGGAGGCATGGCAAGCGTTAGCAACCAGCCAGTCGCTGAATGTGGTGGAGTTATTGCAAGAGAAGGTGATTGATCCAATCAGTGATGAGTTCGACATCATTATGATTGATACGGGACCTCATATCGATCCACTGGTTTGGAATGCGATGTATGCGTCTAACTCTTTAGTGATCCCCTGCGCCGCGAAGCGACTGGATTGGGCATCGACGGTGAACTTTTTCCAACATCTTCCCCAAGTGTATGAGATGTTTCCGGAAGACTGGCACGGATTAGAATTTGTGCGTTTAATGCCAACCATGTTTGAAGATGATAATAAAAAACAGATTTCTGTCTTAACTGAAATGAATTATCTTTTAGGTGAGCAGGTCATGATGGCGACGATTCCTCGAAGTCGCGCTTTTGAGACCTGTGCCGATACGTACAGCACGGTATTTGATTTGACGTCACAAGATTTTGAGGGCGGTAAAAAAACGTTATCAACGGCGCAAGATGCGGTGCATCGAGTCGGACTCGAACTCGAACGTGTGCTGCATAGCTACTGGTCTCAGCTCAATCAGGAGTAAAAAAGAAAAATGGCAATTAAAACCTCTGATTTAAATGCGCGCTTGTTTGCAAAGGCGGATAAACGCCGAGCAACAACATCACAAGAAGCGCAGAGCGCGGCGAGCGAGAGAGCGGCAGTGATCGAGTTAGCTGTGGCGGGTGAGCGTACCGTCGAGTTTGAACTTGTTAAAGTCCCAGCGTTAACGATCCGAGATAAAACAACAGTATTTGATAAAAATGCGCGTGAGCAGTCGTTTCTTAACGAATTGGCATTATCAGATATTCTGACCACCTTAAAAGAGCACGGACAACAATACCCGGCTGTTGGGCGGTGGCTTGATGACGGTCGTATCGAGGTCCTCGATGGCAGCAGGCGCCGTATGTCTTGTATTATTGCAGAGCAGGACTTTCTGGTATACGTCGCAAAAGGGATCAGCACGCGTCATGCTAAGTTTTTGTCGGATGTCGCGAATGCGCACAAACCTTTATCCTTGTATGAACGCGGTAAAGAAATGCAAGCCATGTTAGACAGCGGTGACGTCAGTGATCAAAAGGCACTGGCGAGCGCATGTCAGTGTAGTGAAGCATTAGTCAGTGGTGCATTAAAGGCAGCTGCCCTGCCCTTGCCACTTTTGCAAGCTTATCCCAGTGTCTCTGAATTGGGGCGCCCGACTATCGTCAAACTCCACCGTTTGTATTTTAGCCTTGATAGCCAATCGCAAGCGCAGTTGGTGGCCATGCTAGGTGAGACACCGTTATGGCAACAAGTTGATGCCCAAGGCGTGACACGCATTACGCGAGAAGTGACCCAGCGAATTGAGCAATATAAAGATGAGCTTGTGGCGCCGCAGCCGAGTGAAAAAGAACAAGCTCAAACCTTGTTAGAAGGACGCGCGTCTTATCGTCGTAAAGGCAATAATTTGAGTATCAATTTGAAAAAAGTGAGTGATCAAGATGCTGAGCAGATCTTGGCGCTGATAAAGGAACACTTTAACGGTTAACGCGTTCAAATCGAATAAAAAACGGCACGCCTTTGCGTGTCGTTTTTTTTTGCATGGTATCATCTTCTTTATCTGCTAAATCGACAAAACGGAACGCGTCCTATGGGGACATCAACGACCTCATCAACTCTGCAACAGTTTTTTGCAGATTTAATTCATTCCGCCACATTGCGTGCTCATCGACAATTGGTGTGTATCGATTATCCTCTCGATTTTATCGTGGCAGCCTTTGACGAGGCAGCTACCCCGCTGGTTATCGGTCATGCTGATGAAGGATTAAGTTGGCGTCAAGCGCGTCAAAAGCTGGGGCAAGAGTGCGGGCATATCGTGGTTGAGGTGGGCGCCGATTTTAATGCCGAAGCGTTTTGCGCTATTGCAGGCTGCTGTCGGGCGGGATCATTAATTCTTTTACGACTAGCGGCGCCAAAGGAGGCATTGCCGCCTTCTGTGCGGCGTTTAGTCAAACAGCTAGAGCTTAATGAATCGGTCGCCTTCTTTCTACGTCATCAGGTGCGCAGGCCCGCGGAGGTGTTGCCTTTGCCTGGCCAACATGAGGTGAGACAAGAGAATGCGATTGAGGCGGTCAAGAAAGTGGCCACGGGTCACCGGCGTCGTCCCTTGTTGTTAACGGCCGATCGTGGTCGTGGAAAATCGGCAGCGTTGGGAATCGCAGTGGCACAGTTAGTCATGAACAAACCACGAAAAATTTTGGTCAGCGCACCGACGCCCGCGCATGCCGCAACCTTATTTAGTCATATTAAGTCAAGTTTGGGTATGAATACCCAAGGTCAGGTAATTGATTATCAAGGCAGCGATATCCGCTATATTGCCCCCGATACCTTGTTACAAGAAACGCCGTTGGCGGACCTTCTTTTGATTGATGAAGCGGCGGCAATCCCATTGCCGATGTTGAGCCAATGCTTACATCAATATAGTCGCGTGGCCATTGCAACCACAGAGCATGGTTATGAAGGAACCGGACGTGCTTTTACGATAAGGCTGAAACAATTACTGGATGCAGAGCAACCACAATGGCGACCATTGAGACTAACTGCGCCAATGCGATGGGCGGATAACGATCCGGTTGAACGTGCGCTAAATGCATTATTCTTGCTCGATGTCGATCCGCCTGAGTTGCTGATCAGTGACGACCAAAGCCAACCCGTTAAGTTGGATAATATCGTCGTTCAGCGTTTATCTCCCGCACAGCTATTGAGTGATGAAGCCTTACTGCGTTCTTTATTTGCTTTGTTGCTGGCTGCGCATTATCAAACGTCGCCGAATGATTTAGCACGGTTACTTGATGACGATTCAATCATTGTTTGGGTGGGAAGCGTCGCGGGCGAGTTGGTCTCTGCGTGTGTGATCAATGAGGAATGCCGTCTTAGTGCCGACTTGAGCCGGGCGGTAGTTGCGGGGCAACGTCGCCTTAAAGGCCATCTTCTCAGCCAGTCGCTCGCTGCCCATCTCGGCGATCCAGCGATTTTGCACCAGAGCCTTTGGCGAGTTGAACGAATCGCGGTAGCCGAATCTTACCGATATCAAGGGTTAGGTCAGCAGCTTATTACTGCTGTGGCTCAGGAGGCAAGCAAGCTTGAGATGTCGTGTCTCGGGGTGAGTTTTGGTGCGACGGCTCGTCTTAGTCGATTCTGGTTGAAGCAGGGGTTTGAACCAATAAAACTTGGCTTGAAGCGCGATCAAGCCAGTGGTTGTTATTCTTTACAAATGGTAAAGCCAATCAAACGGCTAGCGTGGTTGCAAGACGGTGTCGCCTTGTTTCGTCATAGCTTACCAATTCAATGGATGACAACTCATCAGGCCATGGAGGTTGATATTGTTGGCGCTATGATGTGCTTCTTATCTGATAAGCCACTGGCAGGCTGTATAGACCAACAGATTAAAGGATTTATTGCCGGGGGCGTTGGCGTTGATGCGTCATTGGCAAGCCTACAAATGTGGTTACGTCAGCACGTTAAAGCCTTACCTTCGCATCCAGACGATAATGCGCTCTATGTATTGATCAGTCGGATTATTCTTGGCCATTCGTGGTCTACGGTATGTGCGCGGTACGGACTGACGGGTAAAAAACAAGCTGAAGCGATGATCCGTGACTATGTTATGCGCCATGACGTCAGTGAGTGAGTCAGGCCGTTTTGATAGAGCTATTGGTTCAATTTACAGTGTAAAGATAAGGAAGTGTCAAACGTATCAATTTACACTGTAAATTCACATAAGGCTGTTAATAGAAACATACCTGTTAATGCCAACATAGCTTTCACTACAAATACCACGCTCCACGTAAATACCACATTCCATGTAAATGCAGTGCTCCATGTAAATGCCGCGCTAAATGCAAACATAGCCGCCAATGAAACGAGGCTCGGATGAGATTTACAGTGTAAATCGTCCATCATAGAAACTGAGAAACTTACTAAGTAGTGATCAAATAAATCCTATCGTGCTCACGTTTTTACTAGAGATCCTGCTCCCAAAATGACTAAACCTGTATAATTTATTACAAATGAGACATTTGCCCTCAGCGATCTACGACGTAGGCTAACCTAATCGTTGTTAAGGTTGTGGTGAGGCGTGGCGTTTCGTTTTATGACGAGACGAAAACAATGTCATACGGTTGGATCATCATATCGATAAAGCCGTAAGGCGTTTTTGGCAGGGAGCGACATGCTAGACGATATCCTCCGAGTTTCTCAGGATGGGCAACGTGTGTATTTATCGGCCGGTAATACTCAGCACACGAGTGATCAACCGATAGAGAAAAAACAAATTAAGGATTGGTTGGTGCATCACCAGGCCGACGCCTTCTTTTGTTTCGACGATACGATAGAGTCGGCTTTAACCAAGCTGAATACGTCCAACGATGATAGCGAGTCAGAAGACTTTATTATCGCCGAGCGACGCGATGCCACAATAGAAGCCCGTATCGCAGATGATAAGATGACGGCCTATCTTATCGTTAATGGGGCGTGTGGTGGGCGAGGTCTTAAAGGTGATGATATTCTGTCGACACTGCGTGAAGCAAATATTGTTCGTGGTATCAAAAAACCAACCTTACAAAAACTGTTGTCTGCTTCTGGACGATTAAAACCCGGTGAATATCTGGATGTGCCCGTAGCCTTTGGCCGACAGCCAGTGGCAGGAGAAGATGCGCACATTGTCTACTTAATAGAAGACCCCGCCGATCGCGTCCGTCGTCCAAGAGAGCGAGAAGATGGGACGGTAGACATGCGCGACCTCGGTGAAATGGTCATGGTGAAGCAAGGTCAACCTCTCGCAAAACTCGTGCCCGAAACGGCAGGCTATGAAGGCTTTACCGTAACCGGTTCAGTGCTCTCAACGTCATCAGGTAAACCGATGACATTAGCGGCCCACGAGGGCAGCGCATTCAGTAATAAAGATCCTAATATTCTTATTGCGACCATGGCAGGTATCCCGCGTTTGCAAAATGACGGCGTTGCAGTTGACGATGCGCTGAGTTTAGATGTTGTCGATGTAGGCACCGGTCATGTCAATTTTGAAGGCAGCGTCGTCATTAAAGGCGATGTTGAAGTCGGCATGAAAGTGACAGCGTCGGGGACGGTGACAGTCGGCGGTGTGGTTGAGTCTGCCACGATTACCGCGGGAGCTGATATTATTGTTCAGAACGGTATTATTGGTCGACAAGTTGCTGCGGACTCAGACATCAACTGCATCTTAGTGGCTGATGGCAACATAGTGGCGAAATTTGCTCAATACGCGACCTTGTGCGCAAACAAAAACGTCGAGCTGACCTTGCATGCGATGCATTGTAATACGCAAGTGGGGCAGTCGCTTACGATAAGTGACACCACGAAGCGTAAAGGTACACTGGCAGGTGGGAAACATGAAGTCGGTGAAAAGCTTCAGGCGGTCATTGTGGGGGCCAGTGCGGGGGCACATACCTATATCCATTGTTTTCCGAGGTTACCTCTTCTCAAGCGGCAAATGGTTGAACTGAATAAAGATTGGGAAGATAAAACGGCGCAACTCGATAAAGTAAAAGCGGCGGAAGCGAAGCTAGAAGCGTTACCACCCGCCAAACGTGATGCGGCGATGGTCGAGCGCATTACCTCAACAAGAGATAACTTATTTGAAGCGCTTGATGAAATTGAGAAGGCGATAGAGGAAACAGATACCACGATAGAAGCGTCCTATCGTGCAGCCAGTATCACCGCCACTAAATCACTGCTAAATCGTGTACACTGCACCATTGGAGAAGAAAAACACAGTATAAACTCTGAGCATGGCCCTTCGGTTTTGTTTTATGATAATGCAGCGATAGAGCTGAAACCCTACCAGCAAAATAGCTAGCGTTGATTTACAGTGTAAACGCAATTTACAGTGTAAACCCAACGACGGTGTAACCCCAATTTACAGTGTAAATGTTTTATCTTCGGCGACGTATCGTTGCACAAAAAAATCGCGTTACTGAGGTAACGCGATTTTTGATTTGAACGCTTCGCATGCGTCTAACCCTTTAGTTCTCTTTGTCCGTATTACTGAAGATATACCCTTGGAAGCCATTAACGAACAGTTCAGAAAGATGAGCGAGCTGCGCTTCTGTCTCAACCCGTGTGGCAATGGTCGTGATATTTAGATTGTGCGCTGTACGACAAATGGAGGCCAGCACATTGTCTTGCGCATCGTCCTCAATATGGCTTGTATACGCGAAATCAATTTTAACGTAATCGGGCTTAAAGCGTTGCAGATAATCAAGCGATTGAAAATTACGACCGTAATTATCGACCCCGAATTGGAAGCCGGCTTGGCGAATTTGATCCGTGAGCAGACCGGTATGATCGGTATAGCGAACAAATGCCCCCTCTGGAATTTCAAAAAGTAGTTGGCCGGAAAGTCTACGGTGTTGATTCAAGATTGTTCCCAGCCAGCGAATAAAGGATGCGTTGGTTATACTACTCAAGGTCAAGTTCACGGCGAGAGGGCCAACACTTGGATCTTGGTCTAGAGTTTTAAGCACATGTGAAACGACGTGTTTATCTAGAATCTCGCCCATTTGAAGTTGTTCTACCGCCCCTAAGAAATGACCGGCGCCATAATAGTTGCCATCTTTTTCAATTGCTGAGAACACTTCCTGATGGAGGCGGTTGGACTGACTGTCAGTGGCTGACTGATATTTGAACACAAAGAGTTCTTTCGCGACGGCCTCATGAAGCAGTGCTTTCCATTGCTGTTTGCCCATCGCCGCATCACCAATAGAATGGTCGATTAAGGTCAAAGGGTGCTCAGGCGTATTTCGTGCCTGTGAGAGTGCGTTGTCAGCTTGTGACAGCAATACACTGGCCTTTTGGTTGCCGCCGCCATTGACCGCTAACCCGACAGCAACCTTGGGTTGTATCAGCTCTGATGGATCCGCTTGCATGTCGACGACTATGGCAATGACGCGTTCGCCTAATACAAGCAAATCCTCAGAATCGGTGTTGGGTGCCAATACGACAAACTCGTCTTTGCTCAACCTTGCCGCTGTCATGTTATCGTCGCTGATAATGGTGGTTGTTAAGTGGTTGGCGAACTGCTCTACGACAAGATCGCCGGCTTCAAACCCCTGGTTTTCATATGCGTCGCTGATAAGGTCTACTTTGATGAGCGCCATTCCACCAATGCCAGACTCTGTTAACCAAGAATTAAGTTGAGCGACATAAAAGCTACGGTTTCCAAGGCCTGAGACTGGGTCACGATAAGCGGCTTTTCGCAGGCGGTCTGCCTCGTTTGCTTGTTGTTCAAAATAACGCTTAAGTTGGTCTGTCATGACATTGATCGCATTAACGACCGTTTTGAGATCGGTCGTTGGTGGCAGCGGAATGGGATCGCCAAATTTGTTTTTTGCAATCTCGCCTGCTTTTGCGGTAATACGAGCAAGCGGTTTTAGGGATCGTTGCAGTTGCCAGCCGATTATTAATGAAGCAATAACAAAGATGATTGCCATGATTGTGCCGAGTTGAACAAAGGACTTCCATAGTTGTTTATAGGCGTAGCCAGGATGGGCAACGACTTCTACTTCAGCAAGTTGCATCCAGCCGCTGGTGATGGTTTGCTTTTCAGTGATGACGGGGAAAATATCTAGATTGATAAACCACTGCGGCACACCTTGGATTTGGACAGGATATTCTCGCGTAATCTCACTGTTATCAGACAACAAGGTAAGATTAACTTCACGATAGAATCCTCCATCAAAAAAAGCGTTTATCACTGATTCGGCTGCCACCTTATCATCCGATTCAAGGTAGGGTGCGAGCGCTAGCCCCATTGAGTTCACGGTATTGTTGACATCAGAGGTTTGTTGACTGAGTAAAAAATTCCGCGTGGTGTTGAGTTCTATACCGAAGACGCCCAGCACTATGCAGAAGAAAATCACCAGCATCCACGTAAATATTTGATTGAATAACGTCATCGGTGTTTACCTATCGTATTGTCTAATCGGTTTTTGCATTTCTAGCGACTCGACACGAGTGCGCAAATCATTCCAAAGGCCAAGCCTTGAGGCGTTGCCCGCTAGTTCACCTTGTCCACGCTCTTTCATTAACCATAATCGGCTACCATTAAAACTATAGATAGGTAACAGATCGCGGCGTAATGACGCGCGTTTAATCTCTGGATCTAAGTTGTCTAATAGCACCGGCTCGGAAGAAGGGGTTGGGTAATAAGCGACGACCATATGGAATTGGTCAAGGCGGATGGCTTTGACGTAAACAAGCCGCAACTTTTTATCATCGATTCCTAATTCTCGTAGCGAAAAATACTTAGCGATACTAAAATCTTCACAATCGCCAGCAGCAGCACCAAGAAATTCAAGCGGCGTTGCCCAGTAGTCTTTTTGGCCCCACAAGTCGATATCATCAACAAAATACAGTTGGTTGAAAAAATCATTGACGCGGTCGAGCTTATCGAGCTCTGATACATCTTGACTATTTTCGACCATATTCCGCCATGCGGTAACGCGTTTACCTGCACGATCACCGTAAAAGTTAGCGACTTTATCGACCCAGCGTGCTTCCTTTGTCGTCAGTCCAACCGTCCCAAATGAGATAAACAGGATCAGGACAATGATGTGCCATCGCTTCATTACTGATTGTCTCTCTCTTCTAAGGACTTAGTGACATCGCTTGATGCGTCGTTATGTCCAAACATAGTTTAATTTGACCAAGGTCTACTCAGTTTGCCATACCTTAAACATGAGTCATAGCAGTGCAAGATGGCTTTCTAAAAACGCAACTTACTGATATCAAAATAATGTCGAAAATACTGCGCCTCGATGGCCTTTTCCTCGTATCAGTGTGGGTACCTTCAAGTTTAGATGAGCGAGTCACTTTTCACCGTATTGCTAGGAACAGGGTGACTTTGGTTAAACCATAAAAAGTCGCCTGGTAGGCGCCATGTATAGATGAAAATCAACTTGTTAATCAGCGTTTTCCTGCGCAAAATAGTGGAAAGTAAATGAATGGGAGAGAGCAATGGATTTGTCCGATATTCGACGAGAATATACAAAAGGGGGATTGCGTCGCGACGACTTGCCGAGTACGCCAATAGATCTGTTTGAGCACTGGCTGCAGCAAGCGATTGATACTCAGGTGCCCGATCCGACCGCGATGACGATTGCGACTGTTGATGAGCATGGGCAGCCTTTTCAACGCATCGTGTTATTGAAAGATTTTAACCAAGATGGCTTTGTATTTTATACCAATCTAGGCAGTCGCAAAGCGCTACACCTCAAGGAAAATAGCCAAATTAGTTTGCATTTTCCCTGGCACTTTATCGAGCGGCAAGTCCACATTATGGGTGAAGCCGTGCCTTTGAGTAAAAAAGACGTTTTTAAATATTTTACGTCTCGTCCAAAGGAGAGCCAAATTGCGGCGTGGGCGAGTAAGCAGAGTGAACGATTGTCTGCGCGATCGGCGCTAGAGGGAAAATTTTTAGAGCTGAAAAAGCAGTTTGAGAAAGGTGAAGTGCCGGTCCCCACTTTTTGGGGCGGTTATCGTGTGATACCTAAGAGCATTGAGTTTTGGCAAGGCGGTGCGCATCGTTTGCATGATCGATTCTTGTATCAACGGCAAAAAGATGAAAGCTGGGACATTGAGCGCTTAGCACCGTAAACCTGCGGAAGAGGCCAATATAGCGATATATTGGCCTCTTTGTTTGTCGTTTTGTGTCATTAATCTCGAAGCACGATAGAGAGCTGTTGGGTTAACAGGCTTTCTGGTATTGCAGATCCAAACCCTTGCGCGAGTGCGCGTTCAAGTAGCGCCGCTTTGGAGTCAGCCTCGAACTTCTCGCGCAAGTGCGCAAAGTGGTTTTCGATGGTTTTGACGGAAACGGATAAGGTGTTTGCAATGCTCTGCGGCTTTTTGCCGTGTAAATGAAGGAATAGAACTTCCTGCTCACGCGCAGTGAGATGGATATGTGATTGGTGGTGGTGATGATCCGTTTGCGCTTCTTCCGGATGTGTCACCGCATGACATATCCAGTGACCCACTTCTAAAATAGCGGTATCACTCAGCTCTTGGCCACAAAACATCACACCGCATACTTCGCCCTTGTCATTATACCAAGGCGTTTTTGTAAATAAGTGCGCGTACCAGCGGCCGTTCGCGTAAGGATGAATGTCGAGTACACGAAGACGCTTACCCGTTTCCATCACGTAATGATCCTGTGCCTGAAATTGACGCGCAAACCGTGTGGTAGGGCTAGGCATATCGTAGTCAGTTTTACCGATACAGTCTTGTGGCTGTTCGAGGCCGATGAGCCGGCAATATTCAGTGTTGGCATAAACAAACACTGAATGCGTGTCTTTACAGCCCCAACAACCGGGGAGCTGCTCAAGCATAGACAAAGCTGGAGGCACGGGGGAGGGAGAGAGCGGGTGATTCATATAGCTTACCGACGCGTTATTATTGTTTTGAGAGTAACGATTCTGGGTCGATAGTGAAAAGTCGACAAGCTATTGGAGCATAAAAAAAAGCCGGCATAAAGCCGGCAAAGACAAGATTTCCCCGAAGGGAGTTATCCTGTACGACGTGTAGAAGAGGTTGTCTAGATAATTCACTCATACCATGAGGGTAGTTGATATAAGCTCCTTATCTGACTGCACCTAACAGTGTTAGGAACTGCAAACGCGTCTATCGGGACAAATTGCGTTTACAGACTTTACTATATCTAGAAGATTAGACGTTGGGTAGGGGGGCTTTGACCTATTGACACAGGATAAAGCAACTTAATATCAAGATTGTTATGCTGCAAGATGGCAGAGCCGGTAATAGGCGAGTTAACTTTGGGTGGGTAAACGTAGTAAGCGTAAGTAAGAAACGTCCGATATAAAAAACGCCGCTTTTTTAGCGGCGTTTGTTTTATATGTGGGTGAATGCTTAATTTAGCGAGTTTTAATGTGTCTGATAACTCGAAAACCAAGGTAATTAGCACTGGTGTTTTCACCCAACTCTAGACGCTCAGAGGCACGTGAACGCTGAGGAGAGAAGTTCCAAGCGCCACCACGTGCAAGCGGCGTGTCGCTGCCAACCCACTCCCAGACGTTACCCGCGGTGTCATAAACACCGAATGGATTAGGCGGAAAACTTTTCACGGGGGAGGTACGATCGTTAGACCAGACTGTGCCGCTCCAACCGGTGTTCGCATTTCCCACGCCAATGTCATTGCCCCACCAATAGTCACTTTCTGTGCCGCCGCGTGCCGCGACTTCCCATTCAACGTCGTTAGGAAGTGCATAATGTTGCCCAGTTTGCTGGCTGAGCCAATCAATATAGGCGTTGGCGTCGTCTTGGTTAACACACACAACGGGCGAATCAGCCGCTTGATCAAAGCCTGGCTGACGCCAATCTGATTCTAAACTTTGACTGATTTCACCGTTTACCAGCGTATTACAGCCATTGCCTTGTTCCGCGGCAGTGACATACCCAGACGCAGTGACAAAGGCATCAAACTGCTCGACGGTGACAGGTGTGGCGCCTATCGCGAATGATTGCTGAATTGCCACGTTTTCGCGCGCATCAGGGCCCACTTTGTACTCACCGGCGCCAATGACGACCATTTGCGGTGCTTCCAGGTTTTTTGCAACGGGATCAGTAAACTTTTTGCCTGGACTGGGCGGCTGGTTTGGCTGCTCTCTAAGCTTGGCCCATACCACTTGATCTTTACCTAGATAAATTTCTCGATCATAGGGAATAAAGCCGGGTTTGGTCACCGTCAGATCGTGATTACCAACCGGTAACATCAGCTCGACTGGTGTACTGCCATAAGTCACATCGTTGATGGTTACGTTGTCATCATAACGGTTAGAGCGGACAGTCACGTTTACCCAACGTTTTGCCTGCTGCTTACGCTGTGCTTGTTTCTGTGCTTGTGTCGTCTCAACACAGTATCTGTCTTCCAAATCAAGCAAACGGCATGAGGCTGTCTTATCCGGACGACTCACCAGCTCTGCTTTTATCCGAGTAGTGTAATCCGTGCCGCCGGTAAAGCCCGCGTCCATGATCTCGCTGTTGGTCACGTGAATATTGAACGCCACGTTATCAATATTTTGTTTCACAGCGTCTGATTCGGTAACAAAGTTGGTTACCTGACCACGGAACTCTCGAATGGCTTTCTGCATGGTCAAGGTCTTGCCTTGATTTGCACAGGAAGACAGTGTCATGTTTGGCGAACAAGTCAGGCTATGGACAACCTCAATGGTGTCTTTCTGCGTTAGCTCTTTGCGTAGACGCTCTGCACGGGCTTCGCGCATCGCTTCATGCAAGTTTTCTAACGTCGTTGCCAGCAATGCTTGCTCACGCTCGAGTTTTGCCAGATGTTTTTTCTGCTCAATAATCGCGGTTTCGTTGGCAGCCTGTTCGCGCTGCTGATCATTCACCTTCTGCCATGTTTGTTGGTAGGCCTGCTGATACGGGCTAATATCTGTGCTCGGATCGGCAATTAAATCCTGAAATTTTGCATCGAGCTCTGCTTTTGCATTGCTGCGTTTGCGCTTCAGGTTGCTCAGCTCATCTTCTAACGTCGCGCGCTTAACCAGAAGGTCATCCAACTTCGCCTGCTGCAGAGCCAGTTCATCGTTTCGAGACTCCAGTGAATCTTCTTTATCACGGAGTTTCTCTACCAACTCACTGACCGGATCGAGATTATCAGCGGAAGACGCGTTTTCAGCGAACGCCAACTCGGTTAGCAGTAGGGGAGGGAGCGCTAAGCATAACGCTTTTAAATATTTCGTTGTCATAGTTCCCTTGCTTACGCATGTCGCAATAATAATACCTATGTCCAAAAAGTAGACTATCACGGAAACCCGTGTTGCCACGCAAACCGTGTTAATTATTTGACGGCAGTCAGCATTCTGCGACGTGATCGGTGCAACTGTGCTCATGGTTTTAGGTTTATGGAAGATTACCTTAAGCGGTCCCATGCTTCAAATAAGATTGCATGATGACGGATTAAATCGGAAGAATGATCAAGGGGTTGATCGCCCGCGATCGCAGCGAAACGATGATCAAGAGAGGCTTGTCCCCATCGAACCTTGACTAACGCCTTGATATTAAATTGTTTAGTTAGATTTATATCGTCTTTTTTCATCTTGTTAGTCTTGCCTTTTCGATGATCAATCGTAAAAACATGAGGGATCCTTCGCATTTTCAAGGTCAAAATGACATTCGCCGTAAAAAATGCGGTACTTGATCATAGTTCCGTAAAATTGCCATGATGGAAACCACATCCTATGTGATTGGTCGTTTTAGCTATTAGTTAGCCGAGAACAATGGTTAGCCGAGAACAGAGAAGCATTCGCGAATGGGAAGAAAGCGTGCCAGAATAAAGAAGGGTTAACAGACGATGGGCCAAAGATCGTGAATAAGGGAGGAGCATAATGGCTGCATCACCGAAGGTTTCAGAAGTCATTGCCTTACCCAGACAGCCACGGCACCACAGTCATGACTACAAACAAGTGGTCATTGGGCTGCAGGGGCAAACGGAGTTTGATGTTGGTGGACGAGGAAGTCTTATTGGTCCAGGACAGGGCTGTTTGGTCGCGGAATCTCAAGAACATGCTTTTACTGGCGTGGGACGAAACGAAATTTTAGTGATTAACCTTCCTTCGCAAGAATGGTCAGAGCAAGCGTTAATGCATGAAAATATTGCGCGCTTATTTGCTCGTGAGCCTTATTTTCAATTGGATACTCACGCACAAATACTGATCAAAGCATTATCGGCAGAGATGATTGCCAGTCCCTCCGATCCTTTGCTCAGTCGTGCCTGTGCCGATACGTTAATGTGTGTGTTGCACCGTCACTTCCGGGATCATGTCTCTCCTCGTCGCGATGGCCATCGATTAAATATGGATATTATCGATCGCTATATTCATCAGCATATCAGCCGTAAGATCACAGTTGCGCAATTAGCGGGCAGTGTTTTCTTGGCAGAAAGCCAGTTTCATCAATTATTTAAACAACAAGTCGGGACCACTCCGCATCAATATGTACTGGATAAACGCTTTGCATTGGCAAAGCAGCTTATTAAAGACAGTGATCTGACCATGGCTCAAATTGCAGACAGTTGTGGTTTTTCTAGTCAAAGTGGATTTACTAATGCGTTTTCACGCTATTTTGGTCTGTCGCCCGCCAGGTTTAAATGCACACCTTAAGCCAAAGATTATCGCAATTTACTCAGCATTACGTTGCACCACATCGACTCAGCTGCCGATCATTTGTTACGCCTCTATAGCGATCGGCGGCTTTATTTGTTAATCATCGGAGGATTTTGCAATAATGCCGGTGTTTTTTGTAAGACCTTACTGATAGACCACGCATAGAATCGATCGCAGAGTAACAATGACGTAACATTTTCCTGCCCGAGTTTGGGAGGACGTGAGTGAGGATACCGCTATGTTTAAAGCCATCGATGCTATGCAGCCCTCGTTTATCGAGCGCCCATTAGCGAAGATTTGGTCTGAAATCTCTCCGCTTTATTGTGTTGACGAAAGTGAGTGGCTGAAAGAACTCATTCCGCTTGCGCAAGCTTCAGAAAATGAGCGAGAGCAAACACGTCGTCAAGCGACTCAGTTAATTGAGCGGGTACGTGCTGATAAAAAAGCCGTACAAATGATTGATGCGCTGTTGTTGGAATACAGTTTAGACACACGGGAAGGCATTCTGTTGATGTGTCTTGCCGAAGCTCTGATGCGGGTCCCCGACGCGCATACTGCTGATGCGCTTATTCGTGACAAACTCAGTGTTGCTGACTGGAAAGCACATTTGCGCCACTCTGATTCCTTGTTTGTCAACGCTTCCACCTGGGGATTAATGCTAACAGGTAAAGTGGTGACCTTAGATGAGAGCACCGAAGGCAAACCGGCGTCAGTGATCAATCGCCTTGTGAATAAAATGTCAGAGCCTGTGATTCGCCAAGCGATGCATCAAGCGATGAAAATCATGGGTCATCAGTTTGTGCTTGGGCGTGACATTGATGAGGCGCAGAAAAACGGCGAAGGCCCGCGCACGAATGGCTTTACGTACTCGTTCGACATGCTCGGTGAAGCGGCATTAACTCAAGATGATGCCAAAGCCTATCTCAACGATTACTTACAGGCGATTGAGTCCGTCGGCGAGGCGAAAGCCAGTTATCAAGGACCGTCACCATCCGTCTCAATCAAGTTGTCTGCCTTGCATCCACGTTATGAAGCGGCGAATCAAGATCGCATGATGACAGAGATGTTTGAGACGGTTCTGGTTTTGCTGAAACGTGCGCGTGAAAAAGATGTTGCGATCACCATTGATGCAGAAGAAGCGGATAGATTGGAGCTTTCGCTTGCGCTGTTTGAAAAGCTATATCGCGACCCTGTGGTGAAAGGTTGGGGTAAGTTTGGTTTAGTGGTGCAAGCCTACTCTAAACGCGCGCTACCTGTGATCACTTGGTTAGCGGCTTTAGCAAAAGAACAAGGTGATGTGATCCCAATGCGGTTAGTAAAAGGCGCTTATTGGGACAGTGAAATTAAACTGTGTCAGCAAACTGGGCATCACGGTTATCCGGTATTTACCCGCAAAGAAGGGACAGACGTTTCTTACCTCGCCTGTGCACGCTTCCTACTTAGCGAGCATATACGCGGTCTGATTTATCCGCAATTTGCCAGCCATAATGCCCACACGATTGCGGCGATTGCGTCTATGGCGACACATAATGACTTTGAGTTCCAGCGCCTACATGGCATGGGCGATGCGCTTTACAATCACGCCAAAGCCTTGTTCAACACCGACGTGCGTATTTATGCGCCAGTCGGCAGCCATAAAGATTTGTTGCCTTATCTGGTTCGCCGTTTGTTAGAGAACGGTGCCAATAGTTCGTTTGTACATCGTTTGGTTGATGCCCGTTGCCCGATTGACGATTTGATTGCCGATCCGGTTGATACTTTGTGTGCTAATCACACCTTGCACAACGATCGCATTCCTATGCCGCAAGATATTTTTGGGCCCGCCCGTAAAAACTCGCAAGGTGTCGCGACGGATATCGAATCAGAATGGCAACCCTTCCAGGACAGTGTTGTTCCCTTCATGGGCGAGTACCAATGGCAGGCTGGCCCCATTGTTAACGGTCAGCGTTTGAAAGGCGATACGCACGAGATAACCGCGCCCTATGATCGTAATGAGTCCGTAGGTCACGTTGATTGGGCAACGGCTGAACAGGTGAATAACGCCCTCGATATTGCGGCACAGGCTTATCCGACATGGCGAGATACCGAGGTTAGCCAGCGTGGTAAGTACTTACTTGACCTTGCTGATAAACTAGAAGCAAATCTGGGTGAGCTGGTGGCGATCTGTCATCGTGAGGCGGGTAAAACTATCCACGATAGCATTGATGAAGTCCGAGAGGCCGTCGATTTTTTACGTTATTACCCCGAGCAGGCTAAAGCGTTGCAAACGGAGCCACTGGCCTATCAAGGCTTCGATGGACAAGCACAATCGGTGACCTATCAAGGACGCGGTGTCTTTACATGTATCAGCCCTTGGAACTTCCCATTAGCGATTTTCCTCGGCCAAGTTGGCGCGGCGCTTGTGGCCGGTAATACTGTCGTGGCCAAGCCGGCCGAACAGACATCTATTATTGCTTATCGCGCGATTGAGTTGCTGTTAGACACTGGGATCCCTGCTGGGGTGATTCAGCTATTACCTGGCAGTGGCCCTGTGGTGGGAGCGCCTCTCACCGAGGATACGCGTATTGCAGGGGTCGCATTTACCGGATCCACACCAACAGCACACCGTATTACCCGCACCTTGGCAGAGCGCGATGCCGATCCTGTGCCAGTTATCGCGGAAACCGGGGGGCAGAATGCAATGCTAGTGGACAGTACGGCATTGCCCGAGCAGGTGGTGCGCGATGTATTGCGTTCTGCTTTCGCCTCTGCGGGTCAGCGCTGTTCAGCATTGCGTGTGCTTTATATTCAAGAAGACATTGCTGACCGCGTGATTGGCTTAATAAAAGGGGCGATGGCGGAGCTGTCTGTGGGACGCCCAGAGCGGCTATCAACCGATGTGGGGCCAGTGATTGATCAAACGGCGAAAGACAAGCTTCTTGCTCACATAGAACAGATGAAGCGCAGCGGTAAGTTGGTCACGCAAGTTCCACTCTCTGCAGATTGTGATAAAGGAACGTTTGTGCCACCAACGGCGTTTGAAATCCGCAGTATTGATCAACTGAGTGAGGAGCATTTTGGTCCCATTCTACATATTGTTCGCTATCGCGCGGATGCGCTCGATAAGGTGATTGATGATATCAACCAAACAGGTTTTGGCTTAACCATGGGGGTGCATAGCCGCAATGAAACGACCTGCGCCCATATTGAGCATCGTGCTCGGGTAGGTAACTGTTATGTCAACCGTGATCAGGTCGGCGCTGTCGTTGGCGTTCAACCCTTTGGCGGTCGCGGCTTATCGGGTACTGGGCCTAAAGCGGGTGGACCACACTATCTGTATCGCTTTACGCAAGCATCAGTAAACGTGCAACAAGTCGGTTGATATCAGGATCAGGAGAAGCGTCATGCATCAATTAAATAGCGTTTTAGAGCAGTGTGAAGCGGTTTGGGAAGACTGGAATGATCAAACTGTCGCCGGTCGCATTGCGTTATTGCAACGGTGGTCTGACACGGTCGCCGCTCGCGGCGATGACTTTGCCCACGCAGCGAAGATGATTCGTTTTCAGTGTGAGAACGCTCATCGCTTGCTCGATAAGGTACACGAATTGCCTGGCCCGACCGGTGAAACGAACGAGCTGTATACGGCAGGAAGAGGGACTATCGCCATGACAGGTGATGCGTCGCTGACGTCAGTTGCTTTGTGTGGTCAGTTAGCGGCAGCGTTGGTGGCGGGTAATTGTGTCGTCGTGAGTGTGGAAGGTTCGCATGCGGACAATGCCGACGCGGTCATGGCGGATCTTGTTAAAGCTGGATGTCCAGATAGAGTTGCTGTACGTGTCGATTTTGAGGTGTGCAGTGATCTATTTAAGCATCCGCAGGTCATTGGCGTAGCGACGACCGGAACCAAAGAACATGTGCGAGACGTCAATCGTCAGCTCGCACAACGACAGGGTGTGATTGCGACACTGGTTGCGGAAACCGACACTGAGCAGTATTCAGTGATTGGTAGCCCTGACTATGTGTTGCGTTTCGTGACCGAATGCACCCGAACCATAAATATCACTGCTGTAGGTGGTAATGCCACGCTTCTGGAACTCGGTAGTGGTGAACATTAACTTTCCAGACATGGCCCCAATTGGGGCCATGCAATTGAGGGACACATATGATAGACAATAGCTATGCCATCAGTGCAACCTTTCTGGCATATCTCATCATGATGCTTGCCATTGGTGTGTATGCCTACAAACGGACTTCTAACTCCGAAGATTATTTCCTCGGTGGCCGGTCGTTAGGCCCATGGCCCGCTGCGTTGTCAGCAGGGGCATCAGACATGAGTGGGTGGTTGCTGCTTGGGCTTCCTGGCTATGCCTACGCTGCGGGAATGGAATCACTTTGGCTTGCGGGCGGTTTGTTGTTGGGCACTTATCTTAACTGGTTAATTTGTGCCAAACGCCTGCGGACTTACAGTATTGAAGCAGATAACGCGCTGACGTTACCGGAATTTTTTGCTCGCCGTTTTGAGGATAAATCAAAATTGCTGCAAACCATCTCTGCTTTCTTCATTTTGCTTTTCTTCCTTTTCTACACCAGCTCAGGCTTGGTTGCAGGGGGTAAACTGTTCACCACGGTATTCGGGTTTGATTACACCACCGCGGTGGTGATTGGCACGATTTGTGTTGTGTCATACACCTTGTTTGGTGGCTTCTTGGCGGTATCTTGGACTGACTTGGTGCAAGGACTGTTGATGGCCGCGGCCTTGTTGATCGTGCCATTTGTTATTATGGACGGCAGCATTTTCAAATTGGGCCGTGATGTTGCCGCAATCAATCCTGAGCTGATGACGTTATGGCGTGATGTAGATGGTGAGCCACTCACTTGGATCAGTATCGTCTCTTTGGCGGCCTGGGGCTTAGGTTACTTTGGCCAGCCACATATCTTGGCGCGTTTCCAAGCGACTCGCTCCAATAAAGACATTACCACGGCGCGTCGTATCGCAGTGGGTTGGTCTGCATTATCCATGGTCGGTGCGGTCTTGATCGGTTTAGTGGGTATTTTGTACGTGCAGAATGATATGTCAGGCACCCTGGCTGACGGTGAAAAAATCTTCATGTTGTTGGTCAATGCGGCATTCCATCCAGTAATTGCAGGTATCCTGTTGGCGGCAATTTTAGCGGCGATTATGAGTACAGCAGATTCTCAACTATTGGTATCGTCGTCTGCGCTCGCGGAAGATTTTTACAAGCAAGTTTTCCGTCCGGACGCATCGACCCAAGAAGTGGTCATGGTCGGTCGTGGTGCGGTTATCTTGCTGTCTGCGATTGCGCTTGGCTTAGCCATGGACCCTGATAGCTCTGTTCTGGGTCTGGTGTCTTATGCTTGGGCTGGCTTTGGTGCCGCATTTGGTCCTGCCTTGTTGCTCAGCCTGTTCTGGCGTGAAATGAACCGCAATGGTGCGCTGGCTGCGATTCTTGTGGGCGGGATTACCGTGGTGGTTTGGAAACAAATACCTGGCGGTATCTTCGAGTTGTATGAAATCGTCCCTGGCTTCTTGTTTGCGGGCTTGAGTGCCATTATCGTAAGTAAGTTGACGGGCGGGCCAACTGATTCTGTTACTAAACAATATGAATCATATGAAAAGAGCTTAAAGACTATGCCTTAAACGCAATGAGCGTATAAGCCCATTGGTTTATCTTGCATGTAAAACTTATCAGGGAGCGTTTAACGCTCCCTTTTTACATCATCATCACGCAGTATCATTGCTTTGGCGAACACAGTTACGTCCATCGCGTTTGGCCCGGTATAAGGCTTGATCGGCTTTCTTTAACCCATCGACATAGTCTGATGCCTGGTGGTTACTTGCCACGCCAATACTGACGGTAATACTAAGCGAGGGAGCAATATCGTTTAGATCTAACGCCGCAATTCGGCGTCTTAAGCCGTCAAAATAGCGATAACCGTCTGCAGGCGTTCCCGCTAATAAAAGCGTAAATTCTTCACCGCCCCAACGAGCGATATGACGCAAATGTGTCTGCTCGCGAAGAAGTAAGCTACCGACTCGCTGAATAATTTGATCCCCCACCAGGTGAGAATAGTGATCATTAATGCGTTTAAAATGATCAATGTCTAAGATCGCGACTTGCAAATCTGTCCCGGATTGGCGCGATTCTTCGAATACCTGATGCCAATATTCATCAAAGGCTCGTCGATTGGCCAGTCCAGTGAGGGCGTCTTCTTTAGACATTCGTTCGAAGTCATCGGCTTGGGCTTGTAAGGCCTGGGTTTTCTCTTCGACTAACGCTTCGAGTTGGATAGCTTTTTTCTTCATGTGTCGAATACGCCACATAAACGCGGCGTAGGCCGCAAGCACAGTCAGCAAAAAGCCTAGCGCTCGCACATCAGCGCGTTGCCACAGTGATGGCATAACGCTGAAGTGATAACTGAGCACATCATCACTCCAGTCGCTATAAGGATAGCGAGCACTTACTTTAAAGGTGTAATCACCTGGTGGTAGGTTCGTATATTCGGCAATATGGTTTTCATGGCGGTATGCCCAATCAGATTCGAACCCTTCTAACTGCGTTCGATATTGGATTTGCTCCGGCATGGTATACCCGAGGGCGGCATAGGAAAACAAGATACGGTTGGTCCCCGCTGGTGCCTTTCCCGTCGTTTCAGGGTTCATGTCTTTGCTGTCGAATCGTACGGTCTGCATGACTATGGGTAAAGGGTGACTCAGTAGTTGGGATAACCGAGTCGGATTAACGCTAGTAACGCCTTTGGCAGTGGCAAAAATAATGTCTCCACGTGATGTTTTAGTTGCCGCAGGGTTTGAGCCACCGTTAGCTTGGCTGTTCAGCATGCCGTCACTTTGATCGTAATGTTCAAAGTCGATACGCGTGCGTGTTTTATCTGCAACTTGATGGGCGTGATCATAATTGATACGCCAGATACCTCGGTTACTGGATAGCCAAAAGCTTTGATCATCACCTTTCACAATTTGAAAGAACTTATCAATTGGTAGGCCCTGCGGTCTGCCGACTAAAGCTTGGTGGCCGTCAGCTTGTCGATAGCGCACAATACCGCGATCGGTGGCCATCCAAACGTACCCCGGCTCGTGGAAAAAGCCAAAAACATATTGGGCCTGCTCTTGTGCGGAAAAATCGAGTGTAGTGATTGTCTTTTCTAACAGATAGCTGGCGCCGCGACCGGTGCCAATCCATAGCTTATCGGTGTCATCAAATGCCAGCGACATAATGTAGCTGCCAGGTAACGCACTGTTTTGGCTATGATAGAGAGCCTGTTTTTGATAAGGCACTGATGCTGCGGTTGGTGATTTGCTTTGGTGTTGATCAAACTCGACTAAGCCACGTGGTGTTCCCACCCATAAGACGCCATTACGTTCGACAACTGCTCGTATTTCGCTATCTGGTAATTGGTCATTGATGGTGTTGGCCGCCGTGAGTGAGCCTTGGTGCCAGTAGTAGAGCCCTTTTTGATAAGTCCCTACCCATAGTCCGCCTTGCTGTCGATGCGCGAGACTAAGGACTGAAATATTATCGGCGAGTACGCGTGCGTTGCCCGCTATCGTATTAATCTGACTCAATCCTTCGCTGGAACCCGCCCAAACAGTATTGCCGTCACCTCCCAGTACGGTGCGCACGTAGTTACCTGCGAGTCCATTGTCTTTGGTTAAGGTGACAAAAGGGGCGTAACGAAGCCGCATTGCTCCGCCATTAGTGCCTATCCAGATACTGCCCTCATTATCCTCAAACCATGAAAGAATACGATTATTCGGGAGTCCTCGATGACCATCCAGGAAGTCGAGATGATTGTCACGCAGGTGTGCGATCCCACGGTTGAGTGTGCCAAACCAATAGGTCCCGCGGCTGTCTTGTTCGACCATGGTGATCGCTTGGTTGAGCAATGCGCTTGCCAGTGGCGTCCAACGTTCGTTTTTATAGCGCCATGCACCGCTTTCTGATCCCACTAACAATGCGCCATCTTGACTACTGGAAACATAAAATGCTTTGGTAAAAAGGTTATGAAACGAAAGATGAGCGGCGCCGGCGTGTTTGGAAAGCTGGTAAACACCGTCCTCAGTGGCGGCATAAACATGGCCTTGATCGGTTTGTGCTAAGTGGTAACTACTGGTCGTCTTAATAAAATGCTGAGGATCTGGGCTTGGCTGCCTCAGCTGTTTGGACGTGTAATAGAGCACGCCCATCCCCTCTATGGCAAGCCACAATCCTCCAGACTGGTCATGCAGCGCATCGTTAATTAAGCTTGGTGCCACCGGTAAGTTCTGCCAAGAAAAGCCGCTGCGCATCACTAGGCTGCCGCGAGCGCCCCCTGCGTATAATTGGTTATCAGGTCCAGTGGCGAGTGCACGGGTACCGGAGTCTTGCATGTGCGTGTTCGGGCCGCGATCAAACAGGACAAATTCGAGTCCGTTGTAGCGAGCGACGCCTTCCCACGTTGCAAACCACAAGTAGCCATCAGAGGTCTGTTCAATGGCATTGATGCTGTTATGCGGCAACCCGTTGGCCGTTGTCCATGTTTCAATAAAATAGTCAGAAAGCGGGTTATCATCCGCATAGCCTAACGGTGTAAAACCAAGCCAGCAAAAAAGTAAAGTGCATACAAGACGTTGGGCTAGTCGTGTGGGGAAAAGTTTTTGTACGTTCCTTGGATGCATCTTTTGTTCTTTGCTCCGATTGCAAGTAGACTGGCGATTCTATCTTAATCACTGATTGATTCTTGGACATTGTGGTCAGGTTTTAACAGCAAGTTGAGAGAGATCACACCAAAAATATGAACATCAAGCAGATGTGACCTTTGATGATGCAGTTTATGGCGATTCGCCAGCAATTATTAACACAAATCGATCGCGGGCTACTGGCTCCAGGGAAAAAGTTACCGGGGGAGCGACAGCTCGCGGAGACGTTTTCGACTACGCGCGTGACCTTGCGCGAGGCGCTTGCTGTATTAGAAGCAGAGGGGCGCTTGTATCGGCGAGATCGTCGAGGTTGGTTTGTCGCACCCACGCCGTGTTCTTATGATCCGACTCAGCTAAGCGATTGGCAGGAGTATTTTGGACCGTATGGTGGCCAGTTTGTTTGGCATGCTCAAACCAAGAAGATGGCTGATGCTGCGATCAGCGATCACATGTTACTTCCTCCTTTCGGTCAAGTGTATGAAGGCGAGGGGCGTGTATGTATCGAGCAATTACCGGTGGGGTGGATACGGACGTTTCTGCACCCTGATTTCTTCCCCGCTGTGTGGGAGACTGGTGACAAGGCGAGGCTAGATCATACGATACGCACTAACCGGGCGCTTGCAATGGCTGAGGTCAGTTGGTCAAGTGCTTGGGAGGCGCTCGCCTCGTCGCAAAGTGTTGGCTTAGAGGTCGCGCCAGGCACACCGACATTGACGTTGACACGCTATTGGCGGATACCGCAAGCAGACACGTGGCAAACCGTGCGTATTGATCAAGAATGGTGGCGGCAACATGCAGTTGCGCTGTGTGGACGATCCACTAACCAGAAGAGCGGATCAGCACAACAGGTCGATTAGGTCTTCAATACTGAATGCGCGCGTCACTAAAGGGTGATCAGTCGTCCGTACATTGGGGTTAGCGTTAAAATGAACAGTACGCATGTGTGCGTTAATCCCTGCTTGGATCCCTTTGTTGGTATCGTCGATAAAGATGCATTGCTCTGTGGGGCAGGCCATATTCATTGCGGCATAGTGAAGGAGATCAGGGGCAGGCTTCCAGCTGTTAGTGTCAAAGGCACTGAACAAGCGATGTTGGAAATAAGGCAGCAGCTTGGTGAGTGCTAATGCGTGTTCCATTTTTTCAACAGGGCCATTGGAGGCGACACAGGTATCAATACCTTGCTGATTAAGCGTCTTGATTAGCGTTTCTATGCCTTTAACTGGTTGTAGCTCCGCTTCAAAGTACTGATGGCATAAATCACGAAAACGCGGCTCGAGCTGGTCGATAGGGATATGTGCGCCGCTTCGCTCACACGTGCTTTGCAGTACATCTGAGAGCTTTCCACCTTCGAAGTGATCAAGAGATTCTTGTAAGCTAATCACGACGCCAAATGTCGCGAAAGTTTCCACCAAGGCTTTATGCGATAGTTTCTCTGAGTCAACCAGCGTGCCGTCGCAATCGAATATGACGCAGCCAACTGGGGCCTCAAATCTGTTGTAAGACATAGTCACTCCCTTGTTCCTCTCCTTGTATCCTTAGATGCGCACGGTCAATCAACAAGTCGATGACATCGGAAATGCCAACTGTGTCTTACATTCTTGCCTGTTTCGTTATCAAAGTTAGTCAGGGATCGACTTTTGCCATACCCAATATTGGCGATGGATGATCACCGCTGACACTTCAATTAAACGCAGGTCATCATTTAATTTTGATCATCGTTTATCCAAGGGAACAGTGTTTGACGTTGAGAGGGTGTCAGCGCTTCAACGCAGGCAACGTTGCGCTCAGGGATAAGTGCGGGATCTTGACCATAATGCTCAAGCGCACGCGACATGCTTGCTTCTCGAATTAAATGGAAGCATGGATAAGGAGAGCGATTGGTAAGGTTTTCGCTATCTTCTGGGGCGCAGCCGTCAAAACAGTATTCAGGATGAAAACTCGCGACCTGGAACCGGCCACGCCAACCGTAATGATCAATCAGCGTATCGGTGGCTTCAACCAGTGCAAGGTAGTGATCAAAGTCTGCTAGTGCATCGGGGACGACGACCACGGTTGTATCTGTGATGGTGGCGTCTGTCTGCGTCAGATGCACAAATGCGTGATAAATCGCTTCGAGGATGGCGTCATCATCCGTTGCATAACAGATATCTAGCCGAATTTGTTGGTTGCGACGGGGCTTGGCGGCGAATGGACAGAGATTTAGTCCAATCACGACATCATCGAGCCATGCATCCATTTGTGTTTGTACCGTATTCATAAAAGATCGCTCATAGGAGTGGCGTATTAGCAGATAACGACTACGTCTTGGGTTATTAGTGTTTTTGTGGCTGAGATTGGTAGGCTTTGGTTCCCCATAGTGGAACCGTAGAAAGACTATGTTTAAAGCTGCCTGACGTTTCTTTGGTCGAGTACGACAAATACATAAGCGTTTGATTTTTAGCATCGAAAATACGACGAATTTTCATTGACTTAAAAAATATACTTTTCGACTTTCTAAATACTATTTCGCCGGATGTACTTTTATCGATATTGGCAAGCATCTCGGGCGTAATCTCGCCAGTTTGTCGGCATGAAATCGCGCTGTCGCTTGGATCAGAAAAGCTCAAATCAGCCTCAACAGACGCAACATGGCATGTGACGCCACTGACCACAGGATCGACAAGGTGATTGAGTTTAATGTCTTTCATGGTGAACATGCCTAAGCTGACATCGCCCACTTCATCGTTTTCACAACCGACTAGTGTCGCCGTTAAAGCCAAAATCAATAGCGTTTTTCTCATCGTTATACCCCTTGTTAAGTTGTGGTCGAAGTGTACCACAGCCAATACTAGGTATGGGGTATCAATCAGCGTTTATCGCCGGCGTAGTAGATAAGGGGGGGCTAATTGGCTATCAAAACGAGAAGCTGAGTGCCACATTTATGGCACATCAGTTATCACGAAATTGCGCGTCGCCATCTTTACCGGACAGAGACTCTGGCTCGAATGTCAACAACACGTGTGCGGCATCACAATAGCTACCGGTGTCAGCAAATGTTTTGCGTGCTGCAGCAATCTTGCGTTCGGCAATCCGACGGATATTTTGCGTGTTCGTTTGGTTGCTGAATGTCATTTGCTGGCTGATCATTTCTTGTCCAAACGTCGATTTGCAAATAGCCTCATTCTTTCCTGTCACCAGCTGTTCGGCTTTTAGTTTATCCTCATTCTTTCCTGTCACCAGCTGTTCGGCTTTTAGTTTATCCTCTGTATTGGCGTGAGCGAAGACACTCATAAGGAGAATAAAAACCGCAAATGTTCTCATCATGCTTTCGGCTTCCTATGCTATTTGTTTCAATCTTAGCATTAAGCAGCGACGTCGCCCACTGGCGACGTCAAAACAAGATAAGTATTTGGGGAAGAGGGTGATTAGACTGAGATATCACTTTCGATTGTCGTTGAGCTTGGCCGAGTTTTTGGTACGAAACTCAACTTCTTTGCCTCAACAAGATACCCGAGAGCCGAAAGCCAAATGAGTGAATAAGCGACTAACTCAGTACTTTCTTCAGCGATATTTTTCACATCTCGCACGTAGTTGGCGCCCATCGCTTGTTCCCATAACTCGCCCATACCAAACAAACGCGAATACACGAGTAACAGCGCTAATGCGATCATTAAAACCGTGCTGTGTCTTGAATGGATTGCGTGCGCAAGGCTAGTGAGGGTTTCACGCTAGTGTTTCAATGCGGGCCAAATGGCGAGCCCCGTTACAATTAATGCCGGCACTTTCCAAAAACCATGCATCACCATATCAAGTGTGGCATCCAGCTCTCGGATCATTAATACCAAAAAAAAGGCACTCATTAGCCCAGCTGCGTGGTGAAGGGATTGACTGAGCTTAGCGACACGACGAAACGCAAATACGGTCGCGGCGAGTAGCCCCAGTTGGGAAAGCTCAATCAATGATGATTCGGAAGCAACGTTGTGCGACGCGACACTGTAATGAACAATGCCTGCAATACCTGCGAAGTAAAGGGCGATTGCAAAAAATTGTCCGGCGCCTTTAAGCACCGTACGCGCAGCAGATGAAGATCGTGGTAATGTCATATTATCCTCAAGTCGATAAAACGATCTGCCCGTCCGTAGCAGGTGTCACCACCCTATGTGTGACCCTTGTCCCAAAAATGTCATTTGGGTCGATAGTACGGCGGGCTTCATCAAACTGCAATAATTTATGTGATCAATGTCACTATATGTTCAGGAGTGCGTCAGGATTGTGAGCATTTATTCGTTAGGTGCCTGGTTAGAACGACGCGTTGTCAATAAATTTACACTGTAAATAGTAGTACGACGACGAGATAAGACAATTTCTCTGGGAAAGATTAATAGATAGCTATGACTATGAAATTAAACATTTTAATTGTTTTTTGTTAGGCAAGAGCAGACAATAGAGTCTGATACTTTAGATAGAGGTATGCTCATGTCCACTCTCTCTGCTAGCTGTCTATGCGGTGGTGTCCGTCTTACATTACCTGACACTTTCCTTTATATGGGAAACTGCCATTGCTCTGAATGTCGAAAGTTTACTGGTTCAGACTATTCATCAGTCGGCGGCATAGAGGCAGACAAAGTCTCGATCACGGCTGGTCAAACGCATATTCGTTATTATGAGAAAAGCGCAGAAACGGTGCTTGCTTTTTGTGGGCAATGTGGGTCGAGCCTTTTCTCTCATAAAATCAATAAGGGAATGTTCAATATTCGTCTAGGAATTTTGGATACCGCCCCACAATCCGCGCCAAATTTTCACATTCACACGGCGTCGAAGGCACCATGGCATACGCCTAATGAGGCATTAAAACAGTTTGAACATGGGCCGGATTAAATTGATCGTGTTATGCAGTTACTGATCCGCCCCCTTACCCTCGCCGATACGGACTTGCTGTTCCATTTTGAACAACAAAACCGTGCTTATTTTGAAACCTATATTGAATCGCGCGGTGAGGCGTTTTATTGCCGAGCAGGTGTATACGGTCACATCTGCGAATTACTTGCCTTACATCAGAAGGGGCAACACGTACCGATGTTGATCACGGATGCCGAGGGCCTGCTTTTGGGACGGGTCAATATCAGCCAAATTGATGCGGTATCTGCATCAGGTTCATTGGGATATCGCATTGCAGAACAACACACCGGGAAGGGGGTTGCCTCTCGAGCGGTAAAGTACGCTCTAGAGGTTGCGCGCGAATACGGACTTGTGAGACTCAACGCCATGGCGTCTACGACCAACATGGCATCGCAAACAGTGTTGGAGCGGAACGGGTTTAACCTATGCGATAAAAAATTCAACGTGGCACACGTGGCTGGCGAATTGATTGACTGTCTTTGTTATTGCAACAAATTATCCAGCGTTTGAGTGATGAGCAATATACCTTGAGGTGATAGATTAATTGTCATTTAGCTCTTAGTTGCTCATGTAGTGCCAATAAAACAGGCTAACGACTAGCGTTAGGACCAAGTTTAATGCCATCATTACGTAGAGTGAATTCACACAGTTGGTGGTATTTGAAGAGCCGCCCTGATGACCTAAAAGGAAACATAATGGCTGATTTGAACGGACTAAGCTTGTATCACAAAGAGCACTGCCCATTTTGCCATAAAGTGCGTGCAGTCATGACAGAGCTTAAGTTAGATATTCCGCTGGTGGATATGAACGCTAACGCCGAAGAATGGCAACGCCTACAGACCGAAGGCGGCAAAGGCATGGTGCCTTGTTTGCGTATTGACCAAGGCGGCGAACCCCAGTGGATGTACGAATCGGACGACATTATTGAATACTTGCGTGACAACTTTGCGTAATTGAACCAGATACTGGTAACGAGGGTCGCAGTTATCGATGCGACCCTCTTTTTAAGTATTATTATCTGTATGCCAGCCTCTCCGCCTTCTTCAACGCCCTGTGCACTGTGTCAGCACTCAAGGCCGCTGACCTTCCATCACTTGATCCCCAAAACTTGTCATAACAACAAATGGTTCACCAAGCGCTTTTCCCGACCCTACATGCGCGAAAACGGTATTTGGGTATGCCGGCCTTGCCATGCTTTTATTCATCGCCAATTCAGTGAAAAACACCTGGGTCGCGCATTACACAGCCTCGACCTTTTACTCGCTGAGCCTGTGATCCAAGACTACATCCACTGGGCCCGCAAACAGAGATCGTAACCAAGTAATAAGTGTGCGATGACCCACTAACAATGCCGAGTGGGTTCAAAAAAATAGCGATGAAAATGACAACACAAATACCAGCTCGTTAACCTGCTGGCTAAGCAACTTTTTGCTTGGCTTGGCAAGAAGTTGCTTGGCACGTGCAAAAAATTGGTCAGTCATACTATAAAGCACTGATTTTTAATGGTAAAAAACTTGGCATGCATTTCGCAGGATAAGAGAGCGAACAGGCACACCGCCACGGTGGCGATGTGTCTTCCATGACATACAAAGGAGCGATTATGCCAACGCCATGTTATATCTCGATTGAAGGCGAAACTCAGGGTTTGATTACTGCCGGTGCCTGCACCGCGGATTCTATCGGTGATTCTTTTGTCGAAGGCCACGAAGACGAAATGCTGGTACAAGAGTTTAACCACAATGTGACCGTGCCGACGGACCCACAATCTGGTCAGCCCTCCGGCCAACGTGTGCACAAGCCTTTCCAATTCACCGTCGCACTCAACAAAGCGGTGCCATTGCTTTATAACGCACTGGCGTCGGGTGAGAAGATGTCAACGGTCGAGCTGAAGTGGTACCGCACCTCGATTGAAGGGAAACAAGAAAACTTCTTTACCACCAAGCTGGAAAGCGCTTCGATTGTGGACATTCACTGCGAGATGCCCCATTGCCAAGACCCGGCGAAGTCAGACTTTACCCAGAACCTGACCGTGTCGATGTCTTACCGCAAAATCACGTGGGACCACGTCAACGCAGGCACCTCAGGCTCAGACGACTGGCGCAAGCCTATCGAAGCCTAATTCTTCATGGCGACATGAAGACACAAACAGCCTGCCTTTACGGGCGGGCTGTGGTGCGTTCAGCCAGACGGCAGGGTCTGGCTGAACGTATCAGGGTAAACAAGCAGGGCGAAGGATACACAGATGGCGACATTGCAAATAGCGTTAACCGTGGCGGGGCTCGACCCGCAACCGTTCGTGGTGGTGGACTACCAAGGGGACGAGTGCCTCTCTCACCAAGCTGGCCTGAATGGCAACCCGGTGTATGGGTTCCAGTATGAGGTGGCATTGGCGAGCCGCCATACCGACCTCACGCCAGAGCAAGTGGTCGACAAGCCCGTGCAGCTGACGCTGTGGCGCAACGGCGAGCTGGTCAAACGGGTGCAGGGCATTGCCAGTGCCTTTAGCCAAGGTGACATTGGTCATCACTTTACCCGCTACCGCCTAACCTTGGTGCCCGCCCTGTATCGGCTGTCGCTTCGCCAAAACAGCCGCACCTTCCAGCACCAAACCGTGCCGACCATCTTAGACACCCTGCTCACGGACATGGGCGTCACGGACGTCACCTTCTCGCTCACTCGCGACTATGCCGAGCGCGAATACTGTGTGCAGCACCGTGAAAGTGACTTGGCGTTCTTCCACCGCTTAGCGGCAGAAGAAGGCTTGGTGTATCACCACGAGCACGACGCCACCACCCATACCCTGGTGGTGACCGATGCGCCAAACAGCTTGCCCCAGCTTGAGCGCCCTGTGCCCTATAACGCCTTAAGCGGCGGACGCACGGATACGCCGTATATCTATGGTCTGACACGCCACACTGCGGCGCAGCCTAGCCACACGGCGTTAAAAGACTACAGCTTTAAAAAACCGCGCTACAGCTTCCAACAAGCGGCGCAAGCCGATGGCATTGATTACCAGCGTACCGACAGCTACGAGCACTTTGACTTCCCGGGCCGCTTTAAAGACGACGCCACTGGTCAGGCATTTAACCAAACCCGCCTCGAGTACTTACGCCGCGAGGCCGAGCATGCTAACGGGCAAAGCAATGAGCCGGCATTACGCGCTGGCTATCGCGTTACCATCAGCGACCATCTGGATGAGAGCGTGAACCAAGCGTGGCAAGTGGTGCGTGTGCACCACCAAGGCAGCCAACCGCAAGCACTGGAAGAAGAGGGCGGCCAAGGGGCCACCACTTACAACAACCAGTTTATGCTTATTCCTGCCACCACCCCGTGGCGCGCAACCCCCATTCCCAAACCCCAAGTGGATGGCCCCATGATAGGCACCGTGGTGGGACCGGATGGCGAAGAAATCTTTTGTGATGAGCACGGACGAGTGAAAGTCCACTTCCCGTGGGACCGTTATTCCAACGGCGATGACAAAAGCAGCTGCTGGATACGGGTGGCCCAAGGCTGGGCAGGCAGCCAATACGGCATGATGGCCATTCCCCGCATTGGCCATGAAGTGATTGTGTCCTTCTTACACGGTGACCCGGACCAACCGATTATCACCGGCCGCACGTATCACGCGACCAATGTGCCGCCTTATACCTTACCGGCACACAAAACCAAGACGGTTTGGCGCAGNCTGCTGGATACGGGTGGCCCAAGGCTGGGCAGGCAGCCAATACGGCATGATGGCCATTCCCCGCATTGGCCATGAAGTGATTGTGTCCTTCTTACACGGTGACCCGGACCAACCGATTATCACCGGCCGCACGTATCACGCGACCAATGTGCCGCCTTATACCTTACCGGCACACAAAACCAAGACGGTTTGGCGCAGCGAGAGCCACCAAGGCGAGGGTTACAACGAGCTCACGTTCGAAGACCAATCGGGCAGTGAGCAAGTGTATTTACACGCGCAAAAAGACTGGCATACCGAGGTAGAAAACGACCGCGTGACCGAGATAGGTCATGACAACCACCATCAGGTACACAACGACCAATTTCATCGTGTGATGGGCAATGCGCATCATACCGTGGAGGGAGAGAGTCGCACCCGTATTGGTGGCAACCACTCCAATCTCGTCAAAGCCAGTGAGCACTATAAAGTCGGTAAGGTTCATGCGGTGGAAGCCGGAAGTGACATTCACCTAAAAACGGGCGCCAAACTGGTGATCGAAGCCGGTGCAGAAGTTACCTTAAGTGCCGGCGGTAGCTTTGTGAAAGTGGATGCTGCCGGCGTGCATGCTTCTGGTGCCGCAGTGAACTTAAACTCAGGCGGCAGCGCAGGCAGTGGACCAGGCTTTAATGGCCAAATGGCGAAGCGTCCAAAAACTATTGATGCTTTAGCCGATCCCGAAGCCGCGCCACTCCCCGATATCCAAGCGGTTGATGTAATGACCACATCAGAAACACAGCAAGGGGCACCGACGCCATCGTGGGCGCCGAGAACAGACGATACGCCATCATTGGCGCCTAAACGTCAAGTAGAAGCGCTAAAGGGACAATCTCCTTTATGTGAGGAGTGCGAGAAGTGATGACTATTTTGGCGCATAGCAATCTTTTCGATAGCGTCCCTGACATGCAGCCGCAAGAGGGTCATCGTTTGTATTTGATGGTCGATGGTGGACAAATTGAAGACATGGCGCAGCAACTATATGGCTTGGAAGGAGAGTTAGACATTATGCCTGTCTATACTCAACCGCCTTATGACCAGCTGCTCGCGGTTTCTCCCTTTATTGTACGATTGACCGACGCAGTGTGGACATGGTTTACGACTCTCAATCAACCCACTGCAGGATATGTATTCGCGTCTTCACACCCCGGGCTTGATGTCGCACATCAGTTACGGGATTTCATTCAAGTGCTGTCACCCTATGGCAGTAAGGTGTTCTTAAAGCTGGCGCACAGTGAATGCATTGATGCGTTGCTGTTTAATGACTTTGGTGGCTTCTGGTCCTTGATGTCGGCACTTTGGCTGCCGACGCGTGAAGGTTGGCAAGTTTATCATGCCCCTGAGTCGGCCAAATCAGTCTCGTTGCCCTATCAGCTCTCCGACCCTCAATGGAGCGCGCTTGGTAAGGTGGTTTGGCGTAATCAGATACAAAGCCTTAAGCAACATATGCAAACTTACTTTCCTGAGCGTCTTACCTCTCAGTCAGATCCTGACCAATGGGTACAGACGTGGGCAGAAACTGCCTATCAGCAAGGATTTCATACCGGGCAAGACCTGACGCAATTTTTCAATGTGTTAGGTTTTGTAGGTGAGCAAGCGCTTGATGCATCTGTGCATCCCGATATAAGCAATATTGTTCTCAATCCATCGGCACTGACGCCCTCTCAGCGCATCGAGCAAGCGGCCTTATTGGCAAAACACGAATCAGAACAAGCCGAGTCTCACTTATCGAACCAGCAGGAGCAGCTATGAGTGACCCAATCTCAGCGGCCAAATGTGCCAACAATCAAGATAGCCGCGACCCAACCGGACCGTGTCCTTTAAAAGGTGGCAGCGTTGGTTTTGTTCCTGTGCGTTATGCGTTCGACAATGGCTATGATCAAGACGATTACACACCAATATTTGCTTTACCTAAAAAGTGGCAAGGTGAAGCGTGGATCGAGGCAGAGTATAGCCAGCGCACATTGCGCCAACTAAGGGACGGTTGGCTGTATGTCTACGACCAAGACGCGGAGCGTCTCGATGAATACCAAGTGTCTGGTACCAAACTCATTAAAAAGCTGAATGATGACAGCGATGGCGAAACATCAAGCCGTTTAAACTATCCGGTTAAACACACGGTCTATCTTGCGTTTTCGCATCTACGCTGGACGGTGCGCTTAAAAGCGCTGATGCAAGAAAAGGATCAGCTACGCAGTGCGTGGATGCGAGAGCTCGATCTTGATTATTATCGCGAGAATATGGCGCATCCACACACCGGCAGTTTAAAGCAACTCGGGCAAAGTGTGATTGATATTGGCGAGGACTCTGCGCCGACTGGGTTATTTGCAAGTACGTGCACACCGCTTGATGAAGTCGATGATCTAGAAACCGATGAGCAAGACGTTCAACAACACCAGCACGTTGCACAAAAGCCAGGTAGCACGGTCACTGACTACAAGGTGGACTTGGATAAACCCAATGAAGGCTTTTTTATTGCGCTGGATGATAGGTTGGCCGATGTGTCTGATTTGTTCTTGCCTTTATCTCAAGAAGTAGCGCGACAGAGTGTTATTTTAAAAGACGAAGAGAACATGCATAAGCTCCAAATGGCTGAGCTGACGCGAATGCTAGCAGGCGTGAAATTAGAGCAAGACGAAGTACCCAGCTCAGTGAAGGGTGACCCCATCAGAGAATTGGCATTCGAGCGCCATGTCATTGACTATCTTGCGACACAACGGCTTGCTGACCAAGAGCGAGCTGCGTTAGAAAGTAATCCCAATGTCGCGACTGTGCCGATGACACCACTGCAAGAAGAGGCCTTAAATAAAGGGGCGCTTCTTGAGGAACAATACGATTACCAACTCACTGAAGAGCAAAAACAGCGCTGGTCTATGTTCAGCGATGAAGTGGATTGGGAAGCGCTAGAGGCATTTCTCTCGGACCATTACAACCAATTACAAGGCCTTGATGCGCGCATCGCCACTCGCTACAAAGACTTTATGCATGGCTTTAAACAATTAAGCACCGATCCAGCCATTGTGGGTGTAGACAATCAAGACGCGGATCATTTGGTGTATCTGCTGAGCTTAGTGAGTCAATATTTGGTTGGCGTAAAACACGCGATAAATAATAAGGAAGCACAGGCTGAACTGAATAAAATTCTGGACTTTGATCAGCCTGATAATCTCTTGGCGCTGGCGTCAGTGGGGTTCTCCAAAGAGAATTGGCAAGCACTGAATGATGAAGTGCAGAAGATTGAGCATCATTTTATCGGCTTAGATAAACCGGGAGATATGTTGGCACTGTTTAGTGCGATTGCTAACTATGATGGATTCACGGGCGATGTTCGTATCCAAGAGAAGGAATGGTTTAAATCGCTTGCAGAGCCTGTGAAAAAAAGTTTTGCTGCGTTGCAACATGCGACATCAGGTGCGGTAGAACAGACGTGGCGAGCGATAACCAACCTGTTATTTCCTAGCCAAATGAATACCACGAATAGCCCTGCAGGCATGATTAGTAATTTACGGCTAGTGATATTGGAGGCAATCGTTAATCCAGAAGCGATTGTTGCACACAACCCAGACTATCCGGCACAAGTCTCGGCATGGCAGCGAAAGATGAATGCCGAAGTCGCGATCATTACACGTATTAGCCAACCACCGGTGGGGCAATCAACTCCCAAAAATCATCAGATTCAAACCATGCATGCAGCTCAGCAGAGGCTGCAGAAGTTATTGAGTAGTGAGTTACCTCAAATGGTCACGCTAAAGCATCAAGCGGCGAATGATGCAGCGAAAAAAATGCTCAATCAAGCCGTTGAGCGCATCTGGCAAAAAGGCGCACAAGCTGCTCAAACATCGTGGAATAAGCTCGGCAAAATGGGAGGTATTGTTGCGATCCTCAATATTTGGAATAGCGCATCCGTCTTGCATAATATTCGCTATAAAGCCGAGCAGCACCCAGAGACTAGCTTGTGGGCAAACCCAGCACTAAGAGAAGCGACCTACTCGACCGCCTATGCGGTGTCCGCGATCTCGGCGGTTTGGCGAGATGCGGCATGGGAAAAAATGCTTAAAGATGGAACACTACTGGAAGTGAGCCTTCGTGAAGCAATAGACGAGGGAGGTAAGTTAAAAGGAGCCACGCTAAAGACTTTTGCTAAAACCACATTGATGGTTTCTATGTTTGGCTTAATAGCTACGGGACTAGAAACGTGGGATAGTGGTGAAAAAGCCTGGAATTCAGACCATGCCCCAATGGAAAGGTTTGGTTATGGTTTAAAAGGTTTATCAACATTCGCTCAAGTTATAGTTTTTTCTGCACAGTTAGGGGCCAATACATTAAGCCGACTTGGCATATTCAATATTAGTATAGGTGCGATCATTACTCGTTGGATGTTGACCACACTGATGGTGGCAGGTTTCGTATATCTGATAGCAGTTGTGGTCATTAATATTTTTAAACGCTCAGAGCTTGAAAAGTGGTTACTTCATTCAACTTGGGGAAAGCAGACGAAACAATGGGAGTTTTTCGAAGAGCTGGAGAGTCTAGAGAATATTATTAATAAGCCTCAAATTCGGCTGAACTCGGTTCCTAATCGCCTCCCTTCGCAATGGATGGACGCTGGCACAGAGCAGTGGCAATTAGAATTAACCCTGCCTGCGTTTACTTGGGATACAAAAATTGGTTTACAAGTCACCCGCAAGCCTAAAGACAAAAACTACCACTACCGAGTCGCTGAGCCGAAATCTGCAGTGGTAGTCAATGAGCAAGGTGGTACATGGAGCACAGATGAGGCTTCAGGAAGTCCTATCTACCGACTAAATATGGGTGGTGCCACTGACGATATGGTGGCTGTACTTGTCAGTATGCCGTTTGCTTGGCAAGCATCAGAAAATGAGGCGCTTGGCTATGTGGCTACCGGAAACCACCAAGGTGAACTAACCGTAAAGTCAGCCCCGAGAGATAAAAAATTTGCCAAGCGTACCATTGAAGTGAGAGTTGAAAAATGAGTATTAGCGAAACTATAAACCCTATTGAAAAGAGGCTCTACGAGGTGGAAGTTCGCCACTATTGGGAACATAAAGGATGGGGTGGAAAATTTGATCACCTTGGAATTTGGGGACTATCAATTTTTGCAGGGCTAACTCCTTTTTGCTTTCTATGGTTTGTAATCGACGAGCTCACTATAGACTCTATTGCGTTTTGGGGATTATTTTCTTTCATGACGATGATGGTATTAGTCTCAAGGTATCTTTTTTTCCCCGACAAGCATCGCTGTTACCACTTAACGCCTCTGGGTATTCATTACACAGAAAAAGACATGATCCCCGATGTTGCGTATCAGGTGGTACGTGGTTTGGCGTGGGTGGGAATCGTAGTCTGTATTATTGCCGTGTTTGTGCTTGGTCCTCTTGCGTTTGTTGGGGCAGGTGGTTTTGCACTGATGTCGTTTGGGATGACGAACTTTCGTCCTAATGTAAACCAATCTTACATATTGATGGACGAACGAACTATTTTGTTTGACCTGATTAACGATAATGTGCTTTCTTTTACTATTCCAGAGAAAGATAACCTAGAATATAAACGTCGTGTATATACTCAAACGTATGAAGAAAAACTCACCGTTATAAATCACTTATATACTATTTTCCCTAATTTAGAAGTTATCAAAATCAATAGGGCAAATGATCAATATAAACACCCTATCTATCAGCAGGAAGAAGAGAGTGCTGCCGAATAGGATGATTTTTAACAGCTCACTTCAATTCGGGAAGAGTGAATGATGCGTACCATTGGATTGAGAATTGAGTTATAGCGAAACTATAAATCCTATTGAAAAGAGGCTCTACGAGGTGGAAGTTCGCCACTATTGGGAACATAAAGGATGGGGTGGAAAATTTGACCACCTTGGAATTTGGGGACTATCAATTTTTGCAGGGCTAACTCCTTTTTGCTTTCTATGGTTTGTAATCGACGAGCTCACTATAGACTCTATTGCGTTTTGGGGATTATTTTCTTTCATGACGATGATGGTATTAGTCTCAAGGTATCTTTTTTTCCCCGACAAACATCGCTGTTACCACTTAACGCCTTTGGGTATTCATTATACAGAAAAAGACATGATTCCCGATGTTGCCTATCAGGTGGTGCGTGGTCTTGCATGGGTGGGTATCGTGGTTTGTATTATTGCCGTGTTTGTGCTCGGTCCTCTCGCGTTTGTTGGGACTGGTGGTTTTGCGCTGATGTCGTTTGGGATGACGAATTTTCGTCCTACGATTAATAAGCATTCCATATTGATTTGTGAGCGTACGGTTGTGTTTGACCTAGAGAATGATGGTGTATTGTCATTCGCCATTCCCGAGAAAGGTGCGTATGCTTACTATGGTGATATATTCACCGCTACTCTTGACCAAAAGCAAGAACTACTTGCTACATTACGTTCACTCTTCCCTAGGATCGAGTTCGTGAAGATAAAAAGGTTGAAGGACCAGTATAAACACCCTGTTTATCAACAAGAAGAAGAGAAATCGGCCGAGTAGTATAGCTTTTATATAGGGTTTACTCTCGCTCTTACAATTAACCATTTTCACCAAAGGTGTTTAATGCCTGCTCTGCACTCATTGGTTTAAAGTGGTAGAACCCTTGAATTTCATCGACACGCCAGACGTTGAGAATGCGCAATTGAGACGCGGTTTCGACGCCTTCAGCAACGGTGGTCATGCCCAGCTCTTGAGCCATGTTGATGATGCTGCGGACTAAGGTTTTGGCCTTTTCATTGGTTTCAATTTCGCTCATATACGATTTATCCAATTTGACGATATCGAGCGGAAAATTACACAGCGAGCTAAACGATGAATAGCCGGTACCGAAGTCATCTAAGGCTAGCTGGACGCCTAACGCTTTGAGGGCATGCATCCGTTCAATTGTCTCCTGGTCGGCACCGAGTAGAATACTTTCGGTAACTTCTAGCACCAGCTGTCCTGGCGAAAGTTGATACTGCTTTATGAGTCGCTGCAAGTTATTAATCAGCGCACTTGCGCCAAAGTGAGGACTAGAGAGGTTGACATGAATGGTGAGACGGTGCTGCGATTTTTTACTCCAATACCTTTGTATGGTTTGTAAAAATGCGCAGGCTTTTTCTAACACCAGTTCGTCGAGCTCAATAATTAATTTGTGTTTTTCGGCCAACGGAATAAAAACCCCTGGCGATATCATCCCCAAATCGGGATGATGCCAACGCGCCAATGCTTCAAAACCGATCACTTGATTCGATGTCGCGTTAACGATGGGCTGGAAGAAAGCGGTAAACTCTTCGTTTTTCAGTGCAGTGATCAGGTTTCGATTAATTGTTAATGTCTCATTGGCAGCTTGCACAATCTCTTCATCAACAATCGTCACATTGTGCTTGGGTACCAACTGTTGCTCTATCGCGTAGAAACCACAGTGGACGAGGGGTTCAAAATGGGTAAACGCGAACTCAGGCCCTATCATTGCGGCGTTAAGGCCGATATCAAAGTCTGCTGTCGTCTCAGCTAGATGATTCGCACTGACTTTTAGCACGGTATTCGCGCGAGGAATAAATTGCTCCTCCTCTATTTGATCAGTAAAAACGATAAACTCATTTTCGCTTAGCCTACCGATTGCCGCTTGCGGGAACTGTTGCTTCAAAGCATCAGCGATGTGCTTTACCGCATTGTCATAGGCTTGATGCCCATATATCTCGTAAATTTCACGAAGACGTGTGGCAATTATGTAGAGGGTGATAATGGCCTTTTTGTCCGTGAGCGCTTGATTTAAGGCTTTAGTTGTCGAGGGCCGATTAAGTAAACCAGACAGGGTGTCATGGTGTGATAGTGTTTCTATTAAAGCGGCTTGTCGTTTTTGCTGGCTAATATCTTTCACCGCCAGCATCACAGTTTGAGACGTCTGATTGTCTAGCCGCATCGCTTCTACATTGCAAGAGATAGTTTGCCCAGTGACACTGCGTAGGTTAGTTTCAAAGTGAGTGACATCCTGCTCGTCTTGTTGCTGGAAGGCATTCAAATCAGACAGTGTACCATCTTTGTTATTTAACAGGATATCAAGTGGGGCATCAATAAGCTGTGTGCGTTGATGACCAAGCAAGTTAAGTAGTGCCTGATTCACGTCGACAATCTGGTTATTTTCTAAAAGTATCATGCCTAGATATTGGCTATGGTACAGCGCTTCAAATTTAGACAGTGTTTCTTTAAGTTTTTGTTCGGCGTAAGAAGACGTGCTCGCCATTGCCTCGATTTGTTCAGTAATGCGGGTAAACATATCTTTGGGCGTTGTGATAGGAGCTGTGTCACCGAGCAGAGCGTTCACATTTTTCTCAAAAGAGATAAACTGTCTAGCAATATTGTGTCGATAAAGCAGATAAACCACGAAAGCGATAAATGAGGTCATCGCCAGTAAAGCTAAGATAAGATATTGAAATACTTGCTTTCCCTTTTGATAGTAATGGCGAGATTCGGTGGTTTCTAAGGCCGCAATGGAGCGGTTGCTCAAATCATATAAGGGGGTATAGCGGGTTATCTTATTGTCAGTACGAACAATGCGTTCAACGCTCCCTTCTCCTGTTGTATCCCCCTTGTTAACGAGACGGTTGTTGCCCGCTAATATGTTATCGTAAGCGGAGGGAAAGCGACCTGTCAGAGCTTGCCCCCAAACCATCCAGCCGACGACCGGTGCAGTGCCCGCACTGTCTCGGACTGGGTTGACACTGATCACCCATATGCGGCCTCTAAGCTGGAGTAAACCAGCGAAAGGAGTCAGCTCTTTATCAGGAATGGGTTGATGAATATGGGCTGTGACGGCAGGGGAGCGATATATTGCATCAATAATCGACTTGTTGCCCGCATCTTCCAGTACTTTTGCTTCGACTACCTCACCACTTAAGTCGGCAAACCCCATCATATCTAAACTGAGTGCGAGTAATGTCTCGTCGCTTAGATTCCTCTGCGCATAGCGATTATTACCTGTTGTAAGTAGCGCGTAAGTATCATCCCAATAGGCCCAATCAATTGCATATTCAACTTGATTATCGATGACACGCTGAATCACCGCTTTGGCTTGCTGATTTGCGCGCGTGATTTCTATGTCTTCTAGGTGGTCAATACCGAAGAGGAAAAAATAGCGAGTCAATAAAAGGCTACTGAAAATAATGGCAAGTAACCCTAGGATAAAAATAAGTGCTGCTTTGCTGTGAAGCGTAACAAATCGCGTCCGTGTCATTTAACACCTAGCAAGAAAAGAGGAAGGCCCGACGCCGAGGCTTTAAATTAGGCGAGTACACCACAACAATCAATAGTGTTGTTAATGTATTGAGATGTTATTCAGTATTTAGGGATAGACTTATCAACAAGCGCCGATATTACGGGGTTTACAGTGTAAACTGGACCACTTTATGTGACGCTGTCACATTTTATTTTTGGTGTGTCGATTACAAACAAGAGCCCCTCGTATTATTGCTAAGACGAGGGGAAAGTGTATAACAATGCTTAGCTGGTCGATGACTCTAACTGCCAATGATGCTTAATCTTCTCTTGATTGTGCTTGGGCGAGTGAATAGTGAATGCAATACACAAGGATATAGTGATCATTACCAGCATCACACTAAACGCGGCAACAAAACCGCCAAATAGCGCCGCAATGACAGAGCCCATAAAGCTACCGACACCAAAGCCCAGGTACATAAAACCATAGTTTTGGCTGAGGTGGTTCATGCCAAAATAGTCGCTCATCAAGGTGGGGAATACGGTAATTGCTCCGCCAAAACTGAACGCGACACAAGCAACCGACAAATAGAAGCTGTATTGGTCCAGTGGCATAAAGCGGAGCATACCCACGCCTGCCGCGCAGACGAGGAGTGCCAAGCCAACCACTTTGCTGCGCGCCATGCGATCAGACAACACCCCCAGTACCAGACGGCCGCCTAGATTTGCCAGTGCGATAATGGCAACCGCTTCCGCAGCGGTGGCAGCATCAAGGTGGACATAAAGTTCACCCACATCTTTAGCGACGCCAATGACATAAAGCCCACTCATACAAATCGTGACAAATACCGTGGCAAGTAACCAAAATTGCGGGGTTTTAAAACATTGAGAAAGGGTGTAATCAGCAGGCGCATCGGCCTCAGATGCGTTTGTGGCGGCTTTTTGCTGTGGTGCATCGTGCATCAGTGCGCCGCCAATCACGACCATCACACAGGCCAGAATCGCCCACATTTGAAAACTTAGTGCTGCGCCGCCTGCAGCTAAAAAGTACAGATTAATGTATTTAAAACCTAAGCTGCCTAAACCATAAGCGCCAATAGCACAGGCTGAGGCAAGCCCTTTGTTTTTGGGAAAAAAGCGTACGCAATTGGAAAGCGTCATTAAGTAGCCGGTACCATCCGCTAAGCCAATCAGAAGGCCAGCGGTAAGGTAAAGTAGCCATAGTTGGCTGACCACCGAGGTTAGCGCGAGACTGGCGCCAAGCAGTATGCCTGCGCCAATGGTCACGCGGCGGACACCGAATCGTGCTTGTAGATGGCCCGAGACGGAAGAAGCCAGGGCCAATGCCAGTGTCATAATGCCAAAGGTGAAGGCCACTTGGCTGACTGGCTCGTCAAGCTGGGCTGCAAGGGGGGCATTAAACAGGCTCCACGTATACACAGAGCCAAGTGCAAACTGGGCCAATACGGTGCCGATAAGGGTTTTGATGCCGGGGGATAAACGTGCGTTCATGGTAACGCTCCAGGATTTTATCTATTGAGAACACCCCCAAGATACGACCCTGAATCCCCACATCAAGAGTAGGTGAAAAAGATAAAATGAGCTGCAGTTAGCGGGCATGAACTGCAGCGAGATGGCATGAATTACAATTGCATCCGTTCGCGAAACGCTTTCAGATTACCGCGACTGACCAACACAGGATCAGAAATGCCGGGGAGGAAAACGTGGTAGGTGCTGTTTAAGCCGGGTGCAATTTCGGTAACTTTATCTAAGTTGATGCAATAAGAGCGATGGCAACGGAAAAAGTTAGCGGGCAATTGTGCCATCAACTCACTGATGGTATAGGGCACATAGAACTCACCGTCGGGCGTATACACCAAGGTGGTCTTTTCGTTGGCAGCGGCATAAAGAATGTCGGCGGTATCAGTAATGCGGATCCGATTATCACGCATCAAATGTAAGGTATGGCGTTGATCGGTGATGGTATCGGTTGGCGCTACTGCGAGAGCAAGCTTATTGAGTACGCCTTTCACCCGTGTTTCGTTAAGTGGCTTAAGCAAGTAGTCGAACGCTTCAAGCTCAAAAGCATCTGCGGCATGCTCTTTGTAAGCGGTCGTAAAAATCACAAAGGGCGGGCGCGCATCGGCATGTAAACTCCGTGCGAGTAACATGCCATCAATCGAGGGGATATTGATATCTAAAAACAGCACGTCCACTGAATGGGTCTGCAGGTATTTTAGCGCTGCAAGCCCATCATCAAAGCTTTCGATGATCTCGAGATCACTATGCTTTTCAACTAAGTAACGTAGCTCTTCTTGCGCTAAGTATTCGTCTTCGACAATGACAGCGCGAAGCATGAAGGCTCCTTATGGTTAATCACAAATGATACACGTGTGCCGGGATTGCGTGGCTCAACAGTTAAGCCTTGTCCATAGAGCATGATTAAACGCTGATGCACATTCATCAATCCAATATGATGACTGTCGATGGTGCCATGATAAAGTTGCTCGACAATATTAGGATCGATGCCGATCCCGGTATCTCTGATGCTAATCTCCGTTCCTTGCGCAATTTCGCGCACCGCAATGATAACATCACAAGGACGACGAGAAGGTTGAAAACCATGGCGAATCGCATTTTCAACCAGCGGCTGTATCAGCAAGGGCGCAATATTGGTGTCGGTCGTTTCAATATCAAAGCGGATCGTAAGTTTGTCACCAAAACGTGCTTGCTCAATAGCGACATAGTCTTTGACTTGCTTAATGGCATCACTAATGGGGATCAGATCCTGCGTGCGCTCTAAATTGTAACGCATAAAGTCGGCCAAATTGGCAATCAAGCCACGGGCGTCATCCGGACGCAGGCGGATCAAGCTGGAGATCGCATTGAGGGCGTTAAACAAGAAATGAGGGTTAATTTTACTTTGTAAGGCAGAAAATTCGGCCTTACTCGCCATTTCTTTGAGGTTTTGTATCCGCGCAACTTCCATTTGGGTCGAAATCAATTGTGATAAACCAATCGCCATTTCCTGCATGGGGCGACGAATACGATGGGGCTGGCGATAAAAAACCTTTAAGGTTCCCGTGACCACGCCATTTTCCCATAGCGGAATGATCAACAAAGAGCGAAAATCATGCACATTGAGATCATTGCTGATAATTTGTTCACCGGTTCTTACCGCTTGCTGAGTAAGGCGGCTAATTTGGTGATGGGCATCAATGTATTGCTCCTCACCAATGCCAACATACGCCAAAACATCGGCGGTATCGGTAATAGCCACGGCATCGGCACCGGTGTCTTTACGAATAATACTGCACGCTTTGGTCAAACCTCGCGCCTCTCCGCGTCGAAAATACGGTAGAGTGCGGTTGGCAATATCTAACGCTTGCTTAGCCTGCTGGGCGGCTAAATGTTCTTTTTCATCATCGATGTACTGCACCAGTTGGATGATCAGGCCAATACAGACGGTACCCGCAATCATCGGGAAGCTAATGGTAGCAACAATGTGTTGGGCGAGCGTTTGATCGCGGGCAAGCAAAAGGATAAGCAGCATCGTCAGCGATTCGCAGAGCATACCCGCCAAAATGCCGTAGCGTGCATAATGCTGTTTATCTGCGCGATAATGAATCAGTGCCGACAGGCACCCAGCAATAATACTGGCGATCAAACAGGCTTGTGAGGTTGGCCCATCAATATCGATAAGATAGCGGTGAACGCCCGAGACGACGCCGGCAGTCACGCCAACCCAAGGACCAAACAAAATACCGCCGGCGATAATGGCGATGATGCGTACATTTACCAGCGACCCATCGACATTCACTCCCGTGTAGGTACTGAACAAGGCAAACAATACAAATAAAGCGGCAATGAGCGCTGTTTCCATTGGATGGCGCTGGGTCTTCTGTACGATGGTTTGGATCAGATGGGTGCGAGTGAGCCAAAATAAGGCCATGAGTAATAAGGCGGCACGTTCAAATACCGCCAACAGCATCAATAACTGGTCGTTATACGCTAACAAAAGAAAAGACCGTGTTTAAATAAAGGGCGACGGTATGCTGCCAATTACTTGCGGCGGCAGAACTCAGCGATCACGAACAACGTTTGGCCGTTCACTTTACCCTGCACATGGGTGGGATCATCGGTCAGGTTAATGCCACGGATCACGGTACCTTGTTTGATTACCTGGCTTGAGCCTTTCACTGGCAAATCTTTAATCACGGTCACGTCGTCGCCTTTTTGCAGCGCCACACCATTTGCATCCAGCACTTTAACTTCTTCGATATCTTGACCGGTTTCCGCCCATTTACGCACGTCATCTTCCATATACATCATGTCGAGATTATCTTGCGCCCAGCTTTCACTCGAAAGGCGAGAAAGCTGGCGATAAGCGACGACTTGCACGGCCGGCTCTTGGCTCCACATGCTGTCACTCAGGCAACGCCAGTGGTTCACATCCATATTGTCAGGATTACTTAGCTGGTCATGACAGGTGCCACAAACCAATACGCAGCTGTTCGCGGTGGTATCTGGTGAGTACGGGACGTCATATACAGATAAGTTGTCTTGGCGGGTACAAAGTTCACATTGGCCGCCGCTGCGTGCCTGAAGTGTTTGTTCAATACTCATAAATGTCTCGTGTAGGGCAGATCGAGCCTGCGTTAACAATGCGGCAGAGTGTAATCGCTGACATAAATTCTTACAAGTTATAAGGGATTAAGTCAGCGAATTGATGGATGATTATAGACACAAAAATGCCACGCCAATGCGGCGTGGCATTTTATAAACGATGGCACCGCGCCATTAAGCGTTTGCAGTGTCTTGTTTCACCACTTCGTGGTGCTCGAAGATAGTCTTATCTTGGCCACCGGTTAAGCGTGAGGTGAGCGTGCCAGCAGTCATTGAGCCGCTAACGTTAATCGCGGTGCGGCCCATATCGATTAACGGTTCAATTGAGATTAACAGACCCGCAAGTGCGACCGGCATATCCAGTGCCGAGAGTACAATCAGCGCGGCAAACGTTGCCCCACCACCGACGCCAGCAATACCGAAAGAGCTCACCGTTACGATGGCAACCAAGGTCGCGATAAACCCAGGATCGAGCGGATTAATGCCAATGGTTGGTGCAATCATCACCGCCAACATGGCAGGGTATAGCCCTGCACAGCCGTTTTGCCCCATGGTCGCACCGAAAGAGGCAGAGAAATTGGCACTGGCCGGATCGTTCCCCAAGTTCTTCATTTGAGAATCAATGTTTAGCGGAATAGTCGCGGCACTAGAGCGCGATGTGAAGGCAAACGTTAGTACCGGGAGTATCTTTTTCAAGTATTGAGCTGGGCTCATTCCTACTAGGCCGATTAAGATCAAATGCATCACCAAAATCGCGCCTAGGCCAACGTATGAAGCGACAACGAAGTTTGCCAGTTGCAGGATTTCACTGACATTTGATCCGGCAATGACTTTCGTCATCAATGCCAAGACACCGTATGGCGTTAAACCGATAATCATGCGCACCAGCGTACGTACAAGCGCCTGAGCAACATCCATAAAGCGTTCAAAGCGCTCACCCAGTTCAGGCTGTGTGCGTGAAAGCGTTACCCCGGCAATTCCCACAAGCGCAGAGAAAATCACCACAGCAATCGTAGACGTTGGACGGCTTCCTGCTAAATCTGCGAACGGGTTTTGTGGGAAGAAAGAGATCACCATATCAGCCAGTGACAGGTTTTCAACGGTACCCAGGCGTTCTTCAAGTGCAGCCCCGCGTGCCATTTCTTGCGCACCTTGCACGATATCTTGCGCAGACAATCCAAATAGACTGCTGACGAACACACCAATGAGTGCCGATGCTGCGGTCGTTGCCAGCAAAATCCCAATATTTAAGCTAGAGACTTTACCCAGTGAACCCGAGTCTTTCACCTTTAAGATGGCACCAATAATTGACACGGTAATCAACGGCATGATGATCATTTTTAACAAGCTCACGTAGCCTGAGCCGACGATATTGATATAGCCAATGGTTTCGCGTGTAACCGTGCCGTCAGCACCATATAACGCTTGCAGCGCAGCACCGAATGCCACCCCTAAGCCTAAGCCAGTAAAGACTCGCGTTGATAGGGATTTTTGTTGCTTGTGCAACTTCACAAGCACTGCCAGTAACAGCGCAAAAGCGATCAGATTTAAAAGGATAACTGTCATAGTTGGCGTTCCCACCTAGAGAATTATAATAATTTCAGCGTTAGATCCCGTGGATGTCGTTCAGGGATCGATATTGGTTCGCATCTTATGCCGACGGATACACATAATGAAGACATATGTCACATTACGGCTAGATAAAAAAAGCACTTATTAAAACTAAAAAGAATATGGAACAGTTATTGCACAATTTGCGGTGGTATATCGCGCAATGGCGACGACAAGTTATTCCGGCTGTTTTAAAACAAGCGTTCGTTCTAGGAATACACCTAAGGTTCCGGTAAGGTAAGGCCGCGCGTGTTGACTCACCCTCACCGTGTTTATTTTTGGACGCATACCAGGAGTGATGTGTTATTGATTTGAAGGATTCACAATGAGCAGAAAAATCTACTTCTCGACCCCGGGCCGGTTTAGTGCAAAACGTACGTTGATAGGCGCGGTTAGCCGTTGTCATCATCGACTTGCCCCCAGTCATGCAAGGAAGATTGCCCGCAAGCTCTTTCTTACCCCCACGCGCAGTCCAGCGGTGAACGCGGCCCCGAATGGCTTAGAGCGGTTTACTGCGCAAAGTCAACAAGGCGAGCTACAGATGTACAGCGTTGGCGCGGGCCCGACCTGGTTACTGACACATGGATGGTCCGGTTCGGCGAGCCAATTTTTTCCTTTAATGGCGCATATTGCCTCGTTGGGTTTTCGCGCTGTGGCGTTTGATCATCCGGCCCATGGTGAAAGTGGGGGGCACGAAAGCCATATTCCAGGGTTTGTGCAGGCAATCAACGATGTTTTGGATCAAGTAGACAACGTTTCTGGTATCGTCGCCCACAGTATGGGTGCGGCGGCCGTCCTCGAGAGCCAACATCCGCAATTAGATGACTTACCATTACTCTTGGTCGCGCCTGTGTTGAATTATCGTGAGAATCTGTATGCAACGGTGCGTCAGTCCGGATATTCACTCAAGCTGTTTGATGAAATTGTACAAGAAGTGGGGGAGCAGCATGGTTATCCGATCGAAACCATCGAACCCTTGACTAAACTCGGCGCGCGTCGTCATCAGGTGGTCATTGCGCATGACAGAAGCGATCGTTTTGCCTCGTTCAGCGTGACTGAAAAAGCAAACGACTATCAACATGTCTGCTTGCTGCCTACTGATGGGCTAGGGCATGGGCGGATTTTAAAAAGCGACGTGACTTTACAAGCGTTTACTGATCTTGCGGCTAAGACGGATCCAGCGGTACACAGTGTTGAGAGCGCAACGTCAAGTAGCGATATCGCAGCGCGGAAAAAAAACTGGCAGACAATTGAGACCAGCGCGTCAGCCATGGATGTGTGAGCCACCGGCAAATAATCTAAAAAAGGCACCGACGTCTGCGGTGCCATGTGGGTCTATAATATGTGGCTTATAAAAAAACGTATTACTCGCCAGCTATCTATTCGCCAGCTATCGACAAACGGGCAAACCGTATCCGAGGGGCGAAGAAGGCGCCATCGTAATTAGGCGTGACTGTGTTGCCAATCGCATCAATCTCATTGAGCATGGTATAGAAATTACCTGCCACTGTGATGCCACGCACGGGGCGAACACGTTTACCGTCACGGCACAAGAAGCCACTGGCTCCAAACGAGAAGTCGCCACTGATAGCATTCGCGCCAGAATGCACCCCTTGCAGCGAAACCAGTTCGAGATACTCGCCTCCATGCACTTCGGCACCACTTTGTTTGCCGGCGCCAATGAGGTCGTGACGTGAAGTGACATCTAAGCCGCCTTTCGGGCTGCGGCCGGCGTTGGCAGTGTGACGGACGCCAAAATGATGGGCCGTAGCGCTATTATGTAACAACCCAACCAATATGCCATTTTCAATTAGCGGCGTGTCGGTTGTAGCAAAGCCCTCGCTGTCAAAGGCTTTGCTGCGCATCCCGCCATCGATACGTGCGATATCGGTAATGGTCAGGGCTGGATCGGCAATCGGTTTTCCGATTTTTTCGCGCCATGGATTGGTACCCCGTTTGGCCGCATCCCCGGAAAAACAACTGCCAAATGCGCCCAGCAATTCGCTTAAACAATTATGTTCAAACACTACCGCATATTGACCGGTTTTGACTGGCCCACCCTCTAACAATGCATCAGCCGTGTCATAGGCCAAGCGGGTTGCAAATGCTTGGTCGAGATCGGCAAAGCGGCGTGACACTGACGCCCCCAAATGCATCGATTGCTTGCCGTCGTGATTGAGCAGTGCTGCCGTGTAGCAGCTAAAACTCCGTTCGCGATGATAGCAGCGTGTGCCCAGGGTATTAGCCAGCAGCTGATACTGGGTTTGCTCACCGTAGCCATTGTAGGGCGCCCCCGTTGCCCGTGGTTGATTGACCACGTCTTGCTCCATCGCGAGTGCCAATGCAATCTTATCTTCAATCGGCGTATTATCCGCTTGAAACAAAGTGGGATCTTGGCTATCGATCTGCTGCCCTTCGGCGCGAATTTTCTGGTCAGGGTCGGCTTTGGTAAAGCTCGCATTCGTTAGCGCGGCGTTGACCATGCTGGCAAGGCTGTCGCTATCTAGCGATTCGGAATAACTGGTGGCAACTTGGTCACCTTTGATCACACGTACGCCGATCACTTGGCCCGCGGTGACTTTGTGCTCGGACAGATCGCCTTGATCCGCCTTCAATGACAAACTTTCACTGGCGTTGGCAATGACGTCTGCGTGGGCCCCTTTTGCCTGAACGAGTGTTAATACCTGATCGACGGCATCGCTTAGGGTTGCTTTCACGTTTTGCTCACTCATGCGTTACCGCCTCCTACTAGGATGTTGTCGACTTTAAGTGCGGGCTGACCCACAGTCGTCGGTACGGCACCACTCACAGAGCCACACATACCCGCGGCGAGGGCGAGATCCTTACCAACCATGCTAATTTCTTTAAGTACTTTCGGACCGGTGCTGATTAACGTTGCGGACTTGAGTGGTGCGGTGATTTGGCCATCTTCTACCAAATAGGCTTCTTGCACCGCGAAGTTAAACTCGCCGGTGCCGGGCTGTACTGAACCACCACCCATTTTTTTAGCATAAATGCCGCGCTCCATGGAGCCAATCATCTTATCAAGATCATCATTACCCGGCTCGATAAAGGTGTTCCGCATCCGCGAGGTCGGCGCGAACTTGTAAGACTCACGACGGCCTGAGCCGGTGCGTGCATAACCGGTTTTCAGGCTGCCCATATGATCGACCATAAACGAGGTGAGCTTACCGTCTTTGATAAGCTGGGTATGCTGAGTCTCCATACCTTCATCATCGATGTTAATTGAGCCCCATGCGTTGGCTAAGGTGCCATCATCGACGGCGCTAACCACTGGGCTAGCAATCATCTCACCCATTTGATCATGAAACACCGAGGCTTGTTTGGCTACCGAGGTGGTTTCTAGTAAATGGCCACAGGCTTCGTGGAAAATGACCCCACCGAATCCATTTCCAATGACCACGGGCATTTCACCAGAAGGACAGGTTTGGGCGCCGAGTTTGGTTAATGCTTGACGTGCAACGCGTTCGCCCATCGCCACGGGATCAATATCGTGATGAAATTCCCAGCCAGTGAGTGCGCCAGGGGCATCAAAGCCGGTCGATTGCTCTTTTCCATCGGTGGCAACCGCGGTTGCAGCAATCCGAGTGTAATGACGTGTATCGCTAACGTGCAACCCGCGAGAGTTAAAGATCTCAATCTGTTGTTCACGTTGGCCGACGCGACCAATAATTTGTGTGATTTTTTCACTTTCGGCGCGTATACGTTGGTCTACGTGGCGTAAAAAATCGACTTTATCTGCCACATGCTGGTCACGAGATAGAGGTTCAGACACAGGATGTTTGTCATTTAAATGCGACAAATTAAGGGGGCCAGCAGCGGCAATTTGGTCACGCTTATCACGCGCGCAAAGTAAACTGGTCACTTTTTTAAGCTGTTCTTCATCGCGACTATTGGTATAGCCATAAAGGACCTTATGGCCGAAAAACAAACGGATACCAATTCCAAAATCAATCCCTGAACTGACTTTATCCACCTCACCAGACAATAACTCGACGTTGCCCGAGTGGTGGTGCTCGACAAAGAGCTCGGCGAAATCTGCGCCCATAAACATGGCGTGATCAATCACCGATTTTGCCGTTGATGGATTCAGCATACTTCCTCCTAAGAAGTGTGTTAGCGAATCTTTTATTCTACCAAGCTTTTATCAGCAATGATCACCACGTTCAGTGAGTGCATGATATTTCATCACTTTCTGTGTAATTGACTGGATGGGAAATGGGGCTTTTCAGTGCATGATTACCAATAGGCGACGACTTTTTCGCGATCCGTTACACTACGTCGATGCAGATAACGAGCAGGATAAAGCAATGAGTCACGTAGCAGCCAACATCATCACTGGCTTTCTTGGAGTGGGCAAAACGACTGCCATTCGTCATTTGCTGGCGAATAAACCTGAGCAAGAGCGCTGGGCGGTATTGGTCAATGAGTTTGGTGAAGTGGGTGTCGATGGTGCGATCCTCTCTGAGCAAGGTGCGCTGGTGAAGGAAGTGCCGGGGGGATGCATGTGCTGTGTCGCTGGGTTGCCTATGACGGTAGGCTTGAATACGCTATTAGCGCAAAAGCCGGATCGAATTTTAATTGAGCCGACAGGGCTGGGTCATCCTAAGGATATTATCGGTAAGCTTACCCAGCCGCCTTTCGATACCCATTTGTCGCTACGCGCGACGATGACCTTGGTGGACCCGCGTTGCATTGACGATGTGCGTTATCGTGAAAATCAGAATTTTCACGATCAAATCGCGTTAGCGGATGTGGTGGTCGCCAACAAGCTCGATCAGTGTACTGAAGGGCAAATCGCAACGTTTTATGATTATGTCGCGGCGTTTGATGGCAAGAAAAGCTTGGTGACTGGCGTTGAACACGGCGCGCTCGAGACGGCATGGCTTTCGCTACCTCGGCAAGATCGCACAGCGCATTATCACCATCATCACAGCAATGCTGAGCCGATGACCACGCTTGCGTTGGGTCCAGATGACATTTTTACCCGCAAAGAAAATCAGGGGCAGGGCTATGTCAGTTGTGGTTGGTTATTTGCCGCGCACTGTTGTTTTCCCTTTGATGCCTTGTATGGGTTATTTAGCAATCTCAATGCTCAGCGAATCAAGGCGGTGGTAAACACCGAAGAGGGATTTTTTGCGTTTAACGTTGCCAATCAGGTTGTCACCGTCACACCCATGTCGATTGAAACGGCAGAGTCACGGATTGAGGTGATTGATATCCAACCCTTACCGTGGGATGAGTTAGAAACCATCTTGCTTTCGTTTCTCGAGCCGCCGGCCGAATAAATCACGCCGTTATAGAAAATGACAATAAAACCGGTCAGTATCACTGACCGATTTTTATCGACGTTGACGATGACGTTGGGTTAGCTGGCGTATTTCGCTGTGAGTACTTGCCAGCTGCGTTTTTGTTGATGAAAACGCAGTTTCAAATCTTGATATTGCTGACTTAACTCGGCCTTTTCTACTTTTTCGCGGAATTTATCGCGTTCAAATGCCAGTAATTGTTTTTTGAGCGTGTAGTAATCAGCCATCTTCGCCACCAAGGTATCGTATTCTTGTTGTAGAATTTGCAAGCGATGCGCGGCATTGGGCTTATTGCTTAGCTTTTGCGTTGCACGCTGAAGCTGCATTGTCGCCCGTGCTTTTTCTATCTTTTCTTCCGGCGTAACACGCAGCTTTTCAGCCAACCCAAGCCAAGAGGCCGTTTTAATTAACCACTTCGTTGGATCAAATTGCCACCAGCGAATGCCGTTGCGGTAATCATTCTCAAAGATGTGATGGAAATTATGGTACCCCTCACCAAAGGTCATAAAGGCTAAAACACCATTATCGCGGGCTGTATTCTTCTCGGTGTACGGTTGACTTCCCCATACGTGGGCCAAGGAGTTAATGAAAAACGTTGTATGGTGGCTGAGCACTAATCGTGTGAAGCCGACCAGTAAAATGGCCCCCCACACATCGCCGTGAATCACGCCAAACGCGATAGGAAAACCAAAGTTGGTTGCCAGTGTCAGGGCCAAGTAGTGCTTGTGCTGCCACATCACGATCTTGTCTTTTTGCAAGTCACGACAATTGCTGTAATCACCATAACGGTCGGGATGATATTCACGTAACATCCAGCCTAGGTGTGAGAACCAAAAGCCGCGTTTCGCCGAGTAAGGGTCGACATCGTTGTCATCTACGTGACGATGGTGAATACGGTGATCGGATGACCAATGAAGGGCACTGTTTTGGAGTGCAAACGCGCCCCCAATGGCAAAAATAAACCGCAGGACCGGATGGGCTTGATAAGTTTTGTGGGCCCATAAGCGGTGATAGCCTGCCGTTATCGACAGCCCACAAAAACTAAAGGCGACAATCAGTGCGGTGATCTGCATCCAATCGAAACCATGGTGCCAAGCCCAAAGCGGGGTGCCAATGACTGCGATGAAAAACGTGAGCGTAAATACGCTGATATTTAGCCAAATCAAACGTGGTTTTTGTGGCGGTGAGGTTGTCGTTTTGGTTTCCATAACTCTTATCTTTATTTAAGCGTACACTTGTACGCTAGAATAGATGGGGGTCATCAATTGGTCAAGGCCTCGTCATCCCCTTTGTGCGCAAAATTGTTTCTGGGTTTGTCATCGAAAGATTAATGATTGAAATGGCTATACTTAGGTAAACATGGGAAAGCGTTGGGAGGATGCCATAGCCTATTCGCTCGTTGGCGTTGTTGGTTTGACGCCTTTTTGATTTTTATAGTTTTGAGGATGTGTGCCGATATGTATACGTGTTCCTTATTCACGAAAGGTTAGGAAGTATGATGTCCTATCCGGCCATACCGCACTTTGTGAAGGCGATGGGCCACCGTGTGGTGAGTTACATCTTGAATGTCACAGAGGCCGAAGGCCGCTTAATTTTAATGCAGAAACTCGGACTAAGCCGGATCCAGCGAGACACGCTGAACCAGTATATCGAGCTGTGCCGTCAGCTACGGGTATCCGCGGTTGACCAGGGAGAGAGTGAACAATCTTTTTTTTATCGCCTCCCCCATGTGATGCAAAATGGTCGTCATGTCTTTAATGTGTGGCGGGCACAACAAGGGGGAGAGCTCGCCACGCGGATCACCACCGCCGACCCCTTGACCAGTGCATTTTGCCAACTGGCCGGTGAGTTGTATCCCTTGTTTCTGATTAAGGCGGGACAACGCCCGCACCTTTTTTATCGGGGAGCAGGTTACCTGACCGCAGCTATTGAGCAATTCCCTATTAGTAAGTTGGTGCAAAAGCGGATGGCGGCCGATCCTGCCTTATCAAGATTATTCACCACCACTGGCAAAGAGCCACAACAAACGTGTGGTGACTATAAAGATGCCACCGGACATCGCGGCATGGTGAGTTTAGCCAGTCTCCCTGTCTCCATTTTGGTCAATAGTTATGACTTAATGCGGATACGTGGCGTGGTCAGTGCTGACCGTTTCGTGACTACCGTCCAAGAGATGTTAGACATGGCACGCAGCCTTGCCGATGGTGAGATCGCGCATATTCCCATGTTTGTAGGATTTCGTAATGCGGCGCTCACGAATTTGGCCGAACTCGATACCAAATGGGGCAGTGTACGGCGCTACACCCCGGGTATTGCTGAATATGTCTTACAAGCGGCGGGGCTGATGGCGAAGCGCCGGAATAATGGCTTTATGTTAGAGTCTGGCTACGCATTTGCGATCAACTTTGGCGACTTTCTTGAAGACGATGATTGGCCCGAGGAGGTTCTGGATGCTGAGGGCGAGCAGCAAACTACCGAGCTGAATATCATTTTATGCATGGCGCTTTGTTATCTTGGCCAACATAAGGCATTTGTCGCGCCAGAGTGGGTGTGGCGTATTGATCCCTTTTCATTGGACAACCGACGACAAGATTTTAGCACCGTAGCGGAAACCAGCGATCCTGTGGCAATTGGTGATGAAGACTTAGTGGATATTGAGCGTTGGAGCATGCTGGTGGATGATACCGATTCCAGCGGGATTCGATTGGCCATGTCTCGCCTCTATGCGGCAGCAAAAAAACCGGTCACACAAGATGCCTTGATGGATGTGATTATTGCGTTACGCAATATATTTGCTGCCAGTGAAGACATTGTCCCGATAAAAGCGGCGCTGACGCATATTATCGAGCAAGAGACGGACCTTGCTATGATTGATCAGCTTGCCGAGGATTGGCGTGCCTTGTTAACTGGGGAGTTTGATGACGATCCTGAGACCATCCGTGAAAAAGTCTATCAATGCGTCCAGCTGTGTTTAATCTGTTTACGTCATTTCTACGTGCATGCCCCGATGCTGATGACTCGCCCCGACCGGCTGAGCTATCTGTGCGAACACGATGTCACGCAATCAAAGGTGAATCCTTAGCGACCTCAAATAATCTCAGTGATTTTTACGGGTTCGACCTCATACCCGGCGAACTTGGTTTATGCTTACAGTGATCACGCTGCCATACTCTCAGCTAAGAAGTCGAAAAGGAGAGGCTTTTGACCAAACAAATACTGATCACCGATGATTCTGCCCTGGCGCGCAAACAGCTATCTCGAACCTTGCCTCAAGACCTCGATGCTGACGTGCACTTTGCTGAAAACGGTAAAGTGGCACTCGAGGTGCTCAACAGTCAGCCGATCGACATCATGTTTCTAGACTTGACCATGCCAGAATTAGACGGTTATCAAACGTTAGAGGCTATGCAAAAAGCGGGCATGACCACTCCGGTTGTGGTGGTGTCGGGTGATATTCAGCCATTAGCACAGCAGCAAGTGTTGGAGCGAGGCGCGAAAGACTTTGTTAAAAAGCCGATTAGTCGCGAGCGGGTCGATGCGTTAATCAAAGCCTATTTGCCTAATACATCCACTTTAGATACCCAGCGTGCGCAAACGTCGCACGAAAAACTGAGCCGTCGTGATATTTATATGGAAGTCGTGAACATTGCCATGGGCCAGGCGGCGGATAAACTCGCCCGGCACTGCGGTGTGTTTGTCCATATGCCTTTGCCGCAAGTAAATGTGTTTGAGGTGACTGAATTAACCATGACGATTCGCCATCTGGCCCAGTCCAACACCATGAATGGAGTGTGCCAAGGCTTTAGTGGTGAAGGGATCGCTGGTGAAGCGCTGATGTTGATCAGTGACTCGAGTATTACTGAAATGATCCAACTGCTCGACTACCCAGACGACGGATCGGTGGATAATGAATTAGAGCTCCTTGTGGATGTGAGCAACATTTTAATCAGCGCTTTTCTCCGCGGACTGGGCGATCAGGCGGCGTTAGAGTTTTCGCAAAGCTATCCGGCCTTACTTGGACAACATGCTGACGTTGACCAATTGATCTCGGCGATGAAGGGTTCATGGAAGCGAACAGTGACCATTGAGGTCAGTTATCAGATTGATGGTACCGAGATAAAATGCGATCTTCTATTGCTGCTGTTGGATGAATCACTACCGCTACTGGATGCCAAGTTAGCGTACCTGATGGATGAGGAGTAATGGAATGAGCACACAAGATTTTGATCAATTCCATTGGATGCTAGATATGGTGCAGCATATCGATATGGGATTAATCGTACTCGATCGCGATTTTCACATCCAAATGTGGAACGGATTTATGATCCACCATAGCGGCAAACATGCGAAAGATGTACAAGGTCGTTCGCTGTTCGACGTGTTTCCCGAGATCAATGCGTCCTGGTTTCGCGCCAAGTCTCAGCCGGTTTTCGAATTACGGTGTCGCAGTTTCATTGTTTGGCAACAGCGACCTTATTTGTTTCGCTGCCGTCATGTGCGCCCGATTACCGGACAGTTACCGTTTATGTACCAAAATATCACCATGCATCCGATGGCCAATACGCGTGGTGAAGTGAATCATATGTTTATTTCGATTCAAGATGTGACCAATGAGGCATTAGCGAGTCAAAGCCCTAAAGCTATAGCGTCATCATAGAGTAAGTACTGCGCGTCATCATAGCGAAATTACTGGTTGCGACTCGATTTTTTAGATAAGGCTTATTTTTGTTTTTGAGGTGGAGCGAGCTTTTAAGGTCAAATCGTGTCTCGTTTGGGATCACAGTACGCAAAAATGCCGCCGTTTAATGTCCTTTTTGCATAATACATGGCGGCGTCCGAGCAACTTAATAACGACTCAAACGATTCACCATGTTCAGGGTAACAGGCAATACCTATGCTCGCTGAGAGTGTGACTTCTTGATTGTTATTGACATGAAAGGGCTGGCTTAAACCGGCAATTATTTTTTCAGCCACGCGCCCCGCGTCATCTGGATGGCTGGTGTATTCGAGCAATACGGCAAATTCATCGCCACCAAGGCGAGCAAGCGTATCAGAATTGCGAATACTACTACTCATGCGTTTTGTGGTTTCCACGAGTACGCTGTCACCTGCGTCATGGCCGTAGGTATCGTTAATTGCTTTAAAGCCGTCTAAATCAATAAAAAGTAAAGAAAAGTGCGCACCTTGCTGCCGAGCTTGGACCAGTGCTTGGTCGGCGCGTTGTTTGAATGCCATTCGATTGAGGGCACCTGTTAAGGTATCTGTATGGGCCATGTGTTCAAACTGCAGGTACAAACGCTTGGTTTCGTTAATATCCTGGTGTGTACCAACCATCCGGACTGGATTATGGCTCCGATCCCACTCCATCACCTTGCCTTTCGATAATATCCAGACCCAGAAACCCTCTTTATGCAGCATTCTGAACTCACATTCATAGTTTGGCGTTAAGTCACCAAAGGCTGAATGTATTTTCTCTTGAGCATGGACATAGTCTTCGCTGTGACAGAGTGACTTCCATGTTTCTATCGTGATCGGAGCAAGCGCTTTTTGGCTGTATCCGATGATTTCGGCCCAGCGATCATTCACTACCAGCTGACCACTCGGGACGTGCCACTCCCACGTGCCTACATGTGTACCACGGATAATTTCATCGAGACGACCACGTTCAAGTTGTAACTCATATTCTGTGCGGCGTTTTTTGCGTAACACCAGCCACATCGTGGTCAACATCACACCGAGAAAGATAATAACCAGTGAAGTCGCAATCAGTTGGTGGTCTGTGCGTTTTTCAAGCTGTTGAGTTTGTTCATCAACCATGTGCTCTAGACGATTTTGGTAATGCCACAAGGATTCTTGTGTGGCGCGAAATTCACTGATGTCGGTGACGATAGAAAAAAGCACTGGACTGCCGCGATAAGAAACCGGAACCGATGAGACTTTAACGGTACGGGTTGAGCCATCGGCTAACTGGTGACGGAACACAAAATAACGACGTTTTTCTAATGCTGCCAGCTTTCGTTCTTCTGCAACCGATTGAGGGGATAAATCGTTAATCTCTTTGATGTTCATTTGCGCCAGCGTATCACGCGAATACCCATAAAATTCGCTGGCAGCTGTGTTAGCAGCAAGAATATCGCCTTTATCAGGATCGATTAGCATCATGACCAGTGCATGTTTTTCAAACATCTGATTAAATAAATCTGCATGGGGTTGTGACGTTGCTAACGTAAACGGCGCCCATAGCATGCAAATCAAAAAGATGAAAGACTGCTTAATCACACAGAATCACTACCCACTAAAACCTAGGCTAAGCGTAACACAAAGGTTAATGATTTGTGTGACAAGGGTAGGGGTTACTGTGCTTCATCGATTATCAGTCACGATAGATAGTGCCTTTGTGAGTGAATTCACTTTGTTAATACAATGTTTGCATATGATTAGTTTGTACGCGGGCGTTGGCACTGGGCTGTCATACGGTGAGGGACGTTAGGCAAGCGAGACACACCTGACTCGAGTGCTTTTATGCGAGTGTTGGGAGACGGATGCGTCGAGAGCAGTTCGGGTGGCGCGCCATCAGACGCTTTGGCCATATTGCGCCATAGGTCGACACTGGCACTCGGATTGAAACCGGCTTGATGCATCAGCTGTAGGCCAATTTTATCCGATTCTGATTCTTGCGCGCGGTTATAGGGCAGCAAAATACCGACTTGCACGCCAAGTCCTAAACCGGCCATTGCCATGGCGGCATGAGGGCTATCTGATAGAGACATACCGGTAACTGTTAGGCCCAGTGCGGCAAGTTGAGAGCGAGAAAGACGTTCATTACTATGATCGGCTAACACATGACCAATTTCATGACCAATAACCGCTGCTAATTGATCGGGCGTCTCTGCGACATTGAGTAGGCCGGTATAGACGCCTACTTTTCCGCCTGGTAAAGCAAACGCATTCACTTGCTCACTGTCGAACACCACCACTTCCCATTCGGAAAAATTTGATTGAGGCGGAACCACTTTTAAAATCGCTTGAGCCACGCACTGTACGTACGTATTCACGGCTTTGTCCTGACTGATTGGCTGGGATTGCTTCATTTCCTCAAATGAACGCTGGCCTAGGTCAGCCATTTGATTGCCAGAAAAGAGCAAAAGCTGATTCCGGCCTGTGGGTGAATTTGAGCAGGCTGTAAGTGTGAGAATGAAGCAGATAGACAGAATGACTGTGTGGGCCGTGCGTCGCATGATTGTTTCCTGTATCGTTTTACCTAACATGGGCGTGACCGAAGCATGCCGTGAACGGCGCTCAGTTAGTACAGGTAATGTACTGTCTTATCGCCCCGGCGTCTACGGTGCTGCTTTCTTCGTGTTGCGCTAGTCGACGTTGATCATCAGGGCAACCGTTAGCGGTTATTGAATGAATAATAGGTGAGACATGGTGAGCATTTGGAAAAAAGACATGTCGCTCGCGGGGCTAAATGCCTCATCGGCGAATACCTTGGTTGAGCATTTAGGGATTATTTATACGGCGTTTGATGACAACAGCTTAACAGGCACCATGCCGGTTGCCGCGCATACGCATCAACCGCTGGGCATGTTGCACGGCGGTGCGTCGGTGGTGTTGGCTGAAACTTTGGGATCACTCGCCGCTAATATGTGTGTGCCTGAAGGGAAATACTGCGTCGGCCTCGATATTAACGCCAATCATTTACGCGCGATGCGACAAGGCACAGTGACCGGGGTCGCACGCCCGATTCATCTTGGGGCAACCACGCAAGTTTGGAGTATTACCCTCCAAGATGAACGCGGCCGCGATATATGCGTGAGCCGTCTTACGATGGCGGTGCTGACTGATAAAGCACACCGATAAAAGCAGACACCGTGCAAGTCTGTGGGTAGCCTTGCACGGTTATAGGGGAACCCCAAGTGTCAGTTACTCGTGCGAAGCCGTGACTTCATAGCTGGTAAATTTACGCACATTGATCACGCCAGTATCGAAAATCAAATATTGGCCCTTTATTCCTTTCAATATACCGCTTACGTGCGGATTTTTATCAAAGTTGTGGGAGCTTATCTTGGTTGGATGCTCAGTGACAGGGTAACTAAATGTCAGAGCGCCTTGCTCAGCCGGCACAATGGCATCTTGACCAAATTGTAAACGGATATCAGCAAGCTCGGATGCAATGGCCTGGGTGAGGCGTTCCGCTTCTGTTGGTAAATCAAGTACGTCGTTGTCCCCCTTGAGAATCGCACGCCAGTTAGTCTTGTCGGCAACGTGTTTAGCGATTGCCACCTCAACCAGGCCAGATACATGGCGGGTTTTCACACGGAAGATTGGCAGGGCCTGCGTTGCGCCTTGATCATGCCAGCGGGTTGGCATTTGGTTCGCGCGTGTGATCCCGACTTTTAGCCCAGACGTGTTGGCGAGATACACGATGTGGTCGGTCATGCAAAACTGCTCGCCCCATTCAGGCTCCCGGCATGTCCCTTGTGCATAATGACAGGTTTCAGGCTTCATAATACACATGTCACAGCGCGCTAGCTTCTTCATGCAGGGATAACAGTGACCTTGTGAATAGCTTTTTTTGGTTTTTCGACCGCACGCATCACAAAAGATATTGCCAGTGTGTGTCAGGGTGAGCGTGTGGCCCAGTAGCGGGTTAAGGTGTAGTTCTTGCTGACCGACACGGAGAAAATACTGCACGGATGCGCCTGCTTCGGTGCGCATTTTATTTAAGGTTCCAATCACAACATTGCTCTTATCGTTATAAAGTGCAGAAGTGTAACAAAGGAAAGCCTAAAGCGTTAGGTAGGTCGACGCTGGGACGCACTCGTACCTACCTCTCTTATCATTCCATGCTTATCCGAGCCGATTCTCAAAGCGTTTTTGATTGTCAGTAGTGAACTCACGGTAGAGGGTCACCGACACGATCAATACCTCTTTGTGGGTATCTTCACTGACTTGGTTAATCACAAAGTAGTCAGCTTCTTCTTCTTTGACTCCACGCTCAACAAGACGAAGTACATCGTCTTGAATATTGCCCTCGATCTCGACATTCGCTGTTTTTTCGAAGTCACCAAAATCAAGGGTTGATTTGGCTATCAGTTCGGGGGCCGCAAGGGCTTGAAAAGACAGAAAAGAGGCGCATAACAGCACCGCAGAGAGAGCTTTTTTCATAATATATCGACACGTCGGTGGATTTGCTGACAACGTAACAAGGGTAGGATGACGCGTTGTCAGCGTGAAGTTAAATTAACGCTGAGGCAATCAGATTAGCGTGTGGCGTCTTCAATATCATCACTAAAGACATCATTGTGGCCCGCTATGTTGGGGCGATGATGCGCCGATGTATCATCAAGATAATCGGCTAGCAGGTCATCATCTGTTGGGATAACCTGATGCTGTAAACTGTTCATTTTTTCTCCTTGAGTGATCGTTAACCCATCACATATAGCAAGGCTAACGGCTCACTGTATCAATACCATGACATTCCTAGCGGCATTAAGACCTTCTCAACCTTTTGCGATTGGGTCAATCTATTTCGACGCCGACTCAATGTCGAAGCGCGCAACAATCGGGCAGTGGTCGCTGAGCCGGTATGTCATTACCTTGTGGTAGTCAAACTGATACTGAAAACTGTACTGCCATTGATTGGCAAGAGGCTCAGAGACCAAAACATGATCCACTAAGCGGCTGTACATCACCTGGTTCCAAGTTTGAGTGCGCCAATTGTAACGCCGTGCTTTACAGCGTGCTCGCACGTTTTTGGTGACGTTGACGATGTTGGGGGGATTGGCATCGATTTCAAGGCGATGAGCGTTAAATGTATGCCAAAATGGATCATTATTTTCTCCGATATAGCGATTAAAGTCGCCGGCAATGATAACGTTTTTATCATCACGAACCGCGAGCCATTCCGCGAGCGCTCTGAATTGTTGACTCAGTTTTTTACAGCTGCTTGTGCCTTGGCGTTGGTGAAAACATCCCGACTTGAGATGAACGGATAACAAGTGAATAGGTGCATGGCCAGGAGGCGTGATCACCACATAGGCGCCATAACGCAAAGAAGGGAGGCCAAACAGTCCGGGTAAGGCAATCTCACGAAAATCCTTCCGATCGTCCACCTGCCAACCTTTGCGCACGGCGATGCCAGTCAGCTGCTGACTGTGAGAAGAGGATTTGAGTTCTGCGTAACGGTCGGAAAAGTAATAGTTATATTTTTCTTTTGGTATCACACGGGCTAACGCCTCAGGGCTATCGACCTCCTGAAATGCCAACACGTCTGGAGAGATCTGCGCCAATATGGCCGCGAGTTGTAGGTAATCCTCTTCATGGCGAATACCAGCCCGTTGATCGGTCTTTAAGGTTAGCCATTCAAAATTCCATGTTGCTACCGTGAGTGCATAGCTTGGGGCAACATATAGCCCTAGCAGCACCCACAGTCCGACGCGTCGAAGCACGATTGCCCCTTACCTTAATCATTTGCTTTTCACCGTGATCCTACTGCAAATATTCAACGTGTAGGTGAGTTCGCGATCAAATTGCGGACAAGGTTTGATTTTCGCTAACAATTGCAACAAGACAGATCAGCAAATTGGAGAACAGATAGGCGTTTGAACGGCCGACTTTGGTTATTCGAAAGTTCGATGATCTGAGTCAACACAATCGATCCCGCATTTGCTATCTAATGCCACATCTTGTGTTTATGATGTTTTTATAATCCTATATATGGTGTGGAGGGCATATGCCAGCGGTAATTAAGCGCGACGGAACACGCGTCCCATTTGATGCAGATCGTATCGTTCAGGCGGTGACGTGTGCGCGAGAATCAGCGCAGTCGCTGCGTGACGTTGAATCATGCCCATTGACTGATGAGGTGATTCGTCGTTTAGCGGATACCATTGCGACGCAATTTGCTGGCGATGCCGAAGTAGATATCGATCACATCCAATATGCGGTAGAAGATGTGCTTATGGCTGGCCCGCATAAAGCGGTCGCGCGCGCGTACATTGAATACCGCCACGATAGAGACATTGCACGAGAGCGCCGAGGGCGATTGAATCATGAGGTACAAGGGTTGGTCGGTCAAACGAACACCGAGTTGCTGCATGAAAACGCCAATAAAGACAGCAAAGTTATTCCGACGCAACGCGATCTACTCGCGGGCATCGTGGCGAAGCATTACGCCAAACAGCACATGCTACCGAGCGCCGTTGTCCGCGCCCATGAATCCGGCGAAATTCATTACCACGATTTAGACTATGCGCCTTTCTTCCCCATGTTTAATTGCATGTTGATTGACTTAGCCGGCATGTTGCAAAAAGGCTTTAAAATGGGGAACGCAGAAATTGCCCCGCCTAAGTCGATTTCGACCGCCACAGCGGTGACGGCACAAATTATCGCGCAAGTGGCGAGTCATATATACGGTGGCACCACCATCAATCGTATTGATGAGGTGTTAGCGCCTTACGTTGAAGCAAGCTACCAAAAACATTTACTTGTGGCGCGAGAGTGGGCCATTGCTGAGCCCGAGGCATATGCGCGAGCAAGAACCGATAAAGAGTGCTTTGATGCGTTTCAATCGTTGGAGTATGAGGTAAACACCTTACATACGGCCAATGGGCAAACCCCGTTTGTTACGTTTGGGTTAGGGCTCGGTGAATCATGGTCTGCGCGTGCAGTACAACGTGCTATTTTAGCCAACCGTATTGCCGGTTTGGGCGAAAATCGCAAAACCGCTGTGTTCCCTAAATTGGTCTTTTGCATTCGCGAGGGCTTAAACCGACAGCCTGACGATCCGAACTATGACATCAAGCAACTTGCGCTTGAATGCGCCTCAAAACGAATGTATCCCGATATTCTCAATTATGACCAAGTTGTATCGGTCACCGGTTCGTTTAAAACCCCGATGGGCTGCCGAAGCTTCTTAAGTGACTATGAAGAAAACGGCGAATTGATCCATGAAGGGCGGAATAACTTGGGCGTGGTCAGTGTCAATTTACCCAGATTGGCGATTGAAGCAGAAGGGGATGAAGACGCCTTTTATGCGCGCCTCGATGCAACGTTAAATATTGCTCGTCAGGCACTCGATACCCGAATTGCGCGTTTTAAAGGGGTAAAAGCCCGCGTGGCGCCCATTTTATACATGGAAGGTGCATGTGGGATCCGCCTTAACCCAGATGATGAAGTCAGTGAGATTTTCAAACATGGCCGAGCATCGATTTCGCTAGGGTATATTGGCCTACACGAAACAATTAATGCCCTTTATGGCAGCACGCCGCATCTTTACGACAGCGTGGTCAAGCAAAAGAAAGCGAAAGCGATTGTCGCCTACTTGCATGATGCGACCGAGCGCTGGAAAGAAGAAACAGGCTATGGCTTTAGTTTGTATAGCACCCCGAGTGAGAACCTCTGTAGTCGTTTTTGCCAGCTTGATACGCAAGCCTTTGGTGTGCTTGAAGGGGTGACGGATAAGGGCTATTACACCAATAGCTTCCACCTCGACGTGGAAAAACAAGTCACACCTTACGATAAAATCGATTTCGAAATGGACTATCCACGCTTAGCCAATGGTGGCTTTATTTGCTATGGCGAGTACCCCAACATCCAGCACAATTTAGAAGCGTTGGAGAACGTCTGGGATTATAGCTACGATCGCGTGCCGTACTATGGCACCAATACGCCGATCGATGAATGCTATGAATGTGGGTTTACCGGCGAATTTGATTGCACCAGCAAAGGCTTTACCTGTCCGGCATGTGGTAATCACGACCCAGCGCGCGTGTCGGTGACTCGTCGCGTCTGTGGCTATTTGGGTAGCCCGGATACACGTCCATTTAACCCAGGTAAGCAGCAAGAAGTAATCCGCCGCGTTAAACATATGTAGGGAGTATATCGTGCATTATCACCAATATATCCCGGTCGATATTGTCAATGGGCCTGGGACGCGCTGCACTTTGTTTGTCTCAGGTTGTGAGCATCAATGTCGAGGCTGTTATAACAAAGCCACATGGCCGCTGAAAAGTGGCCACCTTTTCACTGATGTGATTAAAGATCAGATCATTCGTGATCTTCTCGATACAAGGATCCCGCGGCGCGGTTTATCGTTAAGTGGTGGCGATCCTTTGCATCCTGCTAACCTCGACGGTGTAAAAGAATTGTTACAAGAAGTGGTGTTAAGTGCCCCGGATAAAGACATTTGGTTGTGGACAGGCTACACGCTGGAACAATTATCCTCTGAGCAGCAAGAGGTGGTGGCGTTAATTGATGTGTTGATCGACGGCAAATTTATCCAAGCAGAGGCCGATCCAAACCTCGTATGGCGGGGGAGTGCCAACCAATGCGTACACTTTCTGTCCGAGCGTGCGCAACATCGACAAGAGAATCGCGGGTAAGAGGTTGCCAATTTTCCCGCATGGGGTAGGGTATAGCGTATCTTGAGCATCCAGGCTTAAAAGGACGTATTACTATGTTAGATCTGCTCTCGCCTGCCCAGCAGGATCCCATTCTCTCTTTGTCACTGGCTTATCGTGACGATCCGCGTGAGCATAAAATGGACTTAGGCATTGGCGTTTACCGTGATAGTCATGGTCAAACGCCAATTATGCAAGCCGTTAAAGCGGCACAACAATCCCTCGCGCAAACTCAGCAAACGAAAGCCTATGTTGGTCTGGCCGGCAATGAAAACTTCAATCAAGCTATGGTCGATCTCTTACTCAAAGGGACGGACGCATATGACCGTTGTGCCGCCGTGCAAACACCAGGTGCAAGTGGGGCGCTGCGTATGCTGGCCGATCTGATGAATCTCGCGAAGCCGGTGACTACCGTATGGTTGACAGACCCCAGCTATGTGAATCACAAGCCGGTGATGGAAGCGGCAGGCCTGACGGTGAAATTCTATCCGTATTTTAATCGTGAGACCAAAATGGTGGATGCCGATGCCATGCTGAATGCCTTATCACAGGCGGGCGCCGACGATGTGGTATTGTTACACGGTTGTTGTCATAACCCCACAGGTGCTGATATAAGCCTGAAGGAATGGGAAGCGATCACAGAGCTTGCGAATCGCAACGGATTTACCCCCTTTGTCGATATTGCCTATCAAGGCTTTGGTGATGGGGTAGAAGAAGATGCTCGGGGTTTGCGTCTTTTAGCCGATAATGTTGAAGAGCTATTAATTGCGACATCTTGCTCCAAGAGTTTTGGTTTGTATCGAGAGCGTACAGGCGCGGCGATTGTGGTGGGTAAATCTGCCCAAGAAGCGCAGAATGCGAAAGGGCGCATCATGCAACTGGCGCGCAGCACCTATACCATGCCACCGGATCACGGTGCCGCAATTGTCGAAACCATTTTGACGGATGATGCGCTTACGCAGCAATGGCGCAATGAAATTAAAGCCATGAACACCCGCATTAATGCCTTACGAGAAGGCTTGACGTCAGCCCTTCGCGATCGCACAGGTGACGGTTATTTTGATTTTATCCAACACCATCGTGGCATGTTTTCCGTACTTGGTTTGACTGGTGAGCAGATCCATCAGTTGCGAGACAAACACGGCGTCTATGCGGTAGGAGATAGCCGGATCAACATTGCTGGCCTGGCAGAGCGACACATCGATAGGTTGGCCGATGCGCTGGTGGATGTGACGTCATAAACAGTGATAATCACATAAAGGCATTAGCATACGCCCGTCGTACTTCGGTACGACGGGTTTTTTATAACTGCGTACACATAATGTGATGTCCCCCCACGCTTTTTTTACAACACAAGAATTTGGTGTCTTATACTCATACCTCTAAGCTGTAATTAAATAGGGAATGTTCATGCAACCGACTCGATCACCGTTTGCCACCATACAAGGTCGATACAGTATCGGATTGATCGTCTTTTTACTGATCGCGACGATCCTGACTGTTTTTAGCATACAGACATGGATTGCACCGACGCTAAAAAAAGAGGGAGAAGAAAGACTTAAGCTTAACCTGAATGAAGTGGGTCGCGATATTACCTTCGCTCTTCGTGAAGTAAAAGCGCAGCAGCGCGCCATTACGCAACTTATCCCAACCTTAACCAGCGCCCAAATCGATACCCAACTACCGCACCTTATTGATCAGTACGGCAACCCTCTGGTATTTGGAGGCGGTATATGGCCACTACCTAATAAACGCCTCGCGGGCGTTGATCGTGCCTCTACCTTTTATCACCGTGATGACAGCGGACAATTGGTTGAAAATACTTACTGGAATAGCGACGAGGCCCCAAATTATTACACCCAACCTTGGCATCGTGCGGGTCAAAATGCGCCTCGGGGAGCATGCGTTTGGGCCAATGCTTATAAAGATGGTGCCAGCGCTCAGCCTCGTACCAATTGTGCCATGGGGATTTATCAGCAAGGCAGCTTATATGGTGTAGCAACCATTGATGTCACCCTTGGCTTTTTTAACCAACTGGTCGCGGAAAAGCAAAAAGCCTTAGATGCCAACATTGCCATTGTGGAATCCGATGGCAAGATCCTTAGCCAAAGCCGTGGTGGTTTCACGCGTGACGATGTACTTAAATCGGTCTCACGTTTCAACACGCCTTTTGCCAAGGCTATTGATACGGCTCTAAATCAACAGACGCAGCGTTTGATCTTTGAAGGTAAAGACCAGGAGCAAACTTTATTGCTGTCGCCAGTCTCTGGTACGCCATGGACGCTGGTCGTCGCCAAGCCAACCTCGGCACTCACGGCGCTGAGCGATAAAATTCTCACCACCCTTGCTTGGATCCAGTTACCTCTGATCGGCTTATTGCTCGTGGTCATGCTCATTGCCTTTAAGCGACTTCATGGCCGATTTGCGACATTTAAGCAAAATGTGGATAGCTTATCTTCAGGCGATGCGGATCTCACACTACGATTGCCGACAAAAGGTAATGATGAGCTGGATAGCATCTCTCATTCAGTGAATGACTTCATCGCGTACTTGCAAGACTTAGTACAGAAAGTGATGAGCGCAAATCAAACCTGTTCGAACTATGTTGAGCAAATCAGTCATGATGCTAGCCAAACCTTATCGACATTAGATGCCCATGTAAGAGAAACAGAAGGCGTTGCTACCGCGATTAATCAGCTAAGTGCCTCTGCTTCTGATGTCGCGGAAAACGTTAATCAAAGCCATGATGTCACGCGTCAGATGCAATCAGAAGCCCAGCAAGCGCGTGAAGAGACGCAGGCATCGACACGCAGTGTCTTAGCCCTCGTCGATAACGTGGAAACCAGTGAGCAAAAAGTCGCGCAAATGCGAGAGCATACTAAAGCAATTGAATCGATTCTCGGCGTGATTGGTGATATTGCAGAACAGACTAACTTACTGGCCTTGAATGCGGCGATTGAAGCGGCTCGGGCGGGCGACCAGGGACGCGGTTTTGCGGTTGTCGCGGATGAAGTGAGAAACCTCGCCTCGCGGACGCAACAGAGCACCGGTGAAGTCGATAAGATGTTGGCACAGGTCAGTGACGCTGTGACACAGGCTAGTCAATCCATGCAGGAGACGAGAGAGCAGTGTGTCTCATCTTCAGAGAGTAGCCAACAGGTTGAGCAGCGGATTGAAACCATGACCCAATCAGTGACGCAGGTTGACGAGCTAAGCACGCAAATCGCCACGGCTGCCACCGAGCAAAGCCAGGTCACTGAAGATATTAGTCAAACCATGACGTCTATCCGTGATATCGTCGCCAAGCTGCATCAAAATGGGAAAACTACCGAGCAGCGAGCACATGATTTACAAGCGGCAAATACGGCGTTGCAACAATTAGTGGGGCAATTTAAAGTCTAGCTGCATCCTTGCCAAAGGGGCCGAATGCCCCTTTGGCATGTGACTTGTTGTTATGTCACGAATTGTATTAACGTTTGTTTTTGAGGTAACGCTTACGGCGGGCCTCTTTTTTAGCGGCTTTTTCTTCCTCTCGGCGGGCGTTGTCTTCTTCAACTTGCACCAGTTCGGTTTCAATCATGTCCGGTTTCTCTAACGTGAGGCCACCTAGCGCACCGGCGCGTAAATCATGCAACAGCACTTCCGAGGCTTTGTGCAAGTCAACCCGCCCTCCCGCGCGCAGACAACCGCGCTTGGCACCAATCGCTTCCATCAACTCAATGTCTGTGTCGGGTAATACATCAAGCTGATAGCGTTCTTGTAGCCGCTCGGGGTAGGCACTCGCCAAGTACTCCACGGTATAAAAAGCCACTTCGTCGTAGTCCATTGCTGTATCTTTCACAGCGCCGGTTGCCGCGAGACGAAAACCGCTATGTGGGTTCTCAACCTTTGGCCATAAAATTCCCGGTGTATCAGAGAGCACTACGCCGTTTTGCAAGTTAATCCGTTGCTGCTGGCGCGTCACAGCGGGCTGGTTACCTGTTTTTGCAATCACTCGACCAGCAAGGCTGTTAATGATGGTGGACTTGCCTACGTTAGGGATCCCCATGATCATTGAGCGAATATTTTTACCCATGGCTTCGCGATGAGGGGCCAGTGCGCGGCACCGTTCCATGATTCGATTGACTTCACTTTGCTGCTGCGTGGTGATCGCCATTGCTGAAACGCCTTGCTCTTGCTCCAAGTGGGCCATCCAAATATCTGTCATAGCCGGATCGGCAAGATCGCGTTTGTTCAGTACTTTGATCACTGGCTTGTCGCCACGCAGTGTGCGGATCAGAGGGTTTTCGCTACTAAAGGGGATGCGTGCGTCGAGCACTTCGATGATCACATCGATCTTAGGGACGACTTCTTCGATTTCCTTTCGAGCCTTGTGCATATGGCCCGGAAACCACTGGATCTTGTTGTTAACCATGTTTGTACAACCTTGCTGATGCGAATGCGCCAACGTCATACAAGTCAGTGGCGCGACAATGGCGCGCATCATACCACTTAACGGTATCGATGAGAAAAGCTGGGGTGTGCTACTAAATAATAACTACTTATCTTTCTTGCTCGGGCTCAACTGCTTATCACACCATTTTTCAATAGAGGGTGCGTATAAGGTGAACAGGCCAATGATCATGGCGATGGCGCAGATTACATAGATAGCTGTCATTACACCCCTCCTTATTGGTTAACTTTAGTATACACCTTGTTTAGCCTTTCCTCGGCCTCAAGTGCCGAGGATGGCCGTATTTTTAGGTTAGGTTGATGAAGATGGTTTGGTATCTGTATCAAACTGCTTGATCAGGACTGAGGTATCACTTCGACCGTATCCGCGTTGTTGCAGCTGCCTGTACTGTTGATCCACTTGCTCGGTTAAGGGAAGGTTCACGCCTAATTTGGCGGCTTCTTCTAAACAAAAGCCAAGATCTTTACGCATCCAATCAATCGCAAAACCAAAATCAAACTGATCCTGTGCCATGGTCGATGCGCGATTGTCCATTTGCCAGGAGCCCGCGGCACCGTGCTTAATGGCATTGATCATTTTTTCGATATCGAGATCAGCGGATTGCGCGAAGGTGAGTGCCTCGGATAAGCCTTGTAAGACGCCGGCAATACATATTTGGTTGGCCATTTTACAGCGCTGGCCGCTACCATTTGGCCCAATATGCTCAATCGCACTGGCGTAAACAGTCATCACAGGTTCAGCATGACGAAATACAGCAGGATCGCCACCCGCCATAATAGTAAGTTTGCCGTTTTCGGCGCCCGCTTGACCTCCGGAGACAGGCGCATCCAAAAAGTGAATACCTTGTCGGTTACACACGTCGGCAAGTTCAGTCGCCAGCTCTGCAGAGGTGGTAGTGTGATCCACCAAGGTACTGCCTTTTTTCATATTGGCCAGCACACCAATGTCGCCATAGACCACACTGCGTACGTCATCATCGTTACCTACGCACATAAAGACAATGTCAGCGTCAGTGACTGCCTCAGCAGGGGTACATCCACTCTGTCCTTGATAGGTTGTACACCAGCTTTCGGCCTTGCCGGGGGTTCGGTTGTAAACCCGGGTTGGGTAGCCGTTACGTTGCAGGTGGCCGGCCATCGAAAATCCCATCACGCCGAGGCCAATAAAAGCCACTTTGGTCTTGTTCACTTGCATATCGTCACGCTTCCCTGTTGTGGATTAGGTAGTAATCTATCAAAAACTTAACCTTTCTTGTATATGTCAATGTTAAGCTTGTATCATCTTCTTTTGTGTTGTGGCACGGATTATTATGACAGCACGACAACCATTCTCATTAACCATCGCGCATATTAACGATACGCACTCACACTTTGAGTCTACGCCTGTCTCGCTCAGCTTAGATAGCGAAGACACACGGGTATATGCCAATTGCGGTGGATTCGCACGCATTGCATCGGCGGTGAAGCACTTTCGTCATCAGGCTGAACAAAATCAGCACGGCTTTCTGTTTCTGCACGCCGGTGATTGCTTCCAGGGCTCGCTGTATTATTCCTTGTTTAAAGGAAAAGCAAATGCCGACATGCTTAATCGCCTTGGGATCGACGCGATGGCCATCGGTAATCATGAACTGGATCAAGGCAATGGGCCCGTTGCCGATTTTCTCGATGATATTAAGTTTCCTTTACTTGCCGGTAATTGGCATGTGGATGATGAAGCAAAAGACAAGCAAAAACGGGTAAGCGATAAGCCTAGCTTGATGCCATACCTGCCAGAGCACGCACGTGCGAGCACCCTGATCAAAACCTACGCGGGCCATCAGGTTGGTCTGTTTAGCTTGGCGGTTGAGCAAATGGCGGCACTGGCACATCCCGATCACGATACGCCGTTTTTGCCTGCCACCCAGATAGCTAAAAATACGGTGGCGTATTTGCGTGCTCAAGGGGTCAACACCATTATTTTGTTAAGCCACCTTGGTTATGACAAAGACAAGGCACTCGCAGCAGCAGTCAAAGGCATTGATGTGATTGTGGGAGGGCACACACATGTCTTACAAGGCGATTTTCAAAATATTGGTCTCGAGGCCCAAGATCCATACGGGTATCAAGTTAATGATACTTGGATTGTGCAAGCCGGGTGCCATGCGCAATCTATTGGCCGTTTTACGTTATCCATCGATGAAAAAGGTCGGCCAACAGCCTTTAATGGTCAAAATTACGTGCTGCTTGGACGCAGTTTGGCGATGGATGCGTCGCGCGAGCAGCAATTAACCGCCACTTCTTATCAAGCGGCGCGCGACTATCTGAATAGTCAGTCGAATGTACTCATTTTGCCGAGTGATTTAGATCTAAAACACCACTTGCAACAGACGTATCGTCCACAAGTGGCACAATTAGAGCGTGATATTGTCACGCATGTGCCTGAGCGTTTACGCCATGTTCGCGTCCCTGACGGCGAAGGCAGTAGCGACGTGGCTCCTTTGGTCACCGAGAGTTTTCTTTGGGCGGCGCGTGAGCAAGGGATTGATGCGGAGTTTGCGATACATAATGCGGGAGGGGTTCGAGTTGGATTGAACGCTGGCCCGCTTTCTGCTGCATTAATTGCCGGTACACTGCTGCCGTTTGCGATCGACGTGATCGCGTATCGAGTGACAGGCGAACAAATCCGCAGCGCGTTAGAAGGGGCAATCAACAACGCGACCAACAATGGCGTTGCTGGCCTTGGGACCGGCAGTTTCCCGTATTGTGCCGCTATCCGTTATCGTTATGAAGCGTGGCGCCCGATGGGGCAGCGCATCACCCAATTAGAAATCAAACGGGGTGAGCATTGGGTGGCGATGGACGATGCGCACCGATATACCGGTGTGTCCTCATCTTATACGGCACAAGGTAAAGAGGGCTATGACGCACTGCAGACAGGCCGTCGTCGCTCAATTGGTTTATCAATGGCGGAGTGTTTTATTCGGTATGCACGGCAGCAAAACGCACTCGCGCTCCCGAGCCAGCCTTTAGTGTGTTATTTGAGTACACCCGATCAGACACAAACCTGTTGGGGTCAATAACTTGGCCCATCCTTTGCTTATTCATCGATAGGTTGCACGTTCGGCATAACGTTGCCGTTAGATTAAGTTTGGGTCGTTATTGTCGATAACAGTAATAGGTGACCTGAATGTAGCCATACTATCGAAAGGTGAAGGTGATGGAAAAACGTGATTGGTTTGATGTGGGGTTGATTAGCTTTTGGCTGATAGCTTGGGCATCTTTGGTTTATTTTGTACCGGTTGTATAAACGAGCCGCGCTAGGGCACCTGCGTGTCAGCGCGATGCGCGTGACGTATGGCCCAGCGAACCAAAAGAGGCTGTAGGTAAATGGGTAACTGAATGGCACCGATTAAGGGTAAAAATACCGGGCCAAGTGCGACGCCGGCAACGGTATAGGTCAGTAATACATTGCGATTTACGGCGGTCACCGCGGCGATCATACTGGCTGCTTGTCCTTGTCGCCGGTATAAACCGAAGGCAATGGTAAAAAAAAGCATGCAAATTGCGACTGAAATTGCTAACAGTTCTAGGGCATACGCTTGATCGTTTTGCCAGGTTTCTCCAAATGGCCCCACCAGCCCCAAAGGAAAGCTAAACACCAGCACAATAGTAAACTGTGCGAGCTTGCCGTGAATGCGTTTGAGTTTTTCGGGCTTGACCAGCGCGTGAAAAATCGCGGCGAACGCCATGGGCCCGAAAATAAATACCGCTAATCGAATCACGTAGCTTTGTAAATCCAGTGAAAAAGCATCACCACTGAATATTGTTAAATTGACGAATAAGACAACTGGCATCAGCAACGTTGAAGCGATGGTGTAGGCCATGGCGATCAGCGCGTCCATGCCTAACGAACGGATAATGGCGGGTGTGGCAAACAAGGAGCCGGTTGCGCAGATCCCACTAATCGCGAGTAATAACCCTGTCGATGCGCCCAATAACCAAGCGATCGAACAGGTTATCAGCGTTAATACCACCGCATGAATAAATGCATATACCCACACTTGCCACTGGCCGAGTGCTTTTACCAGTAAACCTTGGTGGATGCCAAGCAGTGTAAATAGCATCAGCGCAAATAAAACATAGGGAAGAAAAGGAAACAACGCTAGCGATACCGCTGGAAATGCAAAGCCAATCAGCGCAGCAATAAAAAGAAAGATCGCAGAGTGTCGGGCTAGAAACGCAAGCATGGTCAACACCTTAGTGACATGTGTAACATTGATGTTATCAGGTTTTAATCGATAATCGAGCGATAAATCGCCATTCTTAATAAGTAAGACACGGCTATGTGCAAGTGACAAGGTATCGCATGGGTGTGGAGACGGCTTTCAAACAAAATAAATATAATAACAGCTCAGAGGCACGTAAAAGCAAATAGTCGCTTTTTTAACCGTAAGTTAACATGATTTTCTGATTAGCGATTGCTTGCTTTTCGGATTACAAAAACTAATCCTATGCTTTAATTTTCATCAATTTATCATTGTGGGTTAGCCACCTATACTACGCGCCGAGTGATTCAGAAAATAAAGCGAGGATCGTATGACGACTGCAACGGTTAATATGACACGTTCACGTCGATCTTACGCGGTAACTATCAAAGGACTGATCGCTCATGCCATGGATGTGTTGTTTACCCGCAGCACGCAAGCACCTGCTTATGATGCAAGCCGTTTACCGGCGCATTTGCAGCGTGATATCGGCATAAACCGATAAGACGACAAAACGTAGACAGAACGCGAAACGCCACATCATCGAGATGTGGCGTTTTTTTATTTGTGGTTTAATCACCCTTGGCATTAACCAATCATATATTGCTTGATTTGTCCGAGCTGAAAGATAAAAAGGAGTAAAGAAAGATGGGATGGTTTTCCGCACTTTTTTCTGGTGGTCAATCGAAACAAGCTAAAGCGACTGTGACCCCAACAGATTACAAAGGCTATTTGATTTACCCCGAAGCGACCGCAGAAAGCGGCCAGTACCGTGTATGCGGGCGTATTTGCAAAGAAATCGATGAACAGGTGATGACCCATCACTTTATCCGTTCTGATCTATTGGGAAATCAAGACGATGCAAATAGCTTGATGATCACAAAGGCCAAAATGATGATTGACCAGAATGGCGACAAGATTTTTGCGCGTGGCGGTTAGGCGATGCTGAGCGATACCAAAATTAATGCATAACTATGAACAATAAAAACAGATAAAGTGTCGATTGGATCACATTTATACCCTAATGGCGATCCTCGCCCTGTGGTGATTAAGGAATAAACTCGTTAAGTTAAGGCTGTTGCGTTGCTAAGCACAAAATTACTGACCCCCGCAACTGAGTGAATAATGGGTAAAACCGTTTTCAATACGAATTTAGTCAGTGAATGTCTCTCAGGTGGTACTCACCTGTGACGATTAAAAAATTTTTTATAATCCAACATTCAGGGAATAGCTATGCAGATTGGTGTTCCAAAAGAGAGGCTCGTTAATGAAACGAGGGTAGCTGCGACGCCAAAGTCGGTGGAACAGCTTATCAAACTCGGTTTTGACGTAGTGGTAGAAAAGGGAGCGGGCGAAAAAGCAAGCTTCGAAGATACTGCGTACGAACTTGCCGGGGCGACCATTGTTGATACGGATGCCGTTTGGCAGTCTGAGGTCATATTTAAAGTCAACGCACCGGGTGTGATTGAACAAACCGGTCAAGATGAAGTGGAACGACTACAAGCAGGCACCACGCTTGTCAGCTTTATCTGGCCTGCCCAAAACGAAGAGCTGCTTGAGCGATTATCGGCGCGCAATGTTAATGTGATGGCGATGGATGCCGTGCCGCGGATTTCTCGTGCACAATCTTTAGACGCGCTAAGCTCGATGGCAAACATTGCGGGCTATCGCGCTATTGTCGAAGCGGCCCACGAATTTGGCCGTTTCTTTACCGGGCAAATCACCGCGGCCGGTAAAGTACCGCCTGCCAAGGTATTTGTTGCCGGTGCCGGGGTGGCAGGTCTGGCTGCGATTGGCGCTGCCGGGAGCCTAGGTGCCATTGTTCGTGCCTTTGATGTTCGCCCAGAGGTGAAAGAACAAGTTGAAAGCATGGGCGCTGACTTTCTTGAAGTGGACTTCAAACAAGACAGTGCAGGCAGCAGTGATGGCTATGCCAAAGAGATGTCGGATGAATTCAATCAGGCTGCGCAAAAGCTCTATGCGCAACAAGCAGAAGATGTCGATATTATCGTCACCACGGCGCTGATCCCTGGTAAACCTGCGCCAACGCTGATTACCAAAGAGATGGTAGACAGCATGAAATCCGGGAGTGTGATTGTTGATTTGGCAGCCGCCAATGGTGGCAACTGTGAGTACACCGAAAAAGACCAAGTCATCACCACGCCAAATGGGGTCAAAGTGATTGGCTATACCGATATGGTAGGGCGCTTGCCGACTCAGTCATCACAACTGTATGCCACTAACTTGGTTAACCTCACCAAACTGCTTTGCAAAGAAAAAGACGGCAATATTGCCATTGATTTTGACGATGTAGTCGTACGTGGCGTCACCGTTATTAAAGAAGGCGAAGTGACGTGGCCTGCACCGCCGATTCAAGTGTCGGCACAACCGAAAGCGGAACCTAAACCCGAACCTGCACCGAAAGCAGAGGCGAAAAAAACGTCACGGGCAACCAAGTATGGCTTAATGGCCGCCGGGTTGGGGGCGTTTGGCTGGGTAGCCAACTACGCCCCAAGTGAGTTCCTTTCTCATTTGACCGTGTTTGTGCTTGCCTGTGTTGTAGGCTACTACGTGGTCTGGAATGTAACCCATGCGCTACACACGCCACTGATGTCCGTCACCAATGCGATTTCAGGCATCATTATCGTCGGGGCGCTATTGCAAGTAGGACAAGGGATCGGTTTTGTTACCTTCCTCTCCTTCATTGCCGTGTTGATCGCCAGTATCAATATTTTTGGCGGCTTTACTGTTACAAAGCGCATGCTTGAAATGTTCCGTAAAGGGTAAGGAGAAAGAATGTCTGAAGGATTGGTACAAGCTGCGTATATTGTTGCCGCACTCTGTTTCATTCTGAGTTTGGCTGGGCTCTCAAAGCAAGAGTCTGCGCGTGCCGGCAACTACTACGGGATTACCGGGATGGCCATCGCGCTGGTGGCGACGATTTGGGGTCCCGATGTTCAAGGCGTTGGTTGGATTATACTCGCGATGGTCATTGGCGGCGCGATTGGTATTTACTACGCCAAACGGGTTGAGATGACCGAAATGCCGGAGCTGGTGGCGATGCTGCACAGTTTTGTCGGCCTGGCGGCGGTATTAGTCGGTTTTAACACCTATATTGATCATCCACCGCTGACTGGTGCGATGCTTAATATTCACTTAGTTGAGATCTTCTTAGGCGTGTTTATCGGTGCAGTGACTTTCACCGGGTCGATTGTCGCCTTTGGTAAACTGCGTGGCGTGATCTCATCGAAAGCGCTGGCGTTACCGCATCGTCATAAGCTTAACCTTGCCGCCGTCGTGGTTTCCTTTTTGCTGTTGATCAACTTCGTCAATGCCGAAGGCTCCACGTTCGCACTCATTGTGGTGACGCTCATCGCGCTAGCCTTTGGTTATCACCTTGTTGCCTCGATTGGCGGTGCAGACATGCCGGTTGTGGTGTCTATGCTGAACTCGTATTCCGGTTGGGCAGCGGCAGCGGCAGGCTTTATGCTGGCGAACGATCTACTGATCGTCACGGGGGCATTGGTTGGCTCATCGGGTGCCATTTTGTCTTACATCATGTGTAAGGCCATGAACCGCTCATTCATTAGTGTGATTGCTGGTGGCTTTGGTTCAGATGGCACCGCGTCATCGGGTGATGAAGAGGTCGGTGAATACCGCGAGAGTACCGCTGAAGAAGTCGCAGAAATGCTAAAAGACTCCAACAGTGTTGTGATCGCACCCGGCTATGGTATGGCCGTTGCGCAAGCGCAATATCCTGTTTACGAAGTAACAGAAAAACTGCGTAATATGGGCATTGACGTGCGATTCGCGATTCACCCCGTTGCAGGGCGTTTGCCTGGGCATATGAATGTGTTGCTCGCAGAAGCGAAAGTCCCCTATGACATCGTATTAGAGATGGATGAAATTAATGATGATTTCCCAGATACGGATACGGTACTGGTGATCGGAGCCAACGATACGGTTAACCCCGCCGCAATGGATGACCCGTCTAGTCCCATTGCGGGGATGCCCGTACTTGAAGTCTGGAATGCTAAAAATGTAGTGGTCTTTAAACGCTCAATGAATACCGGCTATGCTGGGGTGCAAAACCCATTGTTCTTTAAAGACAACAGCACCATGCTCTTTGGCGATGCGAAACAAAGTGTCGAGGCTATTTCTAAAGCGCTATAGTTAAATTCAAAGGCACTATAGTTGAACTCTGGGACGCTATTATTTTAAAGAGCTCGTCCTTCAAAAGAGCCAGTGATTCAGCTGGCTCTTTTTTTGTGCACGATCGCCGGCGCTGGATGTGAGTAAAAGCTATCTTGCCTAATAGCTATCTTGCTTAAAAGGCCATCTTGCGTAATAGCTATCTTGCATCCTGACAGTCTGAACTTACAATGCACTGACATTATTTATAGGTTTGGTGGTAAGCTGTCACTATGCGAATTCTGCTGCTAATTATTTTTACGTTGACAGCTTGGCCAGCGATGGCGGCGAGTACATTTTCAGAGCAAATGACTGCGTTCCGTGCTCAGTTACTGTTGGCGGATCCTGTTGCTCGTTATAACCTCATCGGTATTAACCGTGCTTTTCCACGTGTGTTGCTCAGTCCAGAGAGCCTATTGCCACAGACGGCGCGCTACCCGTTAAAAGATATTCGCCGCTTGTATCAGGCTGCGCAAAAGTGTCAAGGACCTTGGCCAGTGAATCCGCAAGTGACAGAGCCTTTGGTGTTTACTCGTGCCATGTGTAATAACACCCAGCTTCCGGTTGCTTGGTTTTCTCGCTCTGGGTTTATTCATCCAGGTGGCGGGAGCTATGCGGCCAAATACGCGGAGAAATATCCAGCGCGACGCAGCGAGCTTGTGCGCTTTTTTCATATCCAAGAGCGACCCAAAGCCGAACCTGACAGTTTACTCGGTCGACTGCAAAGAATGGATTCATCAGCCGTCGAGGCATTGAATAGCGGCGCTAAAACCTTGGTCAGTCAAAATGAAATGTGGATCCGTGTGGGCAGCTATTACCATTTGTATGCCGCGCAGCAATGGCAACCTCTTGTTGCTGAATTTGATTTACACCTTAGGCCTCGGGGGGAGCAAGATTTTTGTTTGGCCCGTGTGGGGAACATTTGTTGGAATGAAGAAAAAGCGCCTAGCTATTGGCCTTATCTTGTCGGCGCGCTGATTATCATCAACCTGGTTGCCCTCGGTGGTTGGGGATTTAACCGATGGACGGTACAGCGTCGGTTGATGCAAGAGCGTATGCTGGTATTACAAATATTGACGCACGAGTTACGTACCCCCATTGCCAGCTTGTCGATGACGGTTGAGGGGTTTCGGCGTAAATTCGATACGTTACCAGAGCCCTTTTATGATGAGTTTCGTCGTTTGTGTGAAGATTCAAGGCGTCTAAAACAGCTGGCGGAAGCGAGTAAGGATTACTTGCAGTCGAATCAAAAGCCATTGGGCAAAGAAACGATTCCGTCTATCGAAGAATGGTTAGGATACATTTGTGAAGAACATCAAGTGACGCTTCAGGTGAGTCAAGATGGCGCGGTGCGGGCCAATGTCTATTGGTTGACGACATCATTGAACAATTTGATTGCCAATGCGGTCAAATATGGTGTCGCCCCGGTTGAAGTGCATGCAAAGGTATCAGCGGATCGTTTCACCATTGCAATATGCGACCAAGGCGATCTGACCGCCAAGGATTGGAAGCACATACGTAAACCCTTTGTCAGCCAAAGCGGTCTTGGGCTCGGGCTGACGATCGTAGAATCGATGATTGAGAGAATGGGGGGCAAGTTAATCCTTTCTGGTCCACCCACCACATTTACTTTGGAGATTCATTGTGACGCAACCGACGTTACTTCTGGTTGAAGATGATGCCAATCTAGCAGACGGCTTATTGGCAAGTTTGGAGCAAGCGGGCTACCAGTGTTTATATGCTGATAGTGCGACGAAAGTTGCTGAGTTATGGCGTGATGCGGATCTTGTCATCTTGGACCGCCAACTGCCTGAAGGCGACTCAATCGAATGGCTCGCGGATTGGAATAAACTCAAAACCGTGCCAGTGATCTTGTTGACAGCCATGGTGTCCGTGCGTGATCGCGTTGGCGGGTTAGACTCGGGCGCTACCGATTATATCACTAAACCCTTTGCCGAAGCAGAGCTGCTCGCGCGCGTGCGTGTCCATCTTCGTCACCCTGTCGGAGAAGCGGAAATATCGAGTGACGATCTCGTGATCAATGAGGTGAGAATCGATACCGCGAGTCGTGCAGTCTTTTGTGGTGACCAAGAGATGACATTGACACGCACTGAGTTTGACTTGTTGCATTTCCTCGCCAAAAACGCAGGGCGTGTATTTACGCGTGATGAATTGCTCGATCAAGTGTGGGGGTATAACCATTATCCTACCACGCGTACGGTTGACACCCATATATTACAACTACGCCAGAAGCTGCCCTCGGTGAATATCGAGACGCTACGTGGCGTCGGCTATCGCATGAAGGCATGATGAAAACGCGCGCTCTCTTTGGACTATTAGCAACTATGCTGGGTGCTGGTGGCGCGCAGGCCGCGTGGTTTAACGGCAATGACGCGTTAACCAGTGCCCATCAGCGCCTATTAAATGGAAAAACCGCAGCCAGTGTAGAGGCCATGATTGAAGCCTGGCAGCAACCCAATCTTTCTGCTGCCAAGCAGGATCATCTCGCTCAGCTGCTTGCGCTCGCGATCACGGAGGACTGTGGGCGCAGTTTAAGCCAAAAGACATTGCCTGATTGGTTGAGCAATATATCTGTGCGTCGCGAAACGGTCCAAACCACGAGTCGGGTGTATTATCGGCTCCAAGTGTCAGGGGAGTCGCAAACGGGGGTGAATGCACTCACGTTAAAAAAATGGCCGGATAAAACGGTGATGCATGGTGAGTTCTCTCCGGCGCAGCAACACGGTTGGCGTTTGATCAAAGATGGCCTTTCCGATCCTATTTCCCAAGGTCTTTATCAACTCACAGCAGAGTCAGTATCAGGCCATACGTGGTCGAGTTGGTTGCTTCTGACCCAGCCTCAGCCACGTCAAACATTGAGCTGGAAAGATACCCGAAGCTGGCACATTGCCCCTTTTGATGATTTTAACTCAACCTGTCAACGGCCCTTTCTGAGCCTTAACCTGTATCCGCACAATCAACCGGATGGTGCCCCGATCTGGTCTGCTGAAAAGCATAAGCGGCTTCCTACTCAGCTGCCAATGTTAGATGTGCCTAATGGTCAATACTGGTTTAGTGTTGCCCTGATTGAACGGCGCTGGCAGGGCGCGCTGTCAATTGAAGAAGTTCAGCGTATCGGCCGGGCGATTGATTTACCGGATTTGGATCCTGACGCTTTAAATAGAATGGCGCCGAGCCGCTCGGACAAACAAAGTGACGAATAAATAGACATTTGCGTTATGGTCAAGTTGATAAAGTTCACACCTTTTTAGTGAGATCGGTCCAATTTTTCACTTTTACCTCTATGCTTGCCTTTTAAATAGCAAATCAAAACATAGGGGTAACGCAATGACCTTTAAAACAAAAGCGCTTGTGGTGGCACTGGCCGCCTGCTCAACCAGTGCGTTGGCGGCGACTAATCCAACCGATGCCCGTGCCAATGCGATGGGTGGGGTAGGCGTGGCATCGGGGGATTATCTTTCCGCAGGCTTTCATAACCCAGCTTTGGCTGCACTTGATCCTGATAGCGCCTTTGGGGTGCTTATCCCGTATATTGGTGCCGAAGCGCGAGATCCCGATGAGCTTATTGACGGCCTCGATGATGTCGCCGATGCGTTTGACCAACAAGATGCAACAAAAATTGAATCTTCACTGAGAGCGGTGCAAGGCGATAAAGCCTACGTCAATGCGGGTGTTGGTGCTGCGGTGGGGATTCCCACAGGCTCTATCTCGGCGACACTCTATACATCTGGGTTAATTGAGGGAGCAGTCTTAACAGATATCGATTCCGATGACTTTAATCAATCAACTGGTAACTTTACACCAGAATCCTCAGCAACCATTCTTGCCGCTGGGGTTGGTGAGTTAGGGGTCGCACTGGCAACCAACCTTGATATTGCCGGCCAGCGCGTCGCGGTGGGGGTAACGCCTAAACTGCAACGGATCACTACCTATAACTATGGCGTCTCGGTTGATGCTTATGATACCGACGACTGGGATGATAGCCGCTACCGCGAAGAAGAAAATGCTTTCAATCTTGATTTGGGCGCCGTGTGGCAATCGGGCCCTTACCGGGTTGGCCTTGCCGGCAAGAATTTGATTAGCCAAGATGTCGATACGGTTTACATTCCAAGAACGGGTAACCGTTTCACTTATGAGCTTGAGCCGCAATTTACCCTGGGCTCGGCGTTTGTGTCTGACTTTGTGACCGTTGCTGCCGATTTAGATCTCAACAAGAAAAGCGGCTTTAAAGGTACGCTTAATGTGGATGATGACACTCAGTTTTTCCGAGTCGGGGCAGAGTTTGACGCCTTTGGCCATGCGCAACTACGCACCGGCTATCGTGCGGATCTAGAAGACAATGTTGATAATGCCTTTACCCTCGGTCTTGGTTTATCCCCCTTTGGTGTCGCCAATCTTGATATCGCCGCGAGTATCATCGATAGCAACAGCTATGGTGGTTCCGCTCAGCTGGCCTTTACGTTTTAAATCAGTTACTGCATGACAAATGATTGGGCAGGCCCTAAAATGGCCTGCCTTTTTTAATCATCACTTACCAATCATTGATCACCAAGAGAGTAACCGAATGTTTGACGGCGTTACGCTAAACCACGAGCAACAACAAGAAGCGGCAGAGCGCATTCACGCGCTGATGGCAAAAGGCATGAGCAGCGGTGAGGCGATTATGCAGGTTGCCAATGAAATACGTTCGCAAGCAGCGCAAGCAGCTCAAGCCTCTTCGTCTGAAGAGTGAGACACACTGCAAACATATTGTGTTTTTATTTACAATTCCAACAATCCCTGATTAATTTAAAGTAGGTCAGTAAAGGAGTGTTGGATGGGTAGTCGGCTGGAACAAGCGCGAGAGTGGGCGAGGGTGCGACATGCCCTCCAGCGGTATGGCGCTCAGCCCTATCGTTGTCACCTGGATCATGTCGAGCGGATTGCCACGCCTTTTGGTGAACAAGCACGTATTGTGGCGCAACTGCACGATATTTTGGAAGACACCGCGACGCGTGTGGATGAGATCTCTGCGCTTTTCGGCCCCACGGTAGCCCGCGCTGTGATGCTGGTGACCGATCCGCGCCGACCCAATCGCGAAGAGCGAAAACGCGCGTTAAACCAGCGTTTGATTGTGCTTGATGTCACGGATGAGGCGGCTTGGCTTGCCTTGGTGGTAAAAACCTGTGATCGACTCGCGAACGTCATTGCCAGTAGTGAACACAGCCCAAAACGGTTTGAGCAATATCAACGCGAACACGGCGGCTTTCGCGTTGCTGTATATCGCCCCGGTTTGTGTGACAACTTATGGCAAGAGCTAGATGGCTTGATTGATGCCGGCCAACACGCAGACCGACATCCTGATCATCAGCTCCACGCGTCGATCTCTTAACCGCTGTTTTCGACGACGCTGTTAATGCTTAGTCGTTAGTTATCTAAGTCATACACAGTCGGGACGGGCTGTCGTTTGTGCTGCGTTGCCTGGTACACCTTAATAATCTTCTCTTTCACCGCATTATCGACTGGCTTACCTTCAAGAAAATCATCAATTTGCTCATACGTGAGTTGTAATGCGTCTTCGTCGGCTTTTTGTGGCGATAAGTCTTCCAAATCCGCGGTAGGGACTTTATGAACTAACACATCCGGCGCCTCTAAGTGGGCGGCAAGTTGACGCACTTGGCGTTTATTGAGACCAAATAAAGGGGCAAGATCGCAGGCGCCATCGCCGAACTTGGTATAAAAGCCGGTGATGTTCTCTGCTGAGTGATCGGTGCCGAGGACCAAACCTTGGGTTAAACCGGCAATTTCATACTGTGCAACCATTCGGGCGCGTGCTTTAACATTGCCTTTGGCAAAATCAATCCGCCCTTCGTTTGCTGGCAATAGGCCGACTTCCGACACTGCATCGAGTACCGATTGATGTGTACCGTCGACACCGGGTTTCACATTGACGGTCACGGTTTTACTTGGTTGGATAAATGATAGCGCGAGTTGGGCTTCATCCTCATCTTTTTGCTCACCGTAGGGTAGGCGTACCGCGATAAACTGATATTGCTCGGTGCCTGCGGCTTGATTAAGTTCGTCAACGGCTAATTGTGCCAGTTTTCCACATGTTGAAGAATCGACGCCTCCACTAATGCCTAATACAAGGCTACGGGTCCCTGAACGTTGTAGCATGGCTTTGATAAACGCAATGCGACGGCGTACTTCGAGCGCTGGGTCAATCGTGGGTTGCACGCGCATTTCTTCGCGGATCGGGTGTTCCATGTTGTGTTCCTCTTTTTAACTCTGGCATGCGACTTTAATGAAGGTTTGGCTGCGTATTATTGTGCATGATCTCTGGCGCGTTGGGTATAGCCAAATCAATCCCTTCGCGTTGCTGGTTACGTGTTAGGTTTTTGATTGGTTTCATGGCATCATTGTGCGCGATATCCACCGCATCCAGAATGGTTCGGCCAGAATAGTTTGGCTAAGAGAATACGATGACAGAGCAAATTGCAGTGTTTGGTAGCGCTTTTAATCCGCCGACGCAAGGCCATGCGTCGGTATTAGCGCAACTGAACCACTTTGATCAGGTATTGCTGGTCCCTAGCTACAAGCATGCTTGGGGAAAAGCGATGGCGCCTTATGACACTCGCTGTGCGTGGGTGCGGACGTTTATCGATGATGTCGCGCTCTCGAACCTGACACTATGTCAACGCGAGGCATCGCTTGGCGCTGAAGGTGACCCTGTCACAACATTTATGCTGCTGAGTGCGTTACAGCAAGATTATCCAGAGGCCGCGTTAACTTTTGTTGTTGGACCAGACAACTTGGTTAAGTTTGGTCAATTCGCGAACAGTGACGAGATCCTTGCGCGCTGGTCTGTATTAGGGATGCCAGAAAAAGTGGTGGTCCGAAGTACCCACATACGTGAACGACTCCAGCAGGGACTACCCATTAGTGAGTTAACCACCCCGAACGTCGCGGCACAGCTAACCGATTCAGCGTTCAGGGCGTATTAGCATATGATAGATTGATTCGTCTTTTGTATCACACCTCGAAGGTGTCGGTATAACGCGCATACAGTGATTCTGCTTGCGCGTGCGCGATGCCGATATTTGTCGCCGCCTTGGTTAATGTTTGCCCCGATTTAAGGGCTGCACGGAGTTGTCTCACGATAAAATATTCGTGTAAATCTTCCATGGTCAGTTGCGTGAGTGCTTGTAATTGATAGTGTTGTTCAGCGTTTGCGGGTGGTTGACCTGTTTGCGCTCGTGTCACACAATCTGCCAAGCTTTGGGTTTGTCGGTCGAGTGTTTGTGACGGTGTCATGAGTGAAACCTGATCTAATGCGACAGCTTGAAGCCGGCGTGCTTGCGCTGATGATGACGGCTGATATCCTGACGTAAGCAGTGCACAAAGGCTGGCAACAAGCAGGGGGGACACCTCGACATGGCCAACTTGTGTAGGCAGCTTCTGCGTGACACGTGGCGATATGGCCAGTTGATGTACTCGAGTGTTTGGCGTGATGGTCAGGGCATGCAAACACTCAAATGGAAGCCAAAACCCTTGACCACTATGCACAGGGATGTCGGCTTTCCCTAAGCGAACAAATACAACGCCGTCTTCAACAAACAGCAAATTGGCCGTGTAACGACGCTTACGAGGCGTGAAAGTCAGTGATGATGATTGGTAAAACGTATGTTCGCTGGTGTACTTCATAATGGCGTCTCAATGTAACAAGGCGGCAATGGTGAGCACTTTTGCTGTTAAGGTCAAGTACACACCCCGAAAGGGAACCCTTTTGGTGCAATAAGGTCTGACCTCCAACCTGTGGAAAATATCGGTGGATTCACTTTGAATCCTTGTTTGGCTGCGTAAAATAGCGCGGTTTTTATTAGCTATAATGGAAGAACGTGCAGACAGTTAACGATCCCTATCAAGAGATTCGTCCTTATTATGACGAAGAAGTTCCAGGTGCGATTCAGCGTCTTATTCAAGATGATGAATTTATCAATGCGATTCTGTCTTATCGCTATCCACACGCATCCGGCCCGCTCGGTTGGTTACTCAAGCCTGCGCTAAAACTGTATCTGACCAAAAAGTGGAATAACATCAGAACCGTACAGGATGTGCAGCTACATGTTGCCAGCTATATGCGCAAGATGATCAAAACAAGCTGCGATAAAGTCACGGTCTCCGGTGTTGAAAATCTCGACCCAAGCCAAGCGTACCTCTTTGTCTCGAATCATCGGGATATTGCCATGGATCCCGCCTTAGTGAATTGGTGTTTGCATCAGCGCGGATTAGATACGGTAAGAATCGCCATTGGTGATAACTTGTTGCGTAAGCCGTGTGCAACGGAGCTGATGAAACTGAATAAAAGTTTTATTGTTAAGCGCTCTGCTAAAGCCCCCCGTGAAATGATGAAATCGCTATCACAATTATCCGCTTACTTACGTGTTTCTCTCGATGAAGGGCAGTCTATATGGATTGCGCAACGAGAAGGGCGAGCAAAAACCGGCGAAGACATCACTGATCCTGCGATCTTAAAAATGTTCTTTATGGAAGGCCGAAAACGTAAGCAAGATTTTGATACGTACATGGGCAACTTAAACGTGGTTCCTGTAGCAATATCGTATCAAAACGACCCTTGCGATCTGGACAAAGCGACGGAATTGGATGCGGTTAAGCGATTAGGGGCGTACGAAAAGAGTGAGTTTGAAGACATTCAGACCATCGTCAAAGGTATCGTCGGCAACAAGCGCCATGTTCATGTCGCCTTTGGTGAGCCAGTGACACTGTCACAAGATACGCCTGACTCCATGGCGGCGAAGATCGATAGCCAAATTCATCAGCTGTATCGGCTGTATCCGGCCAACTATATTGCGGCTGGAGTAGAACATGACAGTGTCACACCAGCCGAACGCCGTCTTTACGAGCAAAAAATTGCTCAAGCGCCTGAAGCGGCGCGTGAATATTTGCAACAAATGTACGCCAATCCAGTCCTCAACCAACAGACAGTAGGTGCTGTTCTGTCAGATGACGACGTCGTCGACGTTGTAGGAGAACAAAACGCCGAGTGACCTTGTCACTTTATTGGCGATCCCAAGGCGGTGGATCGCCAATTTCATCACGCATGAAATCGACAAACTCTCTTACCTTGGGCGCAAGATGCTTACGCCGTGGGTAAACGATATAAATTGGCAGTTCGAGACAAGGCTGCCAGTCGGGAAGTACCTCAACCAGCTCACCCGTGTCTAACTCATCGTTTAATAGATAGGTCGCGAGATAGGCGATCCCCAATCCCGCTTTGACTGCTTCGAGCACCGCTGGGGCATTATTGATTGTGTATTGGCCGCTGATATGAACCACTTGTTCCGTGCTGGCCTTGGTGAAGGGCCATTGGTCATAACGACGTTCACGGCTTTGATAAGTAATACAGTCATGATGACGTAATTCATTAAGTTGTTGCGGGGTGCCGTTATTCGCAAGGTAGGTTGGGGCAGCAACCAGTTTGAACTGACAGTCTGCTAATTTTCTCGCCACCATCCCCTCAGGAGGGTGCTCATGAATCGCTACCCAACAGTCATAGCCTTCTTCGACCAGGTTAGGTCGATGGTCGAACAAACTAATGTCGAGATTAAGATCAGGGTACAGCTGTCGGAATTTGGCAAAATGGCGCGTCATTATAGTATTACCGAATGACTGCGCGACGCCGATTTTTAGCTTACCGGTTACCTCATTCCGATAACCTGCGACCATGGCTTCGGCTTCATCTAAGGTTGCCATTAACTGGCTACCATAATCCGCATATCGAGTTCCCACTTCGGTCAACGATACCGAGCGGGTGTTACGCTGTACCAGTTGGACGCCCAAACGATCCTCGAGGTAACGAACCTGTTTACTCACTTGTGATTTGGAAATACCAAGTCGTTCAGCGGCGCGCGTAAAATGCTGCTCTTGTGCAACGGCAGCCAACACCACAATTTGTTGGAGATGTTCGAGCATAGTCTGTGCTTCCATGTTCTCAGTAGGGTGAGACTACCACATATTTCCCTGCCTCTGGAATTAATAGTGACAACGTCACACTAAGCTATCAGAGAAGCACCGTAAAACCCCCTTCCTTTTCTTTTTTCTATCTTATTGTTTTTTAATGTCAATATATTATTGTTTCCTGTGAGATACACTGAAAACATTAAATGTAAGTGCTCACTTTTAAAACGGTTATAAAATTTCACACTATCTTTCATTTATTCTTATATCGGCTTATTTATTGTTTATATCGACAATGAAAACTGGAATGGCTGTTTTTATTCATGATTGATATCGCATAAAATTTAGCGAGGAGGTGATAGATGATTGAATTAATCAAACAGTTTTTCTTATTAGGGTGCATGTCGTTTGGTGGGCCGGCCGCGCATGTCGGCTATTTTGAGCGTGTGTTCGTCAAAGAAAAGCGGTGGCTGAGTGCGGATACCTTTGCTTCTGGTTTAGCCATCAGCCAGTTTCTACCTGGCCCAGGAAGCAGTCAGCTCGGTATGTATATTGGCTATCAACGCGCGGGTTATTTAGGTGCGTTTGGCGCATTTGTCGCGTTTACCTTGCCTTCTTTTGTTTTGTTGACAGCGGCGGCGGTATTAAACAGCAGTGCGCAAGCTTCTGATTGGGTCGCAAGCATCATTAGCGCAGCCAAATTATTAGCGGTGGTGGTAGTGATTGATGCTACTGTCTCAATGGGCCGAAAATTTATCGGCTCGTTAGCGACTGGGACAATGGCGGTGGCAACAACGTTATGGCTATTGCTAACGCCATCAGGCGTATTATATCAAGTACTTCCCATTGTCATTGCAGGCATTGTAGGAGCTATTGGGTTTGCGAAGCCCCAATCACATCATGCACCAGTTAACATTGCGTGGCGCCGCAGTAGCGTGATCCTGGGTCTCTTTTTACTATTGCTCACAGTACCTTGGCTGTTTAATCAAACCTTATGGGTACAGGTGTTTAATCTGTTCTACCAAGCGGGCAGTTTTGTCTTTGGTGGCGGGCATGTGGTTTTACCATTGCTCGAGCCTATTGTCGGTGACGTTGTCACTGATTCGGCGTTAATTGAAGGTTATGCGGCGGCTCAGCTAGTGCCGGGGCCGATGTTCACCATGGCGAGTTATCTGGGTGCCAGTGTTGAAGGGTTAGCTCCCATTTGGGGCAGTATCATTGCAACGATTGCGATTTTCTTGCCTGGTGCATTACTTATGTTCGGTGTTTTGCCGATTTGGGAGGCGGTTAAAACTCAGCCTCGCTTGGCCGGGGCTATCAGTCTCATTAACGCAAGTGTGGTAGGGCTTCTTGCCGCCGCGCTTTATCAACCCGTATGGGTTTCCGCCTACACAAAACCTTTGGATTTAGTGCCCATCGCGCTTGGCTTAGTGGCATTAACTCAATGGCGAATTTCGGTGTTTTGGTTACTCCTATTAATGATGGTGTACCAGTTTACTCTCGCTTAATACGCGCCATACTTTGTGGCCCAGCTGTGTCTGGGCTACTTTTTATCACTTAGCGCACTATAACTTTATATGTTGTAAAGCAAAAAGCTAAGTCACATCGCTCATGTGGCTCAGCTTTTTAATTAATTTATAAACTGCAGCCTTAGAACTGCCAAGGTTGACGAGTACCTGTATCAGAGGCTGTTTGTGCCAGCTCAATAGCATAGATGACTTTGCTTGCAGAAATTGGGCAAACAGGCGAGGGTTGGTTATCGGTAATTGCCTTTGCTAATCCATCGAACAGGCGGTGATATTGGCCGTTTTCAAGGGTGAGAGGATCAGGAGTGACGCTGTCACCAACTTCGAGCATCCCTTGATACGCTTGCTCACCAAAACCAGAGACAGTTACCATCAAACCCGCGCGTAGTTGCTCTTCTTGAATATCTAACCCTACGGTACTGAAGGTCGCTTTTTCACCCTGGACGACAAAGCGTTCGGTGGTACCTGAACGGTAAGGGCTGGAGGATAAAATTACTTCTGTGTTTGGGTAATGCAGCGTCACTTGAAAATAGTCGGTCGTTTCGCTGCTAGGGCGTAGCGCACGACAGGTGCCGGATACCGCATCCGGTTCCCCTAAAAGATGGAGGGCTTGGTCAATTAAATGAGAGCCGAGGTCATAGAGAATTCCGCTGCCTTCACCTGGCAATTCGCGCCAACGTTGGCGGACTTCTGGGCGGTAGCGATTAAAGCTGGAATGCATGACTTTGATGTCGCCAAGCTCACCTGCTAGGTGTAACCCTTTTAGGGTGAGAAAATCCCCATCCCAACGTCGATTGTGGTAAGGACACAACACCAAGCCTTTTTGCTTGGCCAGCGCCGCTAGCTCGAGACCATCACGGCTATTGGTCACAAAAGGCTTTTCTACCAAGACATGGCAACCGGCTTCTAATGCTTGTTTAACGTGTTGGTAATGGAGGTGGTTGGGGGTAGTAATCACCACCAAATCTGGGGTTTGTTGAGTGAGTAAAGTGTTGAGGTCGTCAAAGCAAGCCGCTTTAGGCAATCGCTGTGCAACTTGTTCGGGTTTACTGGACACAACAGCTGAAATAGCGAACTCAGAGATTGCACTCAAAAAAGGAACGTGAAATGTATTGGCAGAAAAGCCAAAACCGACCAAAGCTGTTTTTATCATAAAGCGTACTCGCATTGACGATGTATTATCCGCACTTTATCGGACATCGACACGCCAATCAATCTAAGTGCAAGATCTCTCTGTCTCAATATGGATATAATTATAGATTAAGTCCATAATGAGAGTGTGTGAGCATGAAATGGTGAATGATATGACAGCAGCACAAGCACCAAAGGCGGCAGACAAGAAGAGAATGGCTCAGGTCGGCTTCAAAGCTGCTGTAAAAATAATGGAAGGATGGGGCTGTACCGGCGCAGACATGCAGCGAATTCTTCGCATGCCAAGGTCTACATTCCAAAAGTACAAGGCGAACCCAGACACTATATCTATGGATGATGATCAGCTTGAGCGCTTAAGCTATATCGCAAACATTCACAGTAGCCTTCGAATCATCTTCGATAACCAAGAGAACGTTCAGGGTTTCATGTCGATGGAGAACAAAAACGCTTACTTCGAAGGGCAGACGCCTTTATCTATTATTAGTAGCGGCAAATTCGCTGATCTTTACGAAGTGTTCTGTCGTGTCGACGCGTTACGTTCAGGTCAATGGGGGTAGCATGCCGAATGCGAGAGAAAATCAAGCGGTAGGTTATAGGCTCATTCCGTCTAAGTACCCGACGATTGATTTGTTTGATGATGTCCTTAATCCGGAAGACTTTGAGGTGATGTATCAACTGCAAGCATTGACGAATCCACGTATTCTCGATGAAGTGGGTGATGTTTCCCTGATTAAGCCGGAGGAAATCCCGTACCACTGTGAACGTGGTCGTAGCTATGCGGTAGCCGCCTTTACGCACATTAACCGTGATGGCTCACGCTTTGCTGATGGCAGCTTTGGGATGCTTTATATTGGTGACACCGAACAAACCGCTGTAAAGGAGGTCATGTATCACCAGCGCAAGTATTGGGCTGGCGTTAATGGGCTTCACTATGATCGTTTAGTGTTTAGGGCGCTTCGTTTCACATTTGATGATAATAAGGTGATTGATGTGTGCGACAAGCCAATGACAGATCCAATTTACGACCTGATTGATTACTCTGCGGCACAGATGCTTGGCCGCCAGGTACGGCAAAATGATACATTATCAGGGATCCGCTACCACTCAGTGCGAAATGAAGGGAGGATTTGCTGGGCGATGTCTACGCCACAGGTGGTTAGCGATGTCATCCAATGCTTCCACGCAGAAATGATTTGGAACGGGAAAGAAATCAGCCAGGTTGAGAAGATTTACTTACTGGATGAATCGATATAGCGGTATGTTAATAAACCAATTTTAAGTGCGCATTATGTATGTTATGTTAAATAAAGTATTTAACAGGTGAATATTGGCATTGATAAGACAAGCACCTTGACTCCTCACCTCCATTTTTCTCCCTCTTGAGTATTCTGACGCGACGATTCAACATAAGCGCCCATTTACCATAAAATAGCTAATCACCACTTTCTTTAATCAACTCAGCTCAAGTGTCCCGCTTTAGCTAAGGTGCTTCAATCACGCGGTGATAAGCCAAAAAGATCTGCGTTATCTTATACTTTTACCGCATTGAAGCGTCAGCTCGTCAAAGTCACGGCAATTGCTGTCGTGACCAGCCTGTTCCCCGCATTTCTTGCGGCGATAGAAAAACCTGTGATTGTCAAAGCAAATACCCACAAAGATTGATAGCTTACTTCTGTAAGGAACTCACCGAAGTATTGCTTCGCGACCAGCAAGGCAAAAGCAGTGACAAAAGACACTGCCGCTGCATCCCGATACAGCAAATAAGCTCTGTGAGTTGAAATCACTTCATCCTGCTTATTGGATGGACGATAAAATACCTTGTACCAATAACTGTTCTGCTCACTACTATTTTGCTTTAAAGAATCAAATTCGGCCACGTGGGCTCTCAGGGACTCGGTATCAATACGCTGGTCTTTCTCTGCCAACGGTATAAAACGATGCCCAGGTAATACATCGTGCCATCGCCAAAATACTAAGACGCTTTTCAGGTCAGCAGGTATGAGGTGGCTAAGCCACCCCGAAACCGCACCTATTGCTAACATCGAACCACTCGTGTCTCTTAGTATATCGACATAGCTGATATCAAAAACATTTTGATTAACCAGTGATATTACGGCGAATTGAAGAACCATCAGTACTGAAAGCGGGACAATGTTATTAGCTTTTATAGAGATTCCTGCCATTATGCGACCTCTTCTTCATAGTCGAAGTGATATGGCTCAGGATCCATACTACTCCACCCATTTCGGCTAGGCGCATTGAAATTGTGGCAAATACCGGTACCTCTCGTTGCTAGAGCTTTGACTCCTCGGTGTGTGAAAGCATTCATCACGGCTTTTCGTGGGTGCTTAGGCTCGCCGTATTTAGCTGTGGAGGCGATTGCCGTGATATTTCGAGAAGTTCCTTGGCTAATCGGCTCACCAACCAAACGATTTAGCACTGTCGTGCCGATATTACGTTTACTCCCATGATGCGGGATCTGTATAAATCGAAGGTCTGCTCCACTGGTACACTGCTCGATTATATCTGCCGCGTGTTCCAGACCCTGGATGCCAGCATCACCTGTAAAAACCGAGCGTCTTCCCTCGACTATCAATTGGGTGATCACACTGGAGTTGTTCTTCGCTGATGTGATCCCTTCATCATCAATCTGATCTTCGCCCCAAGTAGCGAAGAAACGACGAATAGATGCAGCTGCTTTGTCAAAAAAACTTTCTAATGCACTTGTTGCACTCGCTTTCTCTGGCATACCATCGAAATTAGGAATGAGAGATTCGTAGTATTCGACGGAAGGGCCTAGCACCTTAATCCCGCCGCCTGTATCCGTTACGCCTGTGAAAGGCTCACGTACGTTAACCCCTTTCGACTCAGCCAGCTCAACCAATGACCAAGCTTTTTCAAGGTTTTTCTTAAGGCGCTCCCCTAAGCTTTTGTCCGTTACGCGCCCGTCTATGAATTTGCTAGCAAGCCCTTGGTTATGCAGCCACGGCTGATGAATCCAAAGTTCTTTTACTTCGAGTTCATTGAGTACGGGTTCTAACCCGTTGATGTGGTCTTGATCAGCATGAGTATTAATAACCAAATCCACTCTGGACGTCCCGAAACAAGTTGTGATGTGATCAATAATCTTTGAACCTGTGCTTTGAAAGCCACCGTCAATCACTACTACCGTTTGTTCGTCACGGTGCCCGTATAGATTCCCGTAGCGAAGTACAATCGCGTCACCACTCTTCGACTCTTCCCCAACACCTAAAAAATCAATTTCGTAACCCATCACTTTTCCTCTTTCTATAAAAGTTAAGAGTTACTAATCAACTAGCATGCCAACTTTTAAAGTATTGTTTTATAAGGGTTTCAAGGCGGACTGAGAACAGGGGGTTGTGATTTTTATTACTAATGGTAATTTTTATTACTATCAGTGACTTAAAATTAACTAGTAGCGAAACTAAGCATAACGCATAAGATTGCATACCTTGTGCTAATTAGGGATGCGACGTCCAAACTCCCCTTACAAGATTAAAGTCCTCATACTGAAGCGATGTGTTGTACGATTTAGCGTTCACTTGTAATAAGTCGTTTGGCATTGGAATGATGTCCGTGAGCTCTTGACGTTGTTCTATTGCCGCTGGCTCTGAGAATCCTCTGTCGTAAATCAGCCCACCTTTGGCTGTAAATAAACCTCGAGAATGCAAGAACCCCGATCCCCCATCATCGGCGCAGTACCAATACAGCTTAATGTTTTCAGGCATCTGCCCCTTAAGCGCGACTAAAGCTTGCTCTGTTTGTACCCAAGGTGGTTTCCTATCTTCTTCCGAGAAGACATGAAATTCTACTTCACCTTTCTCGCATACCTTCATCAACTCTAGAAGAGTCTTGCGACTTCCTGGTTTGGTGGCGCAAATATATGGGTCGTAGATTGTTACCTTTTCTGCACCAAAGAGAAGCCCCGATGCTGCACTCGCTAAAGATTCGGCTTCACGGTTATAACGAGACGCATACATAAAATCAGCATCGCTTAAATCCATCAGCGATGAAACAAATACCGGCGACTCATCGAGGGACTCTTCAACCAAACGATGGAATTGACTGACATCATGGCTCTTTTTAGCCGCCTCGACCCACGCATCTCCTTCATAATCTCTTCCAAATGAGACCAATTTGCTTGATTGTAAATCTCTTAGTTTTTCAATTGCTCTGGTTAGTGTAGTGCCATCAAGTTCAGAGTTAAGCCGCTGAGAGACTTCCTTGAACCAGCTTTTGGGAAAACGTGATAGCACCGCTCCTTTCTCGTAGCCCATTCTTGCTTCAAGAACCATGAGATCAGTTAAAGAATTAATTTGACTTGGCGCTATCGCAAACTCCAAATGCAACATCAGAATAGTTCCTCTCTTCTTTCTTCGAAGAAGCCGTTTGGCCACGGCGCATCAAACTCACCCTCATCGGTTGTTTTGATGGGAATTAAACGCGTTTTACCGTCAGATTGCTCGCAGAAAACTATCTGTACATCGTTTTTCTCACAACCAAATGGTTCGTATTCGATCGCTTCATCGGCGGTTTCTCGCCGACGTTTTAACAGCCTCAACATCAAGTGCTCACTATGCGTCTCGATGAGAAACATTCTATCTGGATTGTTCTTGATCGATTCCAGCATCATATCCCCTAATGCTAACTGCCATTTTGGGTGAATATGCAGCTCAGGCTGTTCACAAGACACAATAAGATCTTGCTCTAGTGATGTAGCAACCACAAACGGAAACACTTGAGATACCCCTATCCCGACGCTGGATGGCAATAAAGGAATATCGGTATGAGCATCTTTCAGGATGACTGACTTTTCGCTCATACTGGCCTCACCGTAAGACGGGGATTCGAAGCAGTAGTTAGTGCCAAAAAACTGACTACTCTCAAACTTTTCGTTCGTTTTTGCTTTGACCCTGCCATTAGCAAAGGCAAAGGACTCCCAACCTGCTGTACCATCATACCAACGCTGTGAGATCGTCTTTTTGTTTAAAACGGTCGCTCGGCTTGGCACCATCCGCAATGGTCCAATATGGATAAAGTCTTCGAGTTTATTGACTAATAGCTTTAAAGGGGCGAATGCAGCCTGCGATAAAGCGGCCTCAGCAAACAGCTGAGCAGCTAAAGGGTGACTTTCATAAACATCGGCCCAGTCGACATGGAAGTTTGAGAGATCTAGCCTTTGCTGAATATTCGGCAGCGCATCTTGGCCATGAATCGAGACATCTTCCCATTGGCCGGAATCAAAAATATTGTCGACTTTGAATAATTCCGCCACGTCCCAGTGTGGTAATGGCTGATAGTGAACAATTTGACATTCTGGACGGCCTGCTTGGGCGGTTGTTTTGAAGTATTCGATGCCCTGGCTACGACACGCATATCGGCTTATATAGGCTCGGTTTTTAGTGGCATCCCATCGCACATCGATTTCAAACGAGATGGTGTCAGCGTCTGACTCTGGCGTAAAGCCTAAATGAGTTTCTAGCAACCACCTCTCAGAATCTGACAAGTAGTCATCCCAGATATCCGCTGCGCTATCGCGAAAGTCCAGGGTGGCGCCCAGCGTGATCACGCTATTTAAGTCTTTGCCATAAACAAGATTCTGAAACCCACCAAAATAAAGTGACTCACCAGCGATTGAACTGTACTGTGCATCAAAATTACGTTTAGCGATCACTTCATACAAATACAGTAGTGCATGCAATACTGTGCTTTTACCAGTGCTGTTTGCACCAAAGAACAACGTGATGGGTGCCAATGGAATTGTGGCTTTATTCTTAATACCTTTGAATCCACTAACGGTAAGTGATGTTATTTTCATTTTACCTAACCTTTGAACAAAAAAGAGGCATCCGAAGATACCTCTAATATTTATAGTTGGCCTGAGAAGGCTTTTTGGGAAAGAGCTAAGGAGGAATTCACACTTTCACTTGAAAATAAAACCATTGATGAGGTTGTTTCTTTACTCTTATTCATAATCTCAACAAATTTTTTCTGTAAATCTATTGAGGGCAACAAAATTTTTAGCTGCTTTAGATCTCTAACATTTATATGCTTAGACGTAGAGCCTGCCATCAATCTCGTAATTCGTTTTGGCTCTAATTCGAATAATAATAAATACAGGAGATATTCGGGTAGGACAAACTCTCTGTTTGCTCTAACTTGTACTAATCGCTGACCCATACACATTTCTACACTCTCCGGGACAAGTGCTGCAATACCTACTGTACCTTCTCGACTAAGTATAATATCGCCCTGTTCTAGCTTTCCTCTTTTAGTCCTTTCATTGTAGGTTTCATCACTTACATAACGAGTATCTTCCCAATTCCAGCCACCTTTGGTTAGATTGCTAGTGCGTAAACAAATAACTCCAGCATCAGTCCACTTTGGCGTAGAATGAGGACAATCATTGATATGCTCGCTTACTTCTTTCAGTGACTTGGTCTCCCAGCCCTTCGGGTTCGTCACCGGATCACCAAACATATCCAAAAACACGCTGCGTAAGAACTCGTCTGCAAGGTCAATGGCTTGTTTGCGTTTCTGGCGAATGGCATCGGCTTTATCCAAAATGGCAGCGATGCGTTTTTGTTCTTCTAGTGGTGGGAGTGGGATTTGCAAAGCTCGTATGTTTCCCAATGAAACAAACTTTTGAGTCCCCCCTCTAGCATTTTTTTCGAACTGCTGAGTTACAAGAGAACTACCTAGCAAATGATAAAAATATCTATTGAATGCTTGGGATTTTGAAAACTTAAACAGTGCAACATTCTTAATAGAAAAGTCTCTATCGCCTTGAACAATTACCGGATTACCAATAGTTCCAATCATGGCGTATAAAATATCGCCATCATCAACGGCCGAACGTTTACTTATCTGCTCATGGTCTTCCGCTGAAATATTTGTACATGTCGAAAAATCAATCTTCCCATTTTTTAAGTTTTTTGACGTAACTAGTGGAATCCCGTCCTCAACCGGTTTGGGTGAATCATGTGTACCATCCCGAATATCAATCACTTTGCCAGCTTCAGCCCATTGCCATCCTGATGGTAATGACGTGTTGCATCCAAGTTTGATCATAACATCGACTCCAGCTCATTTAAGTCAACCAGAATCTCATTCTCTAGTACTTTGAGTTTACCTAGAATCACCTTTGGTTCTTCATAGCTTTCTTGCTCATAGACGACTTCTTTATAGCGGTTGATCGACAGATCATATTTGTTCGACTTAATATCATCTTTCGCTACCAAGAAGGCTTTTTGAGTTTTGTCTGTCCATTGCTCAGTTGACTGGCCTTCGGTTACCGAAACTTGGTACGCTTTGTACTGCTTGACCAAATCTGGCAAGTCGTTGTCTTTGATTGGGATGCGCTTATCATCGAGCGACTTACCATCGGCCTGCACGTCGTAGAACCAAACGTTATCGGTGCTACCACCTTTGGTGAAAATTAATATAGCAGTTGAAACGCCCGCATAAGGCTTAAACACGCCACTAGGTAGCGAGATCACCGCTTCCAACTGGTTATCTTCCACTAGGTGTTTACGTAGAGTTTGGTGCGCTTTGGAGCTGCCAAATAATACCCCATCAGGGACGATGGTGGCAGTGCGGCCGCCCACTTTGAGCATACGTTGGATCAGTGCGACAAACAGCAGTTCAGTTTTTTTGGTTTTGACGACTTTGAGTAATGCTGGATCGACATCTTCTTGGTCCAAACTGCCCTTAAAAGGTGGGTTAGCCAGGATAATATCAAAGCCATTTTTCGCTTCATTCGGTGAGTGTTCGATAAAACTTTGGCTTAACGTATCTTGATAGATAATGTTTGGCTGCTTCACACCGTGCATTAAAAGATTCATGGCCGCCACACGCAGCATGGTGGAGTCAAAGTCAAAACCGTGGAACATGTCTTCGTCAATGTGCCAACGTTTGGTGAGCAAATCCCCTGCATATAAGTAGTTGAATTCTGGGTTTCCATGCACATCTAAAACAGGATTGCCCTCGGCATCTAAAACTGGCTCTTTTTCAGTTCCCTCTGAGGATGAGTACTTCTCTAGCAAGTAGTCGTAGGTGTCTGATAAAAAGCCCCCGGTGCCGCATGCTGGATCGCAAACGCGATGGGTTTCATCGATGTCGAGCATTTCAATCATGGCGCGGATAATGTGTCGCGGCGTGCGGAACTGGCCATTAATACCGGCGGTGGTTAGCTTAGAGAGCAGATACTCGTACAAATCCCCTTTTATGTCCTTGTTTGCTAGCGGAAGTGCGCTTACCAATTCAATCGCTTTAACAAGCAGCGATTGCTTTTGAATCATCAGTTGGGCGTCTTTCATAAACTCCGCAAACAAGGCGTCGTCATCGGTGAGCTGCTTGAAATATGGAAACAGCTCGTCTTTCACCAGTGGATAGAGCTGCTCAGCACTCAGGTGGCGAAAGTTCTCCCAGCGGATGTGCTGTTTGTCATCTGGAAAACGACGATTAAAGGGTTGACCTGTACGCTCGCTTCGCTTTTCGTCAATACGCTCGTTCATGTCTAGCATGCGGGCGTAGATTAAATAGGTAATCTGCTCAATAACGGTTAACGGGTTAGTAATGCCCCCGGTCCAAAACTCTTCCCACAGTTTGTCAATTTGGCTTTTTAACGCGCCTGATGTAATCATTTTATGGTCTCTTTTGTTCTACTTGGGCCGATTGCTAACAATACGGCACGCGAAAGACGGCTTAGATGGCTGTAGTGTACTTAGTACCGTGCGTTAGCCAAAAGGTTAATTAATCACTTTTTCAATGCTTGGCTGTTTCTTACCCAAATGGACGCTGAAACGACGCACAAACTGTTCCACCACATCCGCTTGAGCAGGGATGGGGAATACGCCATCTAATCCAGCATCATCAATTTGATTGAAAGGCGCGTCGTACAACTGTTCAATATCAACGCTACCGTAGCGACAAAGGTGATTTTTGAGCATACCGATAAAGCGTTGCTGCCTTGAATTAAGTTGTGTATGTACTCGCTGAACAAACACGGTGAATTCGCCTTCAATGGCTTTGGCGTCCATGCCGACGATAGTCCGCAAGATTTGATCCAGCCCAGCGGTGGACTCGGGAAAGAATGCCTTCAAAGTAGATAAATCGACACTGGGGTTTTGGGTATGAACAAGCGCATTGAGCGTGTCCAAATCTGCTTGTGTTACCGGTTGCCCCGCACGAATTTTCTGTAACACCTCGTTTGATTCAAAAAGTGGCGTGAGCGTTTTTTCGACTTCTTGTTTGTAGATCTGGTAGTCGACGGTAACAATATCGGTCTTCAATGCTTCGGTACGATATTCGCCGACATCCTCTTTGACATCCAAAATGGGTGTTTGCATCGGTGGCGGTATCGCCCCTTTATCGCGTAAATGGATGATACTGCGAAGTTCGTTTCTGCACACTTCTAAGGTGTGGTGGTTAGCATCGTCCCAGAAGTTGGCCTCCTGCACCTGCTTGATAGTCTTGGCTTTACTGCGCACTTCGTTAAGGTGCATGGAAAGTGTGGTTACCTTATCCATAATGGGCATGGCAGCAATGCCGGCTTTCGAAGGCTGTTTTAGCTTAATCAGTTCGAGCTCTAGGAATAGAAGGTCAAGACGCAGCGCCTCACTTTCACCGGCAGTGGGTTTCCATTGCATCAAAGGGGCCATTGTTGACCACAGTAACGCTTTGGTTGCTGGCGCCATCTGATGTAGCGTTTTCTCGTTGCTCAACTGTGCTTTGACCTGCCAATTTTCGCGAATCGCAATGGTTTTGTCGTTAAGTGCATCAATATCAGCTTTAATTTGTGACACCACGCTATCGAAGATATCCATCTCTGCTCGTTTTAGAGCCTCTTCCGCCAAGGTTAGCCGTGCCTCAAACACTTTCTGCGCGAGCGATTTGCCTTGCGAACCATCATCTTCGTCTGGGTTCATTTTGAAGTACTCAAAGTTGCTCCAGTGATCGAAAATCAAGAAGTGCTGTTTATGCTCACCTTGGCCAAATAAATTTTCACATAGGCGAGTTCCTCGCCCAACCATCTGCCAAAACTTCACCTTTGACTTGATTGGTTTCGCAAACACGAGGTTGATGCATTCTGGCACATCAATACCTGTGTCAAGCATATCTACAGACACGGCGATGGTAATGTCGTTTTTGCTGCCTTCGGCGCTTTTGAAGTTGTCGATAAGCTCATCAGCGCGTTCGTATTTCGAGTGGATCACTCGACAAAAATTACCACCGAGATCGGGGTACATTTCCGCAAATAATTCGGCGATGAGTTCAGCGTGTTTGATGTTGCGGGCAAAAATGATGGTTTTACCCGGCAATTGGTTGTCGACATCTTTGAGACCACGTTCCATCAGGTTGCGGATAATCGCGCGGTTCGTATCTTTGTTAAAAATCGCTTTATCGATTAGCTTAGAATCAAAATCGAGCTCGTTAGGGTCGATGCCCTGCTCTTCTAACTCAGCGATTTGTTCATCAGTGAGCTCATGGCCTTTGATGCCATCGCGTAAAAACTTGGTGGTATGAGAAACGACTTTGAAGGGAACAAGATTACCCTCTTCAATAGCTTGCTCTAATGGGTAGTTCGCGGTTGGCATTTTGTAATCACAACCGAATAACTGGCTGGTTGAGCGAGAAATCATCTCAACGGGGGTGGCGGTTAAGCCAACTTGTAACGCATCAAAATACTTAAAAAGCTCACCGTATTTGTTGTAAATTGAACGGTGTGATTCGTCGGCAATGATGAGATCAAAATGGCCAACGTCGTACTCTTCGTAGGTTTGCATCATCCCTGGATAAGTCGCAATGACAATGCGCGCTTTACTCGCAAGGTCTTTACTGCTTTTGCCTTTTTCGAATAATGGCTCTCTTGTGAATTCGTTGAATGCATTGGCGGCCTGTTTACGCAGTTCTTTACGATCACATAAGAATAGTATCCGTTTCGCCCAGCCGGCGTTGAGTAAGCGTTTTGTCAACGCAATAGAAACACGGGTTTTGCCTGTCCCCGTTGCTTGCACAATGAGTGCTTTACGGTGCTTATCGCTAAAGCGCTCACACACTCGAGTAATCGACTCTATTTGGTATAGACGACCGGCAACGTCGGTATCGATCGGTGTGTTATTCAGGTTGGTCTTTAAAGAACGTTGCTGGATAAGGTATTGCAGGCTGTCTTTAGAGTAGTAACCAAACAGTTTACGTGGTACATAGCCCTGAGAATCATCCCATAGCCAGATATCATAGCCATTAGTGTAAAAGATAACTGGCCGTTGACCCGTTTTTCTCTCTAGCGCGTCGGCGTAGATTTTGGCTTGTTCTTGCCCTGCTCGCGCATCGACGCGTGTTTTCTTTGCTTCTATAACAGCCAGTGGTTTGCCGTTGTCGTCCCACAATACATAATCGCAACGGCCTTTGCCTGATGGCGTTGGTTGACCATCAACTTCATACTCTTTTGCGACTTGCTCGGTACTCACTTCTGCTAGCGCAACATCCCATCCTTGGCTGCGTAACTCGGCGTCAATTAGGCGCTTTCTCGTCTCAGCTTCGTTAAAATCAAAGCTGTTTTTCAACCTAAGCGTATTGCGTTTTAGCTTATCCGCTTTGGTTTGATCCACTGCCAATGTGCTTTTACTCGCTGCTTGCTGAGCGAGCCGTTGCGCTTCTTTAGCCTCTTCAAGCTCTTTTAACGCCTGCGTAAGTTGCTCATTGTTCTGAGCAAGCTTTTGCTGTAGCTGTTTGTTTTTACGCTTGAATTCAGCTTTTGACTCTCCGTCTAGCGGTGCATTGTCCGGCTGCGTGTAGCGAGGACATTCTTGTTGTGAACCATCTCCATAAGCGACGAAAAGCCAGCAACCAATAAGGTAGGACTCCTTGAGCAGCCACAGCGCGTCATGTTGATTGACATACCCATCATGTGCGGCTTTGTTGCCACCTTTACGTATGGCGTGAAACTTGTCGAGAATGTCTTTGTGGATAATTGCCGTAAACGATGCGCCGGTTAGCTTGTCGTAGATAGAAGCGTTGGGCAACACCGGCAGGCGCAACTCTCGATAAAGATAGCCAACTATTTTTTCGACATAGCAGCGCAGCTTAACCATCGCACTTTGAGGATCAGTTACCGCATAGTTTTCAGCAAATGCGCCTAATTCAGCCAACTCGGGCCAGTCTTTTCTGAGATGTTCAAAGTTCACTGACGTTTTCACTCTTATTGTACTCCTGACCTCAATCAGCAATTGGCATGCCACTCGGGTGTCATTTGCTCGCCTATTCTTCGATGCCTAGCTTCGTCATCCAGCCGCTTAACGTCTGGTGACTCTTCAGTCCTAGAGCTTCCGCCGCTTTCGATTTATTACCACGACTATACTCCAAAGCCGAATGAACTGCATTTTTTCTTATACTATCAATATGTTGCTGAATGTCTCCCGGGACGGTAAATGCGCTCGAGCCAGCCCGGCTCTTACACGCACTCAATACCGAAGATTGGAGATCTTGAGCTGAAATAGAGTTAGACTCTGACCACAAAACAGCTCTGTTTAAGGTATTCCAAAGCTCCCTGATATTGCCAGGCCATTGGTAAGACTGTGCAAACTTTATTGCATCATCGGAAATTTTTTTACTATCAAACAGTGGATGCTTTTCAGTTTGTTGATTGATTTCGGTCATCAGGACATCGATGAGTGAAGGAATGTCCTCAACTCTCGATCTCAGTGGCGGCATTTCAATAACACCTACTGCGAGTCGATAAAACAGATCTTCGCGAAATGTCCCCTCTGATATCATCTGAAAAAGGTCTTGATGTGTTGCCGCAATAATGCGCACGTCGATCGTCTTCGTTTTAACGTCACCTACCCGAGTGATTTCTCTTTGTTGTAGCGCTCGGAGCAATTTAACTTGAACGTTCAGTGGAAGCTCTCCAACTTCATCAAGAAACAAGGTACCGCCATCCGCTTGTTCAAAAAGCCCTGCGTGATCGCTACCTGCCCCAGTAAACGCTCCTTTTACGTGGCCAAACAAAACAGAGTCAACCAAGCTTTCTGGTAATGCGCCACAATTAACCGCTCTAAATGCCTTGTCGGCTCGAGAGCTGGCATTGTGAATGGCTGTCGCCATCACTTCTTTGCCTGACCCACTCTCGCCTAGAACAAGGGCTGGTAAATCCGATAACGCAAGGCGTTGAGCTTTTTTAACCAAATGTCGCATGGTGGTTGACTTAGCAGTAATTGAGCCAAATGCCGGATCTAATTTAGGGTTATCGGAAGTAAGTTCCTGCAAGGCGTCGGTGGAAGTTTTGGTGTATTCAGTGGCGAAATCGACTGGGATCTCAACTTCAATTAAGTCGCCCTTGGGAGAGGTTTGTATTAACTGACATTTTCCAATACTCTTACCAAGCAATACAGAAATGACAGCCATGGTTGGTGACCCAGAAGTGAGGTTGAGATAGATCTGATCTGCATCAACAGAAATTGCATGAAGTTGTTTCTGCATCACCTTTGTTATCGATGAATAGTCAATCGGGGATGTTATGCGAACACGTTGAATCGTTACTGTGGTTCTAGAGCGTCCCGCGCAAGCGAGCTTTTTCATCAACCAATCTTGATAGTCATGCCACTCATCATCCCATGCATTGGCAAGGATAATGATACGGTCAAGCACTTTACCCTTAAGCGCAATCGTGGCGATAGAAGCGGGCTTATCCGCTTTCATATGATCGAGGTCTTTCCTTCCCAGCCAACTAAGCAACGTTGCCATTTTAACGTCCGTAACTATTTTTACCTTTAGAGAGAAAGTTTACAGTAAGTGGCTGAGAGTTGATATTACCTTGACCAGATAGATAGCCATCTGTCACACATCGTACTGCGGTATAAGTGCACTCGGCTTATGAGGTGTATTTCTTACCTCGGCGGACGGCGCTAATAAGGTGATGGCGGCAGGCGTTCAAAGTCATCAATCACTTTAACCATGTTGGGTGGCGTATCACACCATCGCCAAAATACGATATTTTTCATGTCCTGAGTGGCTCCACGCGCAAAACTTGGCACAATAATGGCGTTGACCTTTGCGTTGATGAGCTGCGTCGATAAGTGCCAACTATCGGGCGTTTGCTGCTGGGTCACTTGATCTAACCAAGCACAGCTTAGTGTCGAGGGCTTGATACCACAGTTTAGAAGCACCGTTTCATCGGTCAGATCGAGTACATTGTCACAGTCGACATCATATTGACATATTGTCAGAGGCTGAGCTTTAAAACGAAACCCCTGCTGAGCCTCTACCCATGCACCTGATTGAGACAGTGAGGTGTATAAGGCGCCAACACCTTTTGGGTTAAACCGACCACCGTTGCGTCTTGCCCCTTCACCACTGTTAGGCGCGTATAACCAGCGAGGGTTATGGCCACGAAATACCGCACCTTCAAATTTAAACAAATGGTCCTTTAGCTTCTCTTCACGCATAACCGCCTTCGCTCGTATGATTGAGGTAGGCTCTGACCGCATCCATTCGATCGTGCTTAACCAGTTGTTCTGCGGTTAATCCGCCAAACTCTGGTAGCCCTTCGCTCCGATACCACGCGTAGGCATGAAATTCATTCCCCGTCCACGGAAGGATTCGGTTGATCACTTCTGTGCAGTTACGTAGTTGTTGCTGCGCCTTGATTGTTGAATATCGTTCGGTGCGACTCAGCGTGGAATAAGGTAACCCAGACAATGACGCAATTTCTTTCAAATTTGTATGGAAAAACGCGGCCATTTTGCTCGGTTCAACGATACCTTCTGCGTTCATGACTACATCTAAAATAGATCGGTTCATCGTAACCACCATGTCATTTAAATTTGACTTATATACGTCTAAAATGGATGACATTATGACAGTTGTCAAGCTGGGCTAAAATACAGCAGAACAGCAGGTGTTTACTGTACCGGGAACACAAATCACGGTTTGCTCCGGACGAATTCCACCCATTAACCTTTTTAGGTTCAGCAAGGTTTGCTACAGTTCATCAGTCATTAGATCATTCATTATAAGGATAACCATGAAAGCGCACATTTGGGCGTGTTTGCTCGTGGCGTTAGCCAGTTTTGGCGCGATAGCTCAGGACGAAAACGATGTTAAGCATACTAAGGCGGCCAAAGAGCCAACATCGTACGCCGAGCAAAGTATTTACGATAAACCATTGATGGAAAGGTATGTTTTGGATGAGATCCGGAACTTAAGAACCGATTTCCAAGCGTTAGAAAAACGTATGGTCACAGAGATTACCGACCGTGAGCTCGACGTGGCGGATAAGTCACTCAACTACGCTAATGTGACAGTGACCTACTTCTTTTATCTCATCGCGGGCGCAGCATCGCTCATTGCCCTCGTTGGCTGGCAGTCGTTACGTGATATTAAGACCAACACCAAAGAACTGGCGGATCAACAGTTATCTGAAATTGCAGAGCAATATGAGCGCAAGTTCCAAGCGCTCGAGCGAGATTTGAAGCGTAAAACGCGTATTATTGCTGAAAATAACAAAGAAATTGAACGCATTAACGAAATCCATAACTTATGGTTACGTGCGCAGCATTCGCAGACGCCAGAGCAGCGGATGGAAATTTATAATGAGATACTCAAAATCCGCCCTGGTGATCTCGAAGCGTTAACTCACAAAGCGGATGCCGCGATGGAAATGGGTGAATACCATTGGGCGCTAAGTATTAGTAACCGCGTCTTGGAAGTGGATGAGCGCAATGCTAATGCCCTATTCCAACGCGCTTGTGCTTATGCAAGGTTAGGTGCCGAGGACCAAGCCGTGTCTGACTTAGAGCTGGCGATAGCTGAAAGTGCTTCGTTGCGTGAGGCGGCTCGAGAAGAGGCCGACTTTGAATCACTGCATGGTCACGAGCGGTTTGATCTGTTGATTGACCCTGATGGACTTATTTAAGCAACAAAAAACGTAAACAAAAAACCAGGCATGAGATGTTGCCTGGTTTTTCTTTTTTTACCCGCCGGCCAGTTTGACTGTGTGGCCTTTCTTTTCTAAGTACGTTTTGATGTTGTCGCGCTTATCCCCTTGGATCTCAATCACGCCATCTTTCACGGCTCCCCCGCAACCACATACTTTTTTGAGTTCGGCGGCGAGCTGTTTTAATTCAGCATCATCAAGGTCTAAGCCAGTGACTAAGCTGACGCCTTTACCTTTGCGCCCTTTTGTTTGGCGCTGGATACGAACAATGCCATCCCCTTTAGGGCGTTGAGGCTTCTCGGGCGTTTCTTTGATTTTTCCAGATTCTGTTGAGTAGACTAAGCGGTTTTCGTCAGACATGGTGATAGTTTTGCTTCGTTGAACATTTTAGACTTATACTATCAAAAGCAATGCTATGTTGGCAGTCACTATCCGCGCAGCTGCTCTCCATTCTTATCAATAAAAAGCTTTAATCCTGGTAGCGATCCCTTCATCAGTTTGCCTCGGACAATCATATACCAGCCCTTTTCATCTTTTTCTGGATCGTCGTTCATAATACGAAAACCATTATATTCTTCCACCTGCTTTTTTGACGATACGTCATCCTCTTCATCATCAAAATCGGCGGGATCGACAAGAATACTGGTGTCAGCCCACCACTCGATTGATTTTTTCACATTGTGCAAACTGCCAGATATCGATTTACCCCCGAGTCTAGCGCGGTAAACCTCTGTGGCCTCATCGCCACCTTCTGACTTTTCAATCGTATAACCACGATGAAAAAGGCGTCGGGTCATGTTTTTTCCTCCCGCAAATAGCCGTGTACGCCATGTTGCATTGAACTACGGCCTTGAGTCTGTTTTAGACTATTATCAGCCCTACTTAGAATTATTTCATTAATCCAAGCCATTAACGGACTTAGGGTCTAGTGTAATGAGACATAAGTCTAATATTTTTCATTCTAGCGTGTTAGACTGACAACAAACATATAAAGTTATAGTGCGTTATGAAAAAGATTTTACCGCTTGAGCCAAAACATATTCCCGATAGCTTGGCCCTTTTCAATCAAGGCGTAGTCAGTTTGGATGAGTGGAAATTATTAACACAAGGCGCTTACAGTCGTAATTCATTACTCAGTTACCGTAATGACTGGCACGTATTTGCTGATTTTTGTCACGGCCAAGGGGTAACAGCCGTGCCATGTGCGATAACGACGTTGCGTCGCTTTGCCGAGCTAGCGGCTCAACACCGTAAAATATCGGCGATTCGTCGTGTCGTGGTCACCGTCGGTTTAGTACATCGACTACATCAACAGCGTGATCCCAGTAAACATCGCGAAGTAAAATACGCCATGGCTCGATTACTTCAGGCAAAGTTACCGGAAAGTAAAGAAGCCACCCCCTTTCACGCGCAGCACATGATACAACTCAATGAACAACTCGCCAGTTCGCAAAGACTGCAAGATCTGAGAGATCGGCTTGTATGGTCACTTTCTTATGAAGGATTGCTTAAACGCAGTGAACTTGCCGCACTGACCACAGACGATCTGATTACTCAAGGCACCCAAACGTTCATAATAGTTAGAGATCAACGGGTAGCATTGAGTGAGCAAACAGCGATGTTAGTCGCCCAGTGGTTAGATAAAACAGGAATGAATCATGGCCCTCTCCTTCGTCGAATCAACAAACATGGCCATTTAGGTGAGACCGTATTAGACCCGTCATCGATTTATCGGATCTTTCGACGCGCGAGTCGCTTGCTGGGTGAGTCCGTTACTTTTTCCGGGCAATCGCCTCGCGTCGGTGCAAGCCGTGCACTTGCCAATAAAGGAATGACAATAAAACAAATCCAGCATCTTGGCCGCTGGAAAAGCCCCGCAATGCCGGCGCAATATGTCGGTAACACGATAGCAAGTGAACAAGCTAAAGCGCGATACCGACATAAGAAGCTGACGGAATAACTAGCTTACTCGCCGTCCCGTTGCATGGGTGATACGTGATGCGAGATATTCATCAAATGCTAACCCATGATGTTCGACCAATTTAGGGAACATGGAAATGGGCGTCATACCTGGAAAGGTATTAATTTCGTTGACGAGTACCGTACCGTTCTCAGTCAAGAAAAAGTCAATGCGCGACATGTCCTTTAATCGCAGTTGCTTAAACGCTTGATGGGCATAGTCGCGAATACAGGCAACTTGTTCCTCGTTAAGGTCGAGTGCTTCAATCTGTGTATTGCTCGAACTCCCTTCGCTGTATTTCTCTTCAAAGGTATAAAAACTCCCCTCTGGACAGCGTATTTCACCCGGCTTGGTGACAATAATTTCGTCGCCAACCTGAAACGCGGCGACCTCTAATTCACGCGGTTGAATCGCTTTTTCGATCAATACTTGGTCAGAAAACGTAAACGCATCTGCAATGCATGTTGAGAGCTGCTCTTCTTCAGTCACACGATAGCAGCCTACACTGGAACCTTGACTGGCCGCTTTGACGAAAACACCTTGATGCTCAGCAAAAAAGGCGGACGCACGTGCCATGCTTTGGTCACTTTGATCGGTGATAAACACGTAGGGTGTGTTCGGAATGCCGAGGGCATCAAACCACAACTTCGAGGTAATTTTATTAAAGCAAATTTGGCTACCTTCCGGGCCGCATCCTAGGTAAGGCAGGCCGGTGATCTCGAGTAGTGACTGAATATCCCCCGTCTCGCCGGGAAAACCATGGAAGCAAGGGATCACATAATGAATTTGCCTATGCTCAACCTTGCTACAAAGCATGCCATCAGTATCAAGGTGACAGCGCATACCATCGTCAAGATGCCATCCCTCTTGGGTGATTTCGACTTTTTGGACATTGACTCGAGGGAGCTTCGCTAGCTGTGATTCAATATACTGCGCAGAAACGAGCGAGATATCGTGCTCCGCACCACCGCCACCGCACAGTAAAAGCAGGTTTAGTTTCGTCATTATTTTCTCTCACCACGTGCATTAACACGTTACCTGAATATACCGCCATAGTAGTCAAATGCGACGTTGCTTTCACCTATCGACGCGTATTTGTTGGTATTTTTGTGTTTGATTGCTGCGGGTTTGTTCAAAGCTGACCCAAGAGCCAGCTTCTATATTGACAGGCGCGGAGATTCGACTAGTTAACGCGTGTCATCTCAGGCGTTGATGAACGCTTAATGTCTGCGATGTCACGAACAAAAGGACCATACTGCTGAATGGTTTGCGGTAAAGCCTTAATGGCACGCTTCGCTGCATCTCGTGATGAATATTCACCATACAACAAGGTATACCAAGGTAAGCCGTCTACCATTTTCTTGTTGCTCCAAAGTGGCTCGTTACTTGGAAGCCGTTTGGCGTAATCAGTAAACCCGCGATCATGGCTAAGTGCCACAATTTGAATGGTATACCCTGGGCCCTGGCTTGATGCTTTTACGGTTTGTTTTTTCGGCGCTGGCGACGCTTCCTCTTTCCAAGCGGATTGCCCTTTCGATGCAGATCGCTCTTTCGGTTGTGGTGCCGAGGTTTTCACAGTCTCGCGCGTATCGGTTGACTCAATGGTCTGACTATAAATTTCAGTGGTCACACCACCACCACTGCATCCTGTTAGCAGCAGCGCAACTGCAAGTAAGCCCAGTTTTTTCATTGTGATTCTGTCAGTTATCCAAATTTGTTTCATTGTGCCCCCGACCTAATAGCCATTCAACCAAAAGTTAACCTGTTACATAAGGTTTCCGGTGATAGCTCACAGATAGAACGTTAAACGACGTGCTTGAGTGTATCGTAACAGCCAGTTTCTGCCACACCCAGATCACATTGCGTTAAAAAAGACCGTTGATTTCAACGCTGAACCGATAGACTGGCTTCAGAGCTTAACCAATTGATGTGCCCACCGTTGATGACGCTGGGCGACGCTTTTTCGGAGGAAACTATGGCCGGCATCGATCAACTCCTCAAGCCTAAATCTATTGCGGTTATAGGTGCGTCCGACCGCAGCGACCGCAGCGACCGCGCAGGCTACGTTATCACCCGCAACTTACAATCCGGTGGATTTCAAGGCCCTATCATGCCTGTCACACCTAAGTATCAAGCGGTTGCCGGCATTTTGGCGTATAAAACGATTGCGGACCTGCCACTTGTCCCCGATTTAGCTGTTCTCTGTACCCGTGGTGAAGCGACGCCAGCGCTTATCGAACAATTGGGAGAAAGAGGCGTTAAGCTCGTCATTGTGCTCGCAGCCGGGATGCGCGGCCAGCTCGACTCACTCGGCACAAGTCAGTACGCGATAATGCAACGGGTGGCAGAGAGATACACCATGCGCGTGCTTGGCCCCAATAGTTTGGGCATGATTTTACCATGGCTTAACCTTAACGCATCCTTTGCACCTGTGCCGGCCAACAAAGGAAACATTGCTTTTGTCTCTCAATCGGCCGCCGTCTGTACCACTATTTTGGACTGGGCGCGAAATAAACGTATTGGCTTTTCAACCTTTATCTCATTGGGCGAAGCCTGTGATATTGATTTCCCCGAATTACTCGACTTTTTGTGTCGCGACAGTAAAACCGACGCGATTTTGCTCTACGTCGATTCAATTCGTGATGCACGACGCTTTATCTCCGCTGCGCGAGCGGCCGCCCGGAATCGTCGTATTCTCGTATTGAAAAGTGGTCGTACCCGCGGTGGGTCCGTTGCTCTTGAACAACTTAGTCAGACCAGTACAGGGTTAGATGCCGCTTACGATGCTGCAATCCGTCGCTCTGGGATGTTACGTGTGAACAACACGCACGAGTTATTTGCCGCGGTCGAGACGCTATCTCACTCCGTTCCTTTGCGTGGAGAACGACTCGCGATTATCACTAACGGCGGTGGGCCGGCAGTAATGGCGGTTGACACGCTGATGGATGCTGGGGGTAAGCTAGCGACCTTGAGTGATTCAACGCTTGACGCCCTAAATCAGGTCTTGCCTGCAAGCTGGTCGCATACGAACCCCATTGATCTGGTCGGAGATGCTGACACGCAGCGTTACCAAGCGGCAATAGATATCATGTTAAACAGTGATGAGGCCGACGCGGTTTTGATCATGCATTCCCCATCGGTCACGGCACCTGGACTGGCGACCGCCAAAGCCATCATTCATTCATTAAAAGAAAACCCTCGCGCGCGGCGCTTTAATATTTTAACGAATTGGCAAGGAGAGGGAGACGACGCCACAGTCGCCCGGCTGGCGTTCACGCATGCCGGCTTCCCAACCTATCGAACACCTGAAAGCGCCGTGACTGCTTATATGCACTTAGTCGAATATAGGCGCAACCAAAAGCAATTAATGGAAACCCCTACCTCGACTGGACTCATGGACTATGACTTATTGGCCGCACGGGCGTTTATCGAACAAGCAGAAGACATTGAGCATCTCACCCTAACGACCCATGAGGTACGACCCTTTTTAGAAGCTTATGGTATGCAGGTTATATCTACCTGGCTCGCGACCGACGCGGTAGAAGCCGCCCAAATTGCCGAACAAGTTGGTTATCCTGTTGCCGTGAAGCTTCGCTCTTCCGATATTCGTCATAAATCAGATGTACAAGGCGTGATGTTGAATTTACGTACAGGAGCGGAAGTCGCTAATGCCGCTCAAGCGATCCTTGATCGCGTGTCTGTCACTTTTCCCAACGCCCACATCCAAGGATTATTGATACAGTCGATGGCTCCGCGAGCGGGTGCCCAGGAGCTACGCGTTACCATCAGTAATGATCCCGTTTTTGGTACCATCATTTTACTCGGAGAAGGCGGCTCTGATTGGGATGTCACCAAAGATGCGGCAGTCGGGATCCCGCCGCTGAATATGGCACTGGCGCGCTATCTTGTGATTGGCGCGATTAAAAGCGGTAAAATCAAGCAACGCGGCTTTCCTATTGCTATCGATGTACCGCGTCTATGTCAATTTTTAGTGACATTGTCACAAATGATCATTGATTGCCCGGAAGTCGATGAGCTCGATATCCACCCACTTCTGGTCGCTGGCGAGGAACTCACGGTTTTGGATGCATCGCTGCGGTTACGAGATTACGCGGGTAGCCAACAAAAGCGCTTAGCTATTCGGCCTTACCCTAAAGAATTGGAGCAATCGGTCACGCTTAAAAACGGACAAACCATTCTGCTGCGTCCTATTCTTCCCGAAGATGAGCCAACGCATAAGGCCTTTGTCGAAAAAGTGTCTGAAGAGGATCTATACCGCCGCTTTTTCTCTGACGTTGGCGAGCTAAATCATGAGGCGTTGGCGAATTTGACTCAAATTGACTATGACCGTGAAATGGCGATAGTGGCCACGTTCCAACTATCTTCCGGGAGAGAAGAAATCTGGGGAGTCGCGCGTTTATTGGCCGATCCTCAAAATACAGACGCCGAATTTGCGGTCTTAGTCCGCTCTGATTTAAAAGGTGTTGGTCTCGGCAGTGTGCTTATGAACACCATTATTAACTATGGCCGCCAGGCAGGCCTATCACGCATCACCGGGATGACCATGCCCAATAATCGAGGGATGATCGCACTCGCACAAAAATGCGGCTTTAGTATTGATGTGCAAATGGCCGATGGCATCGTCGATATGCAACTGCCGTTATCATCCAACGCGTAAGCGAAGACAACGCGCGACCAAAGCTGGTCAATTCAATCCAGCGCCTTCTTCATTCAAGACGAGGACTTATTAATCGGTATGTCGCCTGCTTGCATGTAAGGCGCAAGTAAATTGGGCAACTGTCTGACTAACCAGGATTTAGCATTGCCCATTCGATTGCGCTTCCAGGCTACTCCGAACTTGAGCTGAAACGGCTCTCCCCCTTTTAGGCGTTTTAAACGTCCGGCGTTGAGATCGTCTTGGACCCAAAACCAGGGCAACGTCCCTATGCCTTGGCCATTCAAAATAGCCGTATATTTGTCATGCATGGAACTGACGGTTAAGCGTGGTTGATTTTCCAGCACATTATAGGTTTTCGGCTGCATACCTCGCGCCGTGTCAGCAACCGCGACGCCACGGTATTTGGCGCGAACATCGGGTTCAACCGGGCGCGCTTCTTTATGTATCGGATGGTCGGGAGCGGCAACCCAATAGGCGCTCATTTCTCCCAGCGGCTGTACTTTTATCCCTTGAGGCACAGTATCGGGGATCGGCGCAATCAGTACATCTGCGCGCTCTTGTGCTAACGCCTCCCAACAGCCTGCTAGTATTTGCTCAGACAGTTTCAGCCGTGTACTACTCTTTTTAGCTAAACGCTCGATCAGCGGAAAAAAGAAGTCACTCTTAAACAATCCATCGTAGGCAAGACAAATTTCCAACTCCCAGCCGTGAGCCAATGATGCAGCATCCGCCACCATTTCATCTGCCGCTTTTAACAACATGCGCCCTCGCTCAACCAATAAATGGCCGGCATCAGTAAACGTCGCACGGTGGCCTGAACGATCAAAAATCACTAATCCAAGTTCGTCTTCAAGCTTCTGTACTTGATAGCTCAGCGATGAGGGCGCACGATTCAACGACTCAGCGGCAGCAGCAAAACTGCCTTTTCGCTCAATGGCATCAAGAACGTGTAAGGCTTCAAACGACAACATAATTTTCTCTCGATGATCACCCTAAAAAGGGCACGTAACAGATCTACACACTATATCAGGGTTTACCTTGCCACCCTATGGTAAATCGAAGGGCAATCCCTCGAGAGGAAGCATTATGTGTTAGTCACGATAAATCAGGCATATAGCACAAAATAACCATCGATTTCGTTTCCTTTTTCGTCAAGGTGTCATACTCTAAAACAGAGGTGACAATGAGATTAGACCGTATAGAAATTGCAGGCTTCCGTGGCATCCGGCGCCTATCACTCCAAGTCGATGAACTCACCGTGTTAATCGGCGAAAACGCATGGGGGAAATCGTCTCTTTTGGATGCACTGGAGCTCGCACTCCATCCCAGTGGCGATAAACCTCAGTTTAAACGCTCTGACTTTCATGTTGACCATGCCCTTGGCGTCGCACCAGAACAACAATTTCAGATTATTCTCCGTTGGCAGGAAAGTTTTCCGGGGGAGCATAAAGCTCGCCGTTATCGTCGTTTTAAGCCGCTCTGGAACGGTGAAAATGGCGGTTGCCGAACTTTAGATTACTGTCTGAACGCGACCATGCAAGAAAGTAAAGTGTCGGTACAGCGTGTATTCTTGTCTTGTCAGGGAGAGATAATTGAAAAGGTCGACAACGATGCGCTCGCAAGCCATTTAATGCAGATCCACCCCGTTGTTAGGGTACGTGATGCCCGACGTATGCGGGTACCTGGGCAAATGGTCAATAAAGACAATACGCGGGTTGAGCAACGTTTAGATAATACCTATCGCCGTTTATTAATGATGCCTGGGCACGTTAACAAAGGGGAAATAAAAAGTGGTCTGCATGCAATGCGTCAGCTACTCGATCACTATTTTGCCGCTGACGAGCATAGCCGCGCCCCCTACCCCATTCATGCTCCTGGCGCACTGTCGATTACTCATAATCAAATGCACCCCTTAGAAGCGGTTGCCGCCAATACATCCAACCAAAGCCGGCTCGTATTAATGGGGTTACTGAGTGCATTTGTGCGGGCGCGTGGCCCGAAACAACTCAAACGTAATGCCCGACCTATTATGTTGTTTGAAGATCCTGAAGGTCGGCTACACCCCACACTTTTAAATCAGGCATGGCGGCTCATCCAACTCATGCCCATGCAAAAACTGTTGACCACCAATAGCGGTGATTTGTTGGCTGGCGTTCAGCTCGATCATATTCGCCGGCTTGTACGCCATCCCACGGAAACACGTAGCCATCAAGTCCCTTCTCACCTACTGACGCAAGATGAACGTCGGCGTGTCACGTTCCACGTTCGCTTTCATCGTCCCAGCGCACTGTTCGCACGCTGCTGGTTATTGGTTGAAGGTGAAACTGAAATCTGGCTATTTAATGAGCTTGCACGATTACAAGGTTATGACTTTGCAGCGGAAGGTGTCCATTTAATTGAGTTTGCACAAAGCGGACTTAGGCCACTCATCAAGACCGCCAAGGCACTGGGCATTGAATGGCACCTTGTCGCCGATGGTGATATGGCAGGAAAGAAGTACGCAGCCACCGCGCGAGGACAAATCGAGCATCAGCCCGAAGGAGCAAGACTGACGGTACTGCCCGATAGAGATATTGAGCATTATTTATATAACAATGGCTATGAGCCGTTGTTTCGCGAGATGGCTGGCGTGGCGAGCCAGCAGCCGCACATGAACGATAAGCGTATCATCGCCAAGGCGTTAAAGCGCTACGCAAAACCCGATGCCGCCCTGGCCATTATTGCTTATACAGAAAATGAGCTGAATACGCCGATCCCTAAACTGCTCCGTTGGGTTATTCAGCGTGCCATCGGGCTAGCTAGAGGCGTTGGATAACGCCTCAAACACACTTATTGTTCGACGCGTTGGAAAAACAGCGTCACTTTGCCCACTTCAATGCCCCATTTTCGCATCGAGGTCACGTTAAAGAGATGATCATCATCTTGACGAAACATCCAGTCATCAAAGTGGAACTGGTATTCACTCTCGCCAACAGGCACCACTAAATCATAGCGCCAATTCAGGGCATTACCCGCAACGACACCCCTTGCCTCGCCGACGATATCGCCAGCCGTCCCCGTATAAGTACCATCTTGATGACGCGTAATCGTCCACACGCGCGTTTGGGTTTCTCCATCCGCATAGATAAACGATTCATCCAATGTGAGCGTGTCACCGTCGACCGTTCCCTCAATATCCACTTCGAAGCGGCGGGTTTGCTCTCCTGTAAAGTCTTGGACCATGCCCCACGCTTTGGTATGTCCATCAAAATACTCGAACATGTTGAACGCCGGCTCACGATCTTGATAATCATCGATATCCGCCGAACAAGCAGCAAGCATGATAACGCTTGCAAGGGTAAGGCATGCCCGGTTAAAACTGCGGGTCCACTTTGTCATGATGCTTCTCCTAATAATGCGCGCCGATGATCGGGGTACTCTGTGTTTTCTGATAACCAGATAGCTAAAAAGGCGTCGGCTAGATCTGTGTCATCGATCACTAATGTGGTGCGCCAATCTTGCCCTTGAGATTGATAATGGAAAACGCCTTTGTCCTTGTAGCGAACAAACGCAAGTCGATCGTCTTCGACAATATCGCCCCACGCATCATTAAGCGCAGTTTGCCAGCGTTCACGTTGTGAAGCCGAATAACCTAAATGCGCCCATTGGTCGTTAGTGGCTTTCATCAAGCGCTCGTCGCTAATATCACGGGCATACGTGATCACCAGAGCATGAGGTAATGGTGGTTCGTAATCGCCTGATGGCGTGCGTAATGACGATTGATAAATCGTCCACCAGCCCCAAGTAAAGGTCGCTTCCCCCACTTCGGGCCATTGCTGCCAGGCCATCGAGCCGCCGGTCGTTGGCTGCTCAGCTTGCACGGAAGTTGCCATGGTGAGAATGAGGCTGGCAATAAGTACTTTCCATCCTGTCATTGTTGTCCCCTTGTTGCCGCCATTCGCGCCTCTACTTTGTGTTGTAACCCACGCATTAAGACAACGAATAACACACTGTATATCGCCCAAACGCCGAGTAATACCACGCCCGTTATCCAAAAGGATTGCGGGAATGATAATGCACCGAGTCGCTCTCCCGCGAGATAACTGCTTGCTCCCCCCACACTGCCAATGCATGTGATCAACCAAATTGGCCGAGCGAGCACGAGTTCACGCATAAGCCACGCAAAGGCGCAAAAACCCAACCAAAGTAAAATAAGCCAAGAAGGCATGATCAGTGAGCTGGTGTCGACAGCTAACCACTGCGTATACAGCATCACACTGTCACCAATGATGCCTACTGGGGCAAGGGTTAAGATCCCAGCGATCACGGTACGATCATAGGCGATCGCAGCCAGTAACATCGCTCCCATCAACCATTGTAAACTCGGCGGCCCGATAGCCGCCGAAAACCAGTACACGTTGAACAATAAAGAGATCAACACAAAACGCATTATTTAGGCCTCTCGCCAAGCCGGACGACTGAGCAACAGCTGGACTGCACTGATGGTTCGCTCTCTGAAGCCGCCTTCGCAATAGCAAAAATAAAAACGCCACAGGCGCGCAAAACGATCGTCGTATCCGTATTCCCGCAAGGTCTCTGCTTGTTGATTAAACCGGGTATGCCAGTCAGCTAGCGTTTGCGCGTAATCCAAACCAATGTCTTTTAAATCCCGCATCACAAAGTCCGTTTGGGCGGTGAAGTGATCAAGTAAGACGTTTACCGAGGGCAAAAACCCTCCCGGGAAAATGTGCTTTTGAATAAAATCGACATTGCGACTGTAATGGTCATAACGTTGATCCGCTATTGTAATCGCTTGAATCGCCATCAAACCACTCGGCTTGAGTAGTGACTGACACTTTCGCACAAAGGTATCTAGGTATTCTTTGCCTACCGCTTCAATCATCTCTATCGAGACAAGTTTGTCGTACTCGCCGGTCAGATCGCGGTAATCCTCTTTAAGCAATGTGATCTGATTATCTAACCCCTCTCGTGCAATACACGCCTGTGCCCAAGCATGCTGTTCTTCCGAGATGGTGGTGGTAGTAACGCGACAGCCGTAATGCTTTGCGGCATAGATCGCCATGCCACCCCAACCTGTGCCAATTTCGATCAGGTGATCATCAGGCGTTAGCGACAGTTGTCGGCAGAGACGATCCATTTTTTCGATTTGCGCGGCTTCTAGTGAGGCTTCCTTTTCCGGATAAATTCCACTGGAATACAGCATTTGATCATCGAGAAAGTGACGATACAGATCGTTGCCAAGATCATAATGCGCGGCAATATTGCGGCGTGCTGTGTCTTTCTCGTTACGATTGCGCCAATGTGCCAGTTTATGACCGAGGCTCACCAACCAACCCGTGTGCTTTTCTATCCGATCAATCGCCGGCAAATTACGAGCAAAGACCCGAATCACGTCGGTTAGACTGGGCGATTCCCACCAGCCTTCAATATAAGCTTCGGCGGCTGCAATACTGCCACCGGTCAAAATCCGAGTATAAAAACGTGGATCATGGACTAAGACTGATGCATGTAATTGTGCCTGAGGATCTCCGCACTGCAAGGTCTGACCCTGCTCATCAACGAGCGAAATGGAAGCATCTTTGACGTGTGCCATTAACGTATAAACCAACTGCTTCGCGTAATGCTCTTTACGCGTCAATGTGCGTTGACTTTGAGGTACGTCCGTTACAGACATAATTACTCCTTCTTCGCACCCGGGTGCGGATAAAACGGTGCGCCCTTTATCCAAAGTTTGAGCGCTTGCCAATAAATACCAATGAGAACTTTTACTGTCTCTATCGGTGTCCGGATCAATAACTTACCCAATGTTTTTGAGGTAAAAGGCCGTCGTTGTAGGCCAAGTGTCGCGTCAAACTCCTTGGCTTCGCGGTGCGCTTCAAGATGCAAGTGCACGCGCTCGCGGGGCGGACGAAGACGCCAATGATAGCGTTGTTCTATTGGATTGAACGGCGACACATGAAACGCTTTATCATTTTCCCAACGCGTACCGGCCGGAACCGCGTAATAGTGGCGTTCGCCCCAAGGGGTGTTACTGACTTCTGCAAGCACGTAGCGCCAGTTATTGTCGTGATCATAGACGTAGTAAAAATTCGCCGGACTAAAATACACGCCGAGATAACGCAGCTGACACAGCGCATAAACTTTTCCTTCTATGCGCTCGCCCGTGAGTGTGTATACCTTGTCAAGACACGCCGCTTTGGTATCTTCTCGCCCATCTAAATAGTCTCGATAATCAAAGGCCGCCCAGCCCCATTTACCCAGCCGGAACCCCGTAACCTGTGACGACAGTAATGCCAGTTCGTCTAGGTCAATCAACGGCATAAAAACAGGATACGTGAACGTATGTTTGATCGGTGTATAGCGCCGATGCCGGACCTGGCCGACATACAAACCGCTATTCAAAGTTACAACCGACTCAGTCACGAATTGATGCCCTCCACCACGTCAAGTGCACTTTTAACGCCATCTTCATGAAAACCGTTATACCAATACGCGCCACAAAACCAGCTTTGCTGTTGGCCATTAATCTGATGACGCTTTTGCTGTGCTGCGACGCTCTCGGTATTAAACACTGGGTGTGCATACACAAAACGACGTAAAATCTTGCTGGGTTCTATTCTGTGTGTTTGATTGAGCGTGACACAAAACGTCTCAGGCGACTGAATTGATTGCAATATATTCATATTGTAGGTCAAAGCTGCCGGATCCGTGTCTATTTCTTCTGACAAGGGCAAATGATAATTCCAGCTCGCCCATGCACCTTGTCGCTTAGGTAACAGAGAGGTATCCGTATGTAGCACCACTTCATTATCTTGATAAGGGATGGCGCCGAGAACGTCACGCTCTGCATCACTGGGATCGGCTAACATAGCAAGCGCTTGATCGCTATGACACGCGAATACCACCTGATCAAACACCTGCTCGCCCTTATCCGTGGTGACATAGACCGCGCCTTGATCACGTCGAACCTGTTTTACCGGCGTATTGAGATGAATTTTATCGGCAAAAGCCGGTGTCAGTTTTTTCACGTATTCGCGTGAGCCACCTGGTATCACATACCACTGCGGTCGATTCGTTACATCTAACAAACCATGATTTTGGAAAAACCGTAGGAAAAAGGCTAATGGAAATCCACGCATATCCGACAGCGTTGACGACCAAATGGCCGCACCCATCGGTAAGATATAGTTTTGACAAAAATAATCACTGAATCCATGTTGGTTAAGGAAATCCCCTAAGGTATTCAATGATGAAGACGAGGCACTATCTTTCGCTGCGTACGCGTCACGTGCGAGACGATTAAAGCGCATGATTTCGGCTAGAAAGCGATAAAAACGTACATTAACGATATTGCGTTTTTGCGCAAACAACGACGACAAGCTGTGGCCGTTATATTCTAAGCCGTTTGCATCGTTGCGCACACTAAAACTCATTTGTGAAGGCTGACGTCCAACCCCGATGTCATTGAGCAAGCGCTCATAATTTGGATAAGTTCTGTCATTAAAGACGATAAAGCCGGTATCAATCGCGTATTGACCACTTTCGACCTCAATATCAACGGTCGCCGTGTGACCACCGAGGTAGTCATTCGCTTCAAATAACTGAATATCATGTTGTTTGTTAAGGTAATGGGCGCACGTTAACCCGGCAATGCCCGAACCAATAATGGCAATTTTCATGGTTTAGTTCCTTGTCATACGTCGAGCAAGGGCTATCTGCCAAGACATAGGCAGTAGCGCTAAAAATTTAAGAATAAACGTGAATTTTCGTGGGAAATGCACTTCTGTCTTGCCTTTGGCTAATCCAGACTGGATCGCCGCTGAGGCTTGTTTAACACTGACTCGCATTGGCATAGCAAAGTCATTTTTGTCCGTGAGCGGGGTTTCCACGAAACCAGGAGAAACAAGTGACACTGTCACTCCTTGCTGAGCAAGATCTGCGGATAACGTATTGGCGATATAGCTGATCGCCGCTTTGGAGGCGCCATAAGCTTCTGCTCGGGGTAGCGGCATGTAACTGGCAGAGGAACCCACGATCGCAAGATGGGTCGCATCACTAAAACCCGCTTGTAATGCTTCAATACAATTGAGCACACCAAAGACATTGATATCAAACACGCGCTTAAACAACGACACATCGACCCGACCTTGATCGATATATTCGCAGGTTCCCGCGTTTAAAATGATCAAATCTGGGGCCATACTGAGTTTGCCCAATGCCTGATGGGTTTGTTCACTATCGGTCGCGTCAAACGCCAAGGGGGTGAGTGAGGCATGATCATTTGCCATTGCAGACAGTTTGTCTTGATTGCGCCCACACGCGGTGACTTGCCAGCCTTGTCGCGCATAATCTCGAGCCAACTGTTCGCCAATGCCAGAGGTGGCGCCTGTGATCACTACGTGTTTCATTGTCCTAACCTCGTTTTAATCTGTTTCAGTAAGCGCCCGAGAACAGGCAATGCTTCATATAGCATTTCACCCATGTCAAAGTAGTCACGATGACGGATAATTTTGCCCTCGCTAAAGCGCAAGTGAGAGCAACCTTGAACCTGACGCGCTTTGCCTTTTTCTAACTTTGGATGCGAGAGTGTCATGGTCCAGGTGACAAATGCGTCATCGTCTTCGACCGTGGTGTGATGAATAACAAATTGACAGTCAGTAACATTCTCATAAAGCACAGTAAAATACTGAATGAAGGCTGCCAGTCCGACAATCTCATGTGCCGGGTCACGAAACACGATCTCTGGATGATAAAGGGTTTCTAATGACGTTAAGTTACGTTTGTTTAATGCCTTATAAATAGACACAAACTGCTTCACTCCGGCTTGTGTTTCATGATGTGCCATTAAAACGACTCCTGAGGCTGGTTTTTAGCCGCTTCAAATAAGGCTAACGCTTTCTTTCTTTGTTTAGCGTGATCAACCACAGGTCGTGGATAATCTATTGATTGAGCATACTTTTCTGCCCATTGCCAGGGTTGATGAACATGCTTGCCAGGCACCGATTTTAAAGCCGGAATCCAGCGGCGGATAAAACGGCCATCACTATCAAACCGCTCTCCTTGTGTTGTTGGGTTAAAAATCCGGAAGTAAGGCTGCGCATCGGTGCCGACAGATGCCGACCACTGCCAACCGCCATTGTTTGATGCAAAGTCGCCATCAATCAGTTTGGACATAAAATAGTCTTCGCCCCAGCGCCAGTCGATCAGCAAATCTTTGGTTAAAAAGCTCGCCACGATCATTCGTAAGCGGTTGTGCATCCAGCCGGTTTGATTCAGTTGCTGCATGGCGGCATCGACAATCGGATAACCCGTTTTTCCGTTTTTCCACGCCTCAAACAAGGTTGAGTCGTTTTCCCAGACCACCGACTCTCCCCAGCTTAAAAAACACTGCCGCTTGCTAATTGCAGGGTTCTGCGCGCTGACTTCTTGATAAAAATCTCGCCAAATAAGCTCAGACAACCAGGTAGCAGCGCCGGTATCGGGCTCACGCCAATCGCCGTTTTCCGCCTGAAGTCGGGCTAAGCATTGTCGTGGTGACAAGGCGCCGATGGCGAGATAAGGGGAAAGCTGACTGGTGCCATCCATCGCAGGAAAGTCACGGTGCTTTTTGTAATCTGCCGCTCGCTCGCGACAGTATTCGCGCAAACAATCAAGGATCCCTTTTTCGTCACTCGCCCACGCAGAGACATCTTCGGTTGGGTAGACAAACTCAATCGGGGCGAGTTGAGAAAAGATGTCTCTCACCACAGATGTTTCTTCTCGCACAGACGGCGCTCTACGGGGCGATAAGTCCAAGTTATCAAGCGCGCGCAAGCACGCTTTTTTAAACGGGGTAAACACTTTGTATGCTTCTCCCTTGCCTGACTTTATCGTTCCAGGGGCAAATAAATTGCGATCGGCATAGGTATGCCAAGCAATCCCTCGGGCAGCTAAATCAGCCTGCACGCGTTCATCTCGTTTGACTTCATTGAGCTCGTACTCATGATTGGCGAATACCGCTTGTGCATCTGTTTGTGTGGCATACTCTGCCACTGTACGCGCCGCCTCAGTAAAATCATTCGCCCGTTCAACCACTAATGGGATGTTGAGTGCTTTTAGCTCCTCACGCAGCGCTTCGAGCCGTGCTTGAATAAGTCCGGCTTGTGTGGGTGCAAGCTGGTGCTCAGCCCACTGCTGTGGTGTTTCGATAAAAATCCCGACAACAGGGCTAGATGACGCACTCGCGGCACTCAACGCCAAGTTGTCTAACACACGTAAATCGCGCCGAAACCAAACTAAATGCATAACGTCTTGTTCTCCCTCAAATCCTCGAGCTCGTCACCGTGTACGGAGTAAATGAATGCCTGGCTCACCACCTCAATCTCATTTTGCGACAGACAAAGACGTAGTTGGTTAAGCTGCGTACGATCAAGTCGATGGTTTGCCATCACCGCCAGTGTTTTAATTTGCTGCTCGCGCATGACCTCTAAAATCAAACTTAACTGGCTGTGTGCCTGTGAAAGTATAGTGACGTTGTAACCTTTTTCGTGAAGAGCTACCGCCATTAACAAACGTTGATACTCACTGGTTGGGTTGAGCGATACCAACCAACAAGTTGCTCGCGTGTTTCTCTTGGCATTCGCGGCGATCACCGACCGGCACTGTTCAATCACCGTGGTTTGCCAAAGATCACGCTGTAGCATACTGACCGCTCCATCGTGATGACTGAGCCATTGATCGACGGGTGTCATGACATGCTCGACCAACCAGTAAAAGGGATACTCTTTGAAGAGTTGGTCCAAACTTTGGCTAAGGCGCCTCACCGAGAACGTATGAATACAGTCGATCAAATCTCGAGCGACACCGTTGTCTTGGACATCGATAGATGCGGACGTTTGCACCAACAAGGGTTTCACCTTGCTAATTGGCACACCTTTGTCTAACCACTGAAGAATGCTCGCAATCGTGCTGACGTCATCGTCACTGTATAAACGGTGGCCTTTTGCGGTTCTTGCTGGTGACAATAAGCCATAACGACGCTGCCAAGCGCGTAAGGTCACAGGATTAACGCCCGTTTGCTCTGCGACCTGACTAATAGTGAGTGTGTGGGATCCCTCACAAGCCATAACGTAACCTCAGTGCGTCGGGGTATGGCTTAAGATAGACTTGATTGGCCAGATAATCGTCGGGATGATTATGTAAATGATGTGAAATTAAGGTCAAAGGCGCCAGTAATGGCATGGTGCCTTGACGATAGGCGTGGATAAGGTTCGCCAATTCTGCTTTTTGGCCTTTATCGAGATTATTTTTAAAATAACCTTGTAGGTGCATTAGCACATTGGTGTGCTTTTTACGGGTAGCGCGAATGGCAATCGCCTGCATAAAAGCGGTCCGATACTGTTCAAAGAATGCATCGATATCGTAATGCCCAATGTTCGCCATAAAACGCCCTAACTCGCGATAACGTTCGGGCGAGTGTGCCATCAACACCAATTTGTATCGGGAATGAAAATCAACTAGAGTTTTTTTAGTGACGCCACCTTCCACACTTTTATAGAGATCATCGAGCGCGAACAAACGGAACACGAAATTCTCTTTTAAGATAGGATCATTAAGGCGACCATCTTCTTCTATAGGTAGCCAAGGCATCTGCGCCATCAGTGCTTGCGTGTACAAGCCAACCCCTGAAATATCAGAGGCGTAGCCATTTTCGCGATACACTTTGACCCGCTCCATGCCACACGTTGGTGACTTTGCGCAGACGATGTATCCGCGGAGTGCTTTGTGTTCCAGCTCTTCCGCTTTACGCTCACTAAACGCGATCATTTTATCCGTGTAGTCTTTTTGTTGATCCTTGGTTTCAACAAGCTTTACAGAAAGATCGCCTTTATCGACCAGCCTAATCGCCGGACGGGGAACAGGAAGACCAATCCCCACTTCAGGGCACACGGGCACGAAATCCACATAAGGACCTAACTCTTTCGTGACGAATGTGCTCCGCTTATGGCCACTGTCAAAGCGGACTTTTTCACCGATCACACAGGCGCTTACACCAACTGGAAACGACATGCCTTACCTCTACACTCACTGTGCGACGGGTGCCGCACTTGTACATTTATATTATCTTGTACAAGTAAAGGTAGAGGATAGATCAAAATTGTACAAATTTTTTTATTTGTACAATTTAAGAGAATCAAAGCGACGTGCTATTGCTGAAGGCATAACGCTTCTTTGCGTTCCTTAGGCCACTGTTTAATCTCCCATTCGCGTTGCATCGCGGCCCGTTTTTCCATGGGCTCTGACTGCCACGCCAATAATAGTGGACCTTTACCTCGCAATGCTCGGGCGCCTTTTCCGGCTGAATGCTGTGCGAAACGACGAGAAACGTTAGTGGTAACACCGCAATACAAGTGGCCTTGACGCGTTCGAATCAAATACACAAACCAAGGCGTGTCCATGCTCAATTACTGCCCCAACAGTGTACCTAACAGTTGACGTAGCTCTGATACCTCTTGCTCGAGTGCCGTGACACGTTGAGAAAGGGAGACGTTATCAGACGCGCCAACCGCTTCTGATTCATCCTCTGAATGCATCAACGAATCAATCGACGCATCGGTAAACAAATGCCTGTACCGTGATTCTCGCTTACCCGCTTCACGGGGTAATTTTTGCACCCACTGTTGCTCAACCATGCTTGTCAGTGTTGCTTCGACGTCCGCCATGTCATCAAAGGCGCACAAACGTTGCGTTCGAGTTCTTAGTTCTCCGGGTGTTTGCGCGCCACGCAGTAACAGTACACAAATAATGGCTTTTTGCTGTTCACTAAACGTCAAGTCACCAAATGTCGTGTTACAAAACCGATGCTGGTATTTTGTCACACGACTTCCGCTCCCCTCTTGCGGGCTGACAAGCCTTGCTTCTTCCAACTGATGGATAACATCCAGCACGTCTGAGTCCGACATATCGTAAACAGGATCGCGATTGCTTTTCTGATTCACTGCGGTGGTCAGCGCATTTAAAGTCAGCGGATAGTGATCTGGCGTCGTGACTTCTTTTTCAAGCAAGCAGCCAATAACACGCTGTTGGTATGGGGAAAGCTGTATTGACATAGTAGAGATGGACATAGTTGATGTCTCTATTCGGCTAAATGATTGGCTTTATATCAATTGACGGTGATGCAAGCAATCGCCGTTCACTGCCTTAGGGAACACACGAGCCACTCAGCAACCCCGAATACTGGTAGCGGGATCACATCTTTATCACGCGCTTATCCGCCGATCATCCTCCATCAAAGCGTGGCTAATGGTATACTTTGACGAAATGAAGTATGTGGAGAGCACGACATGGGCCTGTTTAGTTCAAAATCTCATCCAAATCATGGGTTATCTATCATTGCCAAAAACTGCAAAGTGGTGGGTGATATCGATCTTGAAGGTGACATTCAAATTGATGGGTTTGGAGAGGGAAATATTACTCAAGCCAATGCTGTTGTTATTTCTGCTTCTGGCCATTTTCGCGGTACCATTCACGCTAAACATATCACTATCAATGGGTTAATCGAAGGTCAGTGTGATGCCGATGCCATCGATATCCTTTCACAAGGAAAAATGAAAGGCGTACTTAACACCGAACAATTAACCATTGAAAAAGGCGGCCTACTCGCCGGCGAAAACCGAGCTACCTTGTTAACGGATACCGTTATCCCACTGCCTGAACAGAATCGTGCTGAGACCAAACAGGATCCGGACGCGCACCACACCGATCATAAAACACGCTCTTCCTCATCTAAAAAATCATAAGGAGAATCGGTGTATGTCTGATACCGATGCAAACCCAACACAAGTCAGTTTTGAAAGCTTCTCCCCAGAGCTGCAGTGCGTGATTCGCTATGAGCAAGCGCCTGAGGCCATGTACGCAATGATCGCATCTATCCATGATGCTTCTAGTTCAAGTGTCAAAGAAGCGTGGGAAATACTGCCTGCCAGCGCACAAAATATTCTCGATAACTATGACCAATTTCATGCGCTTGTTGCGATTAGCCAAAGTTATGCAGGTATCGATGCGCTGAGCGAACTCGAGAAAGTCGACTTAAGTGATATGTCTGACGAGGCGAAAGAAAACTACAAAGCCCAAGTACTCGACGATGTACTTAGCTCTTGTGTCAAAGATTTAGCTAAACAGCTTAAACAAGCACGCTTAAAGCCGGGCTTGAAACGCGAATTCCAAGCGATTTTTCAAAAATAAAGAGATAGAGACGGCTAGCGCTAGCCGCTAACCTTGGTCGTTAAGAGTAAGCCCCCAAACGCTGGGGGCTTTTTTTATCGACGAACATTTTTCCTCGGCGAACAAACCAATTAGGCAGACTCACTAAGACGAGCCGCTTTTTCTCGACGCGCTCGAACAGCTGCTGCCAACTGGTGTAGTGCCTTCTCGGTATCATCCCAACCAATGCAGCCGTCTGTGATGCTTTGACCATAGGTAAGCGACTGACCATCCGTTAAATCTTGTCGACCTTCGACCAGGTGGCTTTCAATCATCACACCGAAAATTGCCTGATTTCCAGCGGCGATTTGGCCCGCGATATCTTCACAGACGTCTTTTTGTTTTTGATACTGTTTGCTGCTGTTTGCATGACTTAAATCTATCATTACTTTTTGACGCAGTCCCGCGCCCGTCAACGCGCTGCAAATCTGATCCACGTCTCCGGCACTGTAATTTGGCACTTTGCCTCCGCGTAAAATCAAATGGCAGTCCTCATTACCGGCCGTCGCGACAATCGCTGAATGGCCATACTTGGTCACAGACAGAAATTGATGAGGGGCACTGGCAGAGCGAATCGCATCCGTGGCAATTTTTATATTGCCATCCGTTCCATTTTTAAACCCCACCGGACAAGACAGGCCTGACGCTAGCTCACGATGCACCTGAGATTCTGTCGTTCGCGCCCCGATTGCTCCCCAGCTAATCAAATCCGCCATATATTGTGGGGTAATCATATCGAGAAACTCACCCGCTGCAGGTAAGCCAGTATCGGCGATATCGAGGAGCAGTTTGCGCCCTAAGCGTAAGCCATCATTGATTTTAAAACTATTGTCCAAATAAGGGTCATTAATCAGACCTTTCCATCCAACGGTAGTGCGTGGTTTTTCAAAATAAACCCGCATGACAACTTCGAGATCCTCACTTAAGGTTTCACGTAATTGCTTAAGTTGACGTGCGTAGTCTCGCGCGGCATCTGGATCGTGAATCGAGCAAGGACCAACCACAACCACCAAGCGATCATCATCGTCGTTTAACACTCGGTGAATCGCCTGACGGGCGTTTACGACGGTCTGCTCTGCCGCCTCTGTTGCGGGGAACTTTTCCAATACAGCAATCGGCGGAAGAAGTTCTTTTATTTGCTGGATTCTTACGTCATCCGTTGGGTGTACACTCATGGGCTTGTCCTGTGTTTGCTTTTATCGTTTACGCGCTAATGCGGCCACTGATGGGCTTACGTTCTTATGGTTACACGTCTACGCTAACCTGACATCTCTGCGTGTGCAAATATTTTTTTACAGAGAGAATAGTCATCAATGTTTTAAAAAAATTGACAGGGAGAAATAGGCAGTATTTCCGTTGCGGTACACGACAAGAGAATTCCCACTGCAAACACGACCTCGTTATTGCACTTGTCATACAGAAGCTATTACACTGATCATTAAATATAAAAGGAGTAAATGACGTGATCACACGCCTAACCACTAGCGCACTCTTGGGGATATGCCTTTGGGCTCCAACCGCCCAGGCGACCAACTTTGACTATAACCATATTCAAGTCAATGCATTAGGCAATCCTAGTGGGCTGGGTGGTTTAGCACGTTTTGCGTTTACCGAAGGGGCGCATTTTGTCGTCAAAGGGAATACGCAATTTGAAGGGGACTGGTATACCTCTGGCGGGGTTGGTTTTCATGCTCCTATTAACGAATTTGTTGATTTATACGGCGAACTTGAAGGTGCGTGGTTTAGACGCCCAGAGGATGACAGGCATGATGCCGGCGATTTGGCGACGGTCATCGGTGGTGGTATGCGAGCCTGGATCGCACCGCCCTTTGAGGCGAATCTTTATGTCGGTTCGATTATTTTTGACCAAGACGATAGCACCAGCCTTGTCGAAATTGGTGGTCGTTTTCACTCAACAGAAGCGTTATCTCTCGGCGCAACCTGGCGTGCTAATGGTTTAGAGCAAAACCGCTTGATTTTCTCAGTCAGATACCTGTATTAATAGCCTGTGATTCGTTGCTCTTCTTCTACAGCGTGATCATACCAGTGTGATCTTCTCTCGCTGGTGAAAATTTTAATCTAAGCTAAATTAAACGTAGAGGCGTACCACTCTGGTAAAAAGTGGGCGTCTTTAGTGCGTGGTGTAACACTCACGTCTGACGCTCGTCGTCATTGTACGTGAGAACTGTCGGAGGGTATAACGATGGTGATGACTCAGCGTATTGGTGAATTTGAGAGAAAAATACAAGAGGCCTATCAAGAGGGTAACATTGAAACGGCTCACCGCTTAGAGGAGCAGGTCGCGTTATTGCGGCGGCGTAAGCTAAAACCTGCTGCTGATTTTAAAGCAGCCAGTCAGGTAGAAGACTTTCACGATGTTTCTGACGGGGATTACTACGATAGTTAACACATCACCATAGAAGCGTCCAGAAATCACATTCTCATAAAAATGTATTGTATGTAAAAAGCCTTCTCCAAAGGAGAAGGCTTTTTTATTTGCTGCCTAAAAACATGTGTTTAAAAAGGACGACTACAGCAAATTATTGTGCGGCACGCTCACGACGAACGATCCATGCCGCGGCAGTAATAAAGGCAACGACCAGTGCAGTTTCCACAGCAACACTCCAGTTTCATTGATGATTAAAAGACAAAAACCCAAGTTGCCAGCCACTCAAATCGTCTGAAGAATGAGCGACTATCAACAGATGCGCATAGTCTACGACTCCATGAGCTAAAAATCAGCTATAGAATCGATCTAACGCAAAGAAAAGCGCTTTTTTTGGCAAGATCGACACTTCGACAGATAAAGTTTCATCAACTCACAAAGTTAAACGTGACAATGCGCAGTTTTAGCTAGGTGTTTATTGTAAAAATCGCTGAGCTAACTGATTGAGAAAAGCAGAAATGGTAATAAAAGATTATTAGGCTCGTCGACTCCGCTGCACCAGAGGGATACAGCGGATAGTCACGACAAAAGATAGACGTATTGTGGCGTTAGGATTCAGGTTTTGTTTTCTTTTTTGCTAACGGCACATCGCCGACAGGCACATTGTTGTAAAAGCTCTTATCTCGTTTTTTCGGGGCTTTAGGCTGCTTTTTAACCGGTGTTTTCTGGCGTTTTGCCGGTCCAGGCGATTTTTTATTAGGGACTTTTTTCTCTTTAAAGCCTTTAAATTTACCCTCTAGGCCTTCTATTGCCGTAAATTCAAGCTTTTGTTGCAAGAAGCCTTCAATATTTTTAAAGCTTCGCCAGTCTTTCGGCCCAACCAGTGAGTAAGACAGGCCTTGGTGCCCTGCCCGACCAGTCCGTCCCACGCGATGCACATATTCCTCAGCGTGTTTTGGCATATCAAAATTAATGACCAAAGACACATTCAACAAATCTAAGCCGCGTGACGCAACATCGGTAGTGACCAACACCTCATGAAAGCCGCGCTCAAACTCATTCATAATACGACTACGTGATGCTTGGTTTAGCTCACCACTCAACGCAATCGCTTTATACCCTGCCTGTGTAAATCGCTCAGCCAATCGTTCCGTGTCTGCGCGAGTGGCAGTAAAGATCATGACTTGCTTGTGCACGTTGGCTTTCATCAAGTGCTCAAGCAAAGCCTGCTTATGATCCAAGTGATCACACAGTACAAAATGCTGCTCAATATCGCTGTGCAGTCTTTCCGCTTCACCAACCGCGACTCGCTTAGGAGACTTTAGCATACCGGCAGCAATTTCAGTCACTTGCTGATGATCTAACGTTGCAGAGAACATCAGTGTCTGGCGCAACCTATGCTCAGCATGCGCATTCACGCTATCCAATTGTTCTTTAAAGCCAAGATCGAGCATGCGATCCGCTTCGTCTAAGATCAGCATCTCTAAACCAGATAAAGACACGTTGCGCTGTTTCAAATGATCGGCGAGTCGGCCAGGTGTGGCCACCACAAAAGTTGGCGACTGACGAAAAACCTTTGCTTGCTCATTGAAATTTTCGCCCCCCAGTACGAGGGCCGCTTTATGAGTCGTGCCACTGGTTAGCATCCGCAACTGGCCATAAACTTGTTTGGCCAATTCGCGAGTCGGTGCCAATATTAACACGCGTGGATCACGACGACTGAGAGGTTTAGAACGCAAAACACGCTGCATCGCAGGCAGCAAAAACGCCAGTGTTTTTCCCGAGCCCGTTTTCGATGACGCCAGCAAATCTTTCCCTGCCATCACAACAGGAATTGCCTGACGTTGAATATCAGTTGGCTGTTCAAATCCACGGTGGGCAATGAGCGACAGTAAGCGTCTATCGAGTCCCAAATCGTCAAATTGCAAGGTATCACTCCAAAGGTAAATCAAAAGCAAAAGGCGCACACGCGCCATTTAAGGCGGCGAATGCTATCATACTTTACGCAAAAACACCGCACCAAAAATTTCGACACTCCAATATCCAGACGCTGTGATTACATGTATGTCTGTCTACGTTATCTGCGAAAAAAAGGCATCAGCCCGCAAGTTTGTTAACAAAATGTTGACGCACAAATAAACATCAATGTAGCGTTACAGGTAAGACCAGATAACAAGGAGTGTCTATGTTCTCGTCTCCACTCGCCCGTGCGAATCAGCATCTATCACTATTCGGTTTCCTAAAAGTCCCAATGATTGGCTGGTGCCGACCCAAGATCCTTTCGATCGACGATAAACATGTCACGATGAAAATTCCGCTAGGTCGACGCACCAAAAACCATTTGAACAGTATGTATTTTGGTGCTTTAGCCGTAGGGGCTGATGTAGCGGGCGGCTTTCTAGCGATGGCGATGGCAGAGCAGCGCGGTGTGAAGATTAGCCTTGCGTTTAAATCGGTACAAGCCGATTTCCACAAACGTCCCGAAGGGGATGTCATTTTCACCTGCCAAGATGGCGAAAAAATCAGTGCCATGATTGGCAATGCCATAGAGACAGGTGAACGCATCAACCAGCCGGTGACTATTGTCGCAACGTGTCCAAGCTTACATGGTGATGAACCAATGGCAACCTTTGAGCTTACGTTATCAGTGAAACACATCACTGATTAGCGCGTCGGCTTAACCGTAACAGCCTCGGCAACGCAGAAAAAAACCAGATTATCGGTCAGCAGATAATCTGGCTTTTTATCAGTAATCGTTAGCGATAACGACAATACAAAAAGCTCAGCGCACTCATTCTGACATCCGTGATACGGGTGCAAGAATCACTGAAAAATCATTGACTTTATACAAGCACAATAAAGCTGCGGATTTCATCGGTAATACACCGAGTTATCAACCGTTTCTGTGGATGACTTTAAAGTTATACACAGCTGGCGTTTTTCTTACTTTGAAAAACACAGCACCGCGCTAAGCGATGCCGGTTGATCGTTATTCAGGGTGATAACGAATTTGATAGAAAATGCGATACAACACCGGCACCACAATCAAGGTCAGCACGGTAGCAAACCCAAGACCAAACATGATGGTCACTGCCATAGGCCGGAAAAATACATCAGGTAGTAGGGGTAGCATCCCCAAAATGGTTGTAATTGCCGTCATACAAACGGGTCTCACACGACTAACCGCAGCATCAACCACGGCCTGGTATCGCTGTTTTCCACTCTCAACCTCTATATTTATCTGGTCGATTAGCACAATTCCGTTTTTAATCAACATCCCACTTAAACTTAAAAATCCCAGTAAAGCCATAAAGCCAAACGGTGTATCAAGTAACAATAAGCCAGTGGTCACCCCGATGACGGCCAGCGGTACCGTTAGCCAAATAATGACCGACTCTTTCACTGAGTTAAATAGCAAAATAGTGACCAAGAACATGAACAAATAGCCAAGCGGCATAATACTAAACAGCCCTTCTTTCGCCTCCTTGGAAGACTCATGCTCACCGCCCCATTCAATGCTGTAACCATCCGGCATCGGTATCGATTCAATATCGGCACGTACACGGCTCAATACGGTCGCGGCGGTCGTTTCTCGCAATGGATCAGGGTCGGCCAAAACAGTTAGCATACGTTTACGATTCTTCCGCATAATGATCGGATCTTCCCAACGCATGTCATAATCCAGGATGACCTGCTGCAAGGGAATATAATCTTGCAATGCTGGACTCCAGATTTTCATTCCTTCAAGCGTATTGATATTGACGCGCTCTTCATCCGGCAGTCGCGCAACAATGGGCATTAAATTGGTACCATCACGATAAACACCAATCCGCTTGCCACTAAATGTCATCGCCAGTAGCTCGTCGACATCCTTTTTGGTGATCCCATAACGACGTGCTTGGCTTTCATTAAATTCAGGTTCCAGCACCTTGGTACGGTTGCGCCAATCGTGGCGAATATTGACGGCATCGGGATCATCATGCAGCCGCGCTTCCACTTTTTTCGCTATCGCACGAAGTTCAGTGGGGTCGGAGCCAATAATACGTGCCTCGATTTTAGATCCCGTCGATGGTCCCAAAGAAATCGGTTTCAGTTTTAACTGTGCATTGGGGTGTTGGCGACGTACATACTCGCGCACCAATCCCATCGTTGATTTCACATGCTCATATTGGTCTACTCTTACTATCAGCTCACCGTAGGCGGCATAGCTTTTCTCAGGTGAGTAGGTCAGCATAAAACGTTGCGATCCCTGCCCAGCACTGGTAGACACATAGTTCACCCCTTTTTGCTCGCTGAGCCAGCTTGACACTTCGTCAAGCGTGTCTTGTGTGGCGCGAATATCAGTTCCTTCCGGTAACCACACATCAACCATGAACATAGGCGTGGTTGAGTCAGGGAAAAAGGACTGCTTAAGATGACCAAAACCATACACGCTCGCACCTAGCGCTAAGACCATCACCAGCAAAGTGAGGTAAGCATGGTGCATGCACGCAGTTAAAAAGCGCTTATACACCACAAAAAGAATACCATTATAGGGATCGCTTCCCTCGTCGCCCTCTTCTAAAGGCGTTTCTTTAAAAAAGAGGCTCGCAAAGAAAGGGGTCAATGTGATCGCGGTAAACCAGCTCAATAGCAAAGAAATTAGCAATACGGTAAATAGCGTTCCACAGTATTCCCCTGTCGCGTCTTCGGACAAACCAATCGGGGCAAACGCGGTGACCGCAATAACCGTCGCCCCCAACAACGGCCATTTCGTTTGTGTAACAATGTCATGCGCCGCTTGTAATCGTGTTCGCCCGCGTTTTAGTCCGACAAGGATCCCCTCCACCACCACAATGGCATTATCGACTAACATCCCAAGGGCTATCACTAAGGCACCAAGAGAGACGCGTTGCAGGTTGATCTCGAAATAGTACATGAACACAAAAGTGCCAAGCACAGTGAGCAAGAGCACTAGCCCAATCAATAGGCCCGAGCGCAAACCCATAAAGAACAACAGCACCACAATTACGATCGCCACCGCTTGTCCCAAGCTCGAGACAAAACCGGTGACTGAGTTATCTACTTCGTCAGGTTGGTTATAAACATGATGAACGTGAATACCTACCGGCTGATCGCTATTCAGCTCGGCTAATCGTTTATCTACTTTTTCACCCACTTCAACCACGTTGACGCCATCAGCAAACGAGATCCCAACCTGGAGTGCCTGCTTACCATTGTAAGCAATAATTTGACGCGGGACTTCTTGGTATCCACGTTTAATATCCGCCACATCACGTAGGTAAATTAATCCCTCGGAACCTGCTTCTGTTAAAATCAAACTGCCCAATTCTTCAACAGAAGAAAACTCGCCAGTTGGGTGAATACGGATATATTCATCACCGACCCGCAACGCCCCTGCGTTACTGACCAGATTTTGGGTCGCTAACAGGTTAAACAGAGTATCTGGCGAGATCCCCAGGCTACTCAATCGTTGAATTGAGACCTCGACAAAGACTTGTTCTTGCTGAGCCCCACTAACTTGTACCTTGCCCACGCCATCAACAAGCTCCAGCTCACGACGCAAAAAATCAACATAATCTTTTAGCTCGCTGTAACTGTAACCCTCTCCAGTTACTCCAAGTAAGATGCCGAATACATCGCCAAAATCGTCTTTGACTGAAGGTGGATTAACGCCAGGCGGTAACTCGCCTCGGGCATCATGGACCTTTCGTCGCAATTCATCCCAAATTTGCGGCAAATCATCTGAACGATATTTGGGTTTCATTTTCACTGTAATTTGCGAGAGGCCTCGGCTAGAAATCGATCTCACCTCGTCAACATAAGTCAGCTGTTGTACCGCTTTCTCCAGTGGATAGGTGACTTCTTCCTCCACTTGTTGCGGTGTCGCCCCCGGGTAACTGGTGACGATCATCGCATCTTTGATCGTAAAAGCAGGATCTTCGAGGCGCCCTAATCCTAGGAATGCAAGGGTGCCGCCGATAAGAAAAATCAGGGTGATCATCCAACTGATCACCTTGTTTTGAATAAAATAACCCGCCACACCTTGCTTCATGATGCTTGTTCCTCTTTTGACGCCAATTCTACTTTTTGTCCTTCAGACAGATGGTTGGCACCGCCGACGACGATACGCTCACCCATAGAAACTCCCGTTACGACTTCAATCTGTTGCCCATGAATGCGGCCCATTTCGACTTGTCGTTTGCTTACCGTTTGGGAGGCCTCATCGTAGACCCAAACATAACTATGATCGCGATCGAGTGGATCGCCATCTTGATTGAAAATCGCTTCGATAGGGACTGAAAGGCCTGTACGCGTCATTTTTAATCCATCACGAGCAATACTGACTTGTACCGGCATACCATCCAATATGAATTGGTCATCAGGCATTGGCATTGTCAACGTCACCACGAATGCCCCACTGTTGGGATCTGGCTCTGCGGTGAATTCATCGACGGTGGCTTTGTATGACTGCCCTTGCTCAGTAACGACCTTAGGTTGCAAGCGTGTTTGCACAGATGCTGCATCCCCACCTGCATTGTGACTAAAAAGAACATCTGGGACCTGAACGCGAATATCAGCGCGTGACGCATCATGAATATTCATAATCCCTTGTCCCGGAGCAATAGTCTCGAAAGGTTCTGCGTTCACTTTCGATATCACTCCATCAGCGGGGGCTTTCAATGCGACATAAGATAAACGGAGATTAGCCAAGGCTAATTCTGCTTGTGCAATTTGTCGCTGCGCTTTTAGTTCATCAAACTGAGACTGGGCTAGCATTCCTTTTTCAACAAGCGGTGCCGAACGCTGATACTGTGAGTTAGCAACGTCGAATTTTGCGTTCGCATTTTCAACCGCTAAGCGATAGTCCGTCGGTTCGAGACGGGCGAGGACCTGTCCTTTTGACACACGATCCCCGGCTTGCACATTAATGGCTTGAATTTCGCCCGGCACCCTAAACGCTAACTTGGCTTTATCGGCGGCAGCGGCAACCGCGGGGAAAGCAATCCGCTCATCCAACTGTTGTTGTGCGACTGTATGAGTTGAAACAACAGGCAAAGGTGCTGAATGAGACGCCGGATCAGGTTGACAGCCACTGATAACGCTTAGCCCGAGTACCACGCTAAGCCAAAGCAGCACCTTGATTAATTTTATTCTCATAATCCTCGCTCCTTCACCCAAGCTCTCACTCGATCACCGGCTTCAAGTGCGCCCGCACCCGTCACGACAATGACATCGCCATTGTCAAGCCCAGAGGTAATCTTGCCGTTTTTGAGCACGACAGGAACCAAGGTGATCTCTCCGTCTTCATTCACCCGCCAAACCGCACTTCCTGAGTCTGATTGCACCACTGCCGTATCAGGGATTTGGGGCTGTGATTGCGCCGGTATGGTGACATGGACTTTCGCAGCCATCCCTGGTAATACATTGACCGCATCGGGTCGACTCAGACTGACCGTGACATGATAAGACGCGGTTTTTGGATCCGCTTCAGTATCGATCTCTTTAAACTGAGCCGAAAATTGGCGATGCTCATACGTGTCAAAAGAAACACTCGGCGTTAAGGTATCAAGATGCTGGGCGAAATAGTGAAAGTAGCGCTCCGGTAACTGGAAACTCACGTTAATAACATCTTTAGATTGAATATGCAGCACCGGAGATTGTGCTTGAGTAAACTCGTTGCGCTCTTTCATTCTTAATGACACTGTGCCTGCATACGGCGCTTTGAGCTCGGTGTAATTTAGGTTGGTTTGCGCCTGTTCAAGGCCCGCCGCAGCTTCGCTAAGTGCCGAACGCGCCTCATCAAACCGCTGCTCCGAAATAACTTTATCATTGTGTAAGCGATCAGCACGGTTAAATTGAACCTGAGCAAGCTGGTATTGTGCACGCGCTTTGTCTAACTGCAGTGAATACTGTTGATTATCAAGCGCCGCAAGCATCTGCCCTTTCTTGACATCCATTCCTGCTTTTATCGGCATAGATTCAATAACGCCTGAGACTCGAAATGATAGTAACGCTTTGTTATCTGCTTCAACCTGAGCGGGGAACTCCCGGGTTAATCCTTCTTCATTCGTTACCACAGTCAATAACTTAGCAGGACGCGTTGGCGTCTCTGAGGGAGAAGATATCGCTGGCTCACCACACCCAAAAAGGATGAGAGCAGCGCAACTGGCTAATACAAAACGCTTTATCATCAGCTTATCCTTAACAATAAAACCTAGAGTCCGACAGCAACTGTCAGACCCTAGGTCTTTGATGGGTCTTTATTTTTCATTCTAACCGGCACTGAGTGTTATGCTAACCAGCGCCAGAGCATGTATCAAGATGTTTCCGATAAACTGGCTGTTTGTTCGACAATTAATGCTGTGTGTTTCTCAATAGGAAGAATGTAGGGCTGCAACGATTCCAGATCTTCATGCGGTGACTTTTCCAACTCTAGACACGTTTTCGACAGTTCGTTCGCTCCGATCATGGCTGCTGCACCTTTCATTTTGTGTGCGAGTTTTTTAACTTTACCCACATCTTGCTGTTCAAATGCTTGCTTCAGCGCGGTTAAATCTTGGGTTTGATTATTAACATATTTATTAAGTAGCATGGTCACTAGCTCCATACTATCACCTACTTGATCTTTGACATGCTGAACGTCAATGGGGTATGAGTCACTCATGGCAGGTTCTCCATCATCTTGGGGCTGAGCTTCAACGCCGCTATCATCGCCATAACGGACCGAGTCTGGGTTAGCGTAAAGTAGTAACAGTTCAATTAATTGATCTTTACTAAACGGTTTAGCTAAATGCCCATTCATTCCCGCGTCCACACATCGCTCAGCATCCCCAGACAACGCATTGGCTGTTACCGCTAAAATTGGCGTGTGTTTATCGAATTCACGGATCTGCCGAGTCGCTTCAAAGCCATCCATTTCCGGCATTTGGCAATCCATCAAAATGATATCGAAAGGGGTCTTTTTGTGCAGTTCAAGCGCTTCTTTTCCGTTCACGGCTAGCGCTCGTTGGCAGCCAAGTTGTGCCAAAATAATATCAATAAGTTCTTGGTTAACAAGATGATCCTCTGCCACCAAGACATTGAGATCAAAATTAATACTGTCGTATTGCCCTACATCCGGACTTGGATCAACTAATGTATGTTCATCTTCGTTCAATACTCTATAAAGCTCAGCATGGTAAATGGGACAAGTCAGCGTGGCCATTCCTGTATCATGATGCCCATCATGACTGATTGCGATACACTTATGCACGCTGCCAACAAATGCCTGGCAGCCTTGCATTTTGTCTTGATCGACCATTAGGACCGTCTGTTCCGGTTCGTCCAGTTCAAGGTTTCGTCCATCAGAGCATGGCGTCAGCGCGAGATTAAAACCTTGTAAATAAGCAGTCAGCGTCTTAGTCAATATTCTATCGCCAGAGACTAAAAATATATGATAACCCTCAAGAGCGTTGCTCAAGTCGTAACTTGATAAGAGCGTACAATCAGGATTAGGGACACTAATCGGCACTTCCGCGACAAAAGTAGTCCCTTGGTTTTCTTGACTGCGTATATAAATATCCCCATCCATTAAACGCAAAAGCTTGCGACAGACGGGCAAGCCCAGGCCGGTTCCTTGATAAGAGCGAGAATATGAATTATCAACTTGCGTAAAATTCTCGAAAATAGCATCATGACGATCTTCCGGAATACCAATCCCGGTATCCTCGACTTCCATGACAAGCTTAGTGATGCCACTATCATCATGCGTTTGAAATAGATTAACACAGATATGACCGCGCTTAGTGAACTTCACTGCATTACCAACAAGGTTAATAATCACTTGTTTATAACGCATCGCATCTAATTCAATGTCACATGACATGTTGGGGTCGATATAGCAATGGAGACGTAATTGTTTTTCAGCCGCTTTCGCCGTAAATATACTTAGAGATTCATGTACGATCTCAGCTAAATCTACCGACTGCTTGCTAAGCGTCATTTTACCTGCTTCTATTTTGGTGAGATCGAGCACATCATTAATAATATTTAATAATGCCGTCGACGAATTCTGTAGGGTGTCAACAAAATAGCGTTGCTGTTGCGTAAGCGACGTTTCCATCAATAGATTAGACATCCCCACAATCCCATTCATGGGTGTGCGAATCTCGTGACTCATCATTGCTAAGAAGTTAGTTTTTGATTCATTTGCGCGCTCAGCTTGTTCCTTCGCTCGCGCCATTTCTCGTGAAATCATATCGTTCAGTGCTTTCTGTTGCACAAAGTGCACCATCGAACTCAAACTTGATAAAATCGGCTCTATCCAGCTTTGTAACTCTTCATTGTATGTCGTAGACTCATCAAAAAGGCAAACCACACCAACCATTTGATTTGACATGTAGAGCGGCGTGCCAAACACATTAACAATCATTTTCTGGTTATTACCGGCAACACCTGCCATCTGCAGACTACGCTTGCTCTGTTTCGTCTCAATAATATCTTCGATTAAACCACGAACAAATTCCTCACCAATAAAGTTATTTTTAACCAGGCGCGTTTGTGCCAAAATACGGTAAGGGAGGTTGTAATCTATATTATTATCGTCATGATGGCCGACTTCGACAATAATACCATGATTGCTCTCACCAATACGCAGTAGAATGTCTAACACATCTTTAAAGCTCTTTTTAAAGTCCTCACGTATCAAAAATTTATCTTGTAAACTCTTCATCGCCGAGAAAAGCTCAGCACCTTTGGACACTTTTTGCTTGTCCAGATGTTGCTCAGTGATATCACGTATAATGGCGACATTAAGTGCGCGAGGATCTTCGTCTTTAATGGGGGTCGATTTCACTTGTACAACGCGAACGCCCCCGTCAGTCTCTATTTCATAGGAGCGTTCAACACGCCCATTCAAGCCGTAAAGGGCTTGAGAAAAATATCCACGAGAATTAGGCGTAACACGAGAAATTATCGTGGATAAACTGATTGCTTCGTCGGGAACCGACTCAAGTTCGAAAAGCTTTTTTGCCGACTCATTGATTGTAATAATGCGGTGTTTTTCGCCCAGCACTAACAAAGCATCCGTATAACTATGAATAACGGTATCCAAATATGCGCGACTTCTCTCTGCACGATTTATTTGCTTGGCATATTTCCAAATAAAAAAAACCACTAATAGATTCAAAAGTACGATTTGTGTCGCTGTACGGAGCACTTCTGTATTTAACTCTCTATTAATATAACGACTATCTTGATAAATGATTAGTTTACCCACCTGGACAGACGGGCTGGTTTCATTGTAAACCATTGGAACGATGACTTTATTTAACTCGTCACTGGAGCGCATACCTTTGGAGTCAGTCACATAACGAAACTGATCATTAGAGTCGGTTAACTCTAAACGGTGTACATAGCGTGATCCCATTTCACTATCTAGATCATTTTGTACATTATTAAAGTCATAGTTCCACATTAACGTTGGTAACCGCTGCTTTAAACGTTGGGTAATCGAATTAATGTCTTGGTTCATGTCTGACTCAAGGCGCTCTTTCGCAACGTGATAATTATAGTATCCGAAAACGCCCAGTAATAAGGTCGCCAATACCATTAAAACGACGGCTAGCCGCATCCCTACTTGATTCATCATTTACACCTGCATCGTTGCAGCTAAGGTCTGAGTTTGAAAACGTGCTTTATCGAAAGCTTTGAGTACAGCACGTTCTTTTAACGTCATTTTCTCACATACTGAGCCGACCCACTCCCAATTGGCATGCTCAATGTGCTTACATAACATTAACAATTCACCATAACGTCCTGATTGAGACAAGAGTGCATTTTTCGCTTCTTGGTCGAGATCAAGTTTCCCAACTAAATCTTCCATTGGCGCTGCCAACATAGCATCAAGCAGTGAAAAGGCACCAACTAAAAAGGCCTCATCAGGATCCATACCTTTTATCATTGGCGCCGCCTGTTGCATAAAAATCGCACGGAGTATCGCGGATGTCTGCAAATGAGAGCATTCCTGATGATTCATATTCGACATAATGAGTAAGGATATTAACCGACGCAACGACTCAAGCCCTAGATAGACAACCGCTTGCTTCGGGTTTGTGATCGGCTTTTTTTTCGATTTAGCTAGGATGTTCGCACTGGTTACAACTTTATAGAGTAACGAGACATCACGAGAAATTACGTCGGTAATTTCATCAATATCATGAGGACTACGATTAATCACGATGCAAGCATCTAATAAGCTGATCACAGATGGCGCCACATCATTATGACTTTTTACTTGCGGTTGTTCAAAAAAATAGCCCTGAAACAGGCTAAACCCAAGTTGCTTGGCCAGCATAAACTCGTCTTTTTTTTCAACTTTCTTCGCAAGAAACTGAATATCTGGATAATCAGACATCACACCAACCCAACTCATCGGGTCTTCGCTTGCCATACTGACAGAAATGACATCAAACAGATGCAAATGCCGCTGCCAGCGGTTAGTAAACATACCGCTGTCACCCTGTATCGTAAACCCTGCTTTTCGGTAGGCCTCTAGCTGTTTAGTCAGTACAGGCGTTGCTTTGCACGTCTCCGTAATATAGAGAACCAAGCGCGCGACAGGAATAGAAAAGGGTATCTCATCTAATAAGGCCGTTTCTGAGAAACTCACGACATAGCGCAAATCATCATCAAGCTCCTTCCCCGAGAGAAAGTTGGCACTTAGAATCCGTGATGTTGCAGTATCTTCATCAATCGAGGGAAATTTGTTTTGTAACCCTTCACGAAATAATAAATCGCTACCCCACTGATTTTGCTTGTCGTCAAAGATCGGCTGGCACGAAAAAAAAATCTCACTCACAATGTACTCCCCCCAAAACAATCCCTTAGTACAAACTTAGACCAAAGGAAGGACTTTTGATCGTTTTTTTGATTAAAGTGAGTATGTTAAGTCCATTTCCCTACCAAGATAGTGCCTTTTACTTGGGAGAAATCATGAATTTTGCTACGCTTCCCGCAAAGACACTAAGAGGATAAATCATGGATATCTTAAACCAACTCGCTGATGATGCCCCCGAGCACGAGCCGGATTCGTTACCGTCACTCGACGAACAAAAAGCGATTGTGGCAAAACTCAAAGCGCTTGAGGAAAAAGGCGAGCTCACCGACGACGTATTGGCGCAGTATTTTGCCGCCAAACAAAAAGACACAAGCGACGAAGAAGAGTAAACTCAACACGATAAAGTGACCTTGTCACTTTTTAAATCTATCCTATTTTGCGCTATGAGTGTGATAGCCGAGACGTGCCAATGAGAGATGTGAGCCTCGCAGGATTGATACTTGCGTGACAGGGATAGATAGCAAGTGAGCGAAAAAGATACGCCCCGAGTTCAATTTCGGGGCGTTTTTTTGGTTTACTCAGGCGCAATGCCGTCGGTTTTCGCCGCACAAATAAAATCATTTTTGTGCAGGCCTTTAATCTTATGCGACCACCAAGTCACGGACACTTTACCCCACTCCAGCAAGATAGCCGGATGGTGGCCTTCTTGCTCAGCCAGTTCAGCTACTTGGTTGGCAAACGCCCACGCCAACTTAAAGTTGCGGAAAGTAAACTCGCGTTCGAGCTGATCAATCCCATCTCGCGTCACTTTGCTCCATTGTGGGATATCTTTAAGCAGCGTCGGCATTTCCTCAGCACTGACCAATGGGGCATCAATATTACAGGCTTCACATTTCAACTCAGTTAGTTCAGACATGTTGCGTTTCCTTTTGCTGTTCTGTCTTTTTCGGTTTGGGCGGGAACAAAGGCGCATGAAGGCCCAGTTCCATGGCTTGATGCACATCAGAAATCAAATCACGTTGGCTGATGGCAAATAAGTCGTCAATCGACTCAATGGTAAAGTAAATGGGTTGCATGATGTCAATCCGATATGGCGTGCGCATGACATCTATCACTTCTAAAGGCTTACGCACCGCTTTGTCGCTATTAAAGGCGTACTCGGTCTCCGCCGGCGAAGACAAGATCCCGCCGCCATAAATACTGCGATTGCCTTGCGCGTCACTGAGTAAACCAAACTCGACCGTAAACCAATACAAGCGTGCAAGATAGACGCGCTCTTTGGGCGTGGCCTGCTTACCGAGCTGACCATACATATGGGTAAATTCAGCGAATGCTGGGTGGGTGAGCATCGCACAGTGACCGAAGATCTCATGAAAATAATCCGGCTCTTGCAAGTAATCAAAGTCTTCTTTGGTGCGCAAAAAGGTCGCCGCGGGGAATTTTTTATCCGCCAATAAGGCGAAGAAATGGTCGAAATCAATCAATGCAGGCACGGGGGCCACTTGCCAGCCCGTCTCTCGCATTAACACTGCATTGACATCTGGGATCTGTGGCACCGTGTCATGCGGCAAGTCGAGCAGTCGTAAACCGTCGAGATATTCTTGACACGCTTTGTCCTTGATGCACGCAAGCTGCCGTGTGACTAACTGGCGCCATACATCGTTTTCTTGTGCCGACCAGGCTACACGACCCAGTTCATTAAGTGGTTTGGATTCGTATTTACTCTGTTTCACGTTCACCGCCTTGTGTCGTTGTCTGGCGTAAAAATCGCGCGTAAACAGCGGCCCTTAGCCTTACGCAATGTTTCCGTTACTCACAGATTACGTCGACTTTGCAGAGAAAATCATCTCCTCACCTCGGTTTTAATTTTACTTTTGCGTAACATTTATTTTACATTGTGCGTTCAAAAGGCTGTCGCTACGGGTAATGCCTCACCCTCGAGGGATCCGCGTGCTTGCATGGCTCGTAGTGGTTGAGAAAGGCCTAACTGCAGGGACGAGTGATGAATTTACAACTGAGCGAACTGATAAATTACGACAACATTGACAAGATTCAGATCCGCGGCATTGATGGCATGTTATATCAAGCAATAGCCTTTTTGCGTCACGGCGATACGGTGGAGCAGAAGCTAATTTATCAAGGCGATAAACCTTATTTATCTCGCAGCTTGCTGGCGGTAAAAGATGATTTTGAATGGGTTAATGCCGCGCAATATGTATTGGTCACTGACACGGCATATGATGAAATGATAGGGCTTGGCACGGAAAAGCCTTTGTCGACTTTGGAGCAGCCATTGCATTGGAAATAACGCAACAATGCCCCAACCTATGGGGCAATTTCTTCCCCGTCCCACGCAAACAGACGCCCAGTATGACGACTGTCTAGGCCATCCAATACCGACAATAAGTAGCCAGCCGATTGAGCCGGGCTGAATAATTTACCGGGCTTAACATTGGCTTGGAATGGCGCGGATAAATGACTGTCGACGGTCCCCGGATGCAGACCAACCACGGTCAATGATTTGTCCTGGCGGCCAAGTTCAATGCTCATGCATTTGATCAGCATGTTCACCGCCGCTTTACTTGCACGATAGGCGTACCAACCGCCCGCACGGTTGTCACTAATACTGCCCACGCGCGCCGACAAGATAGCGAGCTTCGCCTCAGCGTTACGTTTCAGTTTGGCCGCTAGATGTTTGCTCAACAGCAGCGGCGCAACGGCATTCACATCAAACAGCTGGTGCATGGCCTCACTGCTGCACGCCGCGAGGCGTTTTTCTGGGCTGACCGCATCATCATGAAGCATCCCCGAGGCAATGATCACCGCGTCTAGACTGTTGTCGTCGATGTGCTCGGCCGCCGCTTGTATCGATGCGTCATCGCGAATGTTCACTGTCACCGGGGTGACCTTTTCACTTATTTCGGCAAGTAGCGCGGGGTGACGCCCCAAGGCAAAGACTTGCTGAATGGATGGCTTGTCGAGCAATGCGCGGCAAAAAGCTTCACCAATCGCGCCACCTGCGCCGACAACCGCCACACGCTGCATGGAATCACTGTTCATTCTCTTGGCTCCTCAAACAAAAAGAGATGCAAACTGTATCTCTTTAGTTAGGGATGAGGCGATCTTGTCGATCACCGTACGTTAAAACTATAGCTTACGTAACACAACCATGAGGTAAAGCCCGCCTATCAAGGAAGCAATGATCCCAGCTGGCATTTCTTGCGGATACAGCCATTGTCGTCCTAGCCAATCGGCAAACAGCATCAATCCCATGCCAATCAATCCGGCGGTGATCATGTGCGCGCGGGCATTTTTCGCACCCCAACTGCGCGCAATATGCGGAGCCATCAAGCCGACAAAACTAAGCGGCCCTACCACCAAGGTGGCACTGACGGTCATGACCGCGACGAGGGCCAGCAACAGCATGCGGGCACGCCCTACCTTTACCCCTAGCGATTGAGCAGTTTCGCCACCGAGCGGCAAAATATCGAGCCACCGCTGACACATCAATCCCAGTGCCACCAGCACCGCCGCAACCAAGGCCAATGTAGTCACTGTGCTGTCGGTCACATAATAGGTTGAGCCTGAAATCCAAGCGAGGACTTGATACGCGCGAGGATCGCCGCCCGCCATCAAGAAGCTCTGTACCGCTTGCATCAGTGCGGCAATGGCTACGCCAGTGAGCAACACCTTTTCTGGCTGGAAGCCGGTTTTGTGATTGAGTAGTACAATCAACGCCAAGGTTGCGCCGGCACCGATTAATCCCCCGACATACAAACTCAGCATAGACGCGCCCATGCCCGCAAAAATAGTGACAATCAGCCCCAGCGCCGTGCCGGCACTGATCCCCATCACCTCAGGGCTCGCCATCGGGTTGGCACTTAAACGCTGAAGCACGGCACCCGCAACAGCAAGCACACCGCCCGCCAATGCCGCCGCCAGCAAGCGTGGCAAGCGCCATTCCAACAAAGACCAATCGCCGCTGAGCGCCAGCCACTGCCAGCCCTCACTTTGACGCGATACGGTGGCAAAAATCACCACACCTAACACCAGTAACATCAACGTTCGGCCTAACGGCCAATCCTGACGTGGTGCGGGCGATCCCGATTGCATCTGTTGGCGTTGACGATTCCCCAGTGACACCCGTGGCAACAACCACAAAAGAAGAGGCGCCCCTAACGCTGCCGTCGCCGCCCCAGTGGGCACCATCATGGCCCGGCGGCCAGGTAACAGTTGGACAGCCAAATCGGTGGCTGCCAACATCAATGCGCCTAAAATCATCGCCAGGCTCAATCGGGTGATGAGCTTACGTGCGCCACATAAGCGCGCAATCGCGGGCGCGGCGAGACCGACAAAGCCAATCACGCCAATCAAGCTAACCACCCACGCGGTCAGAAGCACCGATAGCCCCAGAGCAATTACGCGGATTTTCGCCAGTGATACGCCCAAGCTTTTCGCTCCTTCATCCGAAAGACTCAAGACGTTGAGCGGCTTTAATAAGGCAAGGATCAACACGACCGCCAATCCAACACGTGGCAGTAAGGCTTGTACACTGTGCCAGTCGGTTTGCACCATCGAGCCCGCGCCCCACACCATCATGCCGTGTAGCGCTTCTTGATTCATCAACAGCAGTACAGTGCTGAGCGCACCGCAGTATAGATTTAGAATCAAACCCGCGATCACCACCACGGTGGGCGATAGGCCGCGTCGCCATGCCAGCGCAAACACCACCAGCATAGTCAGCACCCCGCCAGACATCGCCACCATCGCGCTCGACCAAGTCAGTAGCCAAGGGGCATAAAGCGTTGCTAGCATCAGCGCCAAGCTGGCGCCATTCGCCACCCCCAGCGTCGACGGCGAAGCTAGTGGGTTACGTAACACCTGTTGCATCAAGGTACCGGCCAGTCCCAAACATGCGCCAGCCAGTAATGCGGTGACCAAGCGCGGCCACCAGGTTAAATGCATCACCACCCCAATCGACGCGCTGTCATCCAGCGACCACAGCGACTGCCAGAGCATAGATGCATTCACATCCCACTGCCCCAACTGAGTGGAGGCGAGGCTTAACAGTGCCGCCAGTAACGCCAAAGGTACCCATAATAGTTTCAGTTTCATGACTGCCCACCTTGTTCAGGGTCGGTCAATGCCACGGTCACAAGGCGCGCAAAGCGTAACGCCGACGGAATCGCACCAAAGCTCCACACCGGATCAATCATCAATGGCGTACGCCCCGTGCGTTTAACCAAATATTGCCAAAACATATTGGTCTGAAGAGTTTGCTCGACGCCCGCGGGAAGTGGGCGCACAATCACCAGCTGCGCATCAAGGTCTAGCAGCTCGCGGGTGGAGACCATGCTAAATCCCCAACTGTTGGTGGTGTTTTGCCACGCATTGCTGAGCCCCAATTCACTGATAGCGGCGTGATACAAACTGTTCGTCCCAAACACCCGTACATGGTTGGGGTCTAGGAACTGGATCATCAGCAGCGGGGGTTGTTCACCGGGGATGGTATCGCGCAGGCTCGCCAGTTGCTGTTTCGCATTGGCAATCAGAGTTTCACCGGCCTCCAGACGGTTAGCTTCGCGCGCAATTTTCCGCGTCACGGTTTTTAACGACGTCCAGCTTAGGCCACTTTCATAGAGAGGAATTGAACTGACCCGCGCAATGGTGCTTAACTTGGGCTTCATCGCCTTAAAAATCGGCGAAATTAGAATTTTATCGGGGTGAAGCTCGGCCAAACGCTCCATGTTCGGCTGGGTGCGAAGCCCAATATCGACAGTGTCCTCTGGAATGGGCGGGGCTTTCACCCACGAATTGTAATCTGCCTTTTGCGCGACCGCGACTGGGGTAATGCCTAGCGCCAACAAGGTTTCAGTTTGGGTCCAATCCAGCGAGAGAATACGAGGCGACGCGCTGACGCTCGCTGACATCATGGCCGCGGTCAGCCAGACCATAAGCGTCAGAAAAGAGGACTTGATCATACTGGCGATAACTCCCCCGGCATAGCGACCGCATAGCCGGCGGCATGATCGGCAATCGGCATTTCAATACCATAAATCGATTTGAGGGCCGACTCTTGAAACACATCACTAACCGCACCTTGAGTCAGGACTTGCCCGCTGTGCAAGGCGACAATCTCATCACAAAAACGCGCCGCCATATTAATATCGTGCACCACAATAATGATGGACTTATCCAGCTCTCGGCTGAGTTTTCGCACCAAGGTCATCACTTCAACTTGGTGGGCTACATCTAGTGCAGATAGCGGCTCATCGAGCAGTAAGTAACGCGTTTGCTGTGCCAGCAGCATCGCAATCCATAGCCGTTGGCGCTCGCCGCCCGATAAGGTATCGACCAAGCGCTCGGCATAATCTTGGGTACCGGTGAGCGCCATTGCCTCGTTGATCGCTTGGTGATCGGCTTTGGTCAACCGCCCCAGCAAGCCATGCCAAGGATAGCGACCAAAACTGACCAACTCATACCCAGTTAAGTTATCTGTTGCCGGTAAATGCTGTGGCAAATACGCCACCTCGCGCGCAAACGCTTTTTCTGACCATTTCGACAAGGGCTTTTGGTCTAATGCGATCTGTCCGCTGCTGGTTGCCTGTTGCTGCGCTAACAATTTTATCAAGGTCGACTTGCCCGAACCATTGTGGCCGACCAACGCACAGATTTTTCCTGGCGTAAACGACAAGCTCACCTTATCAAGCAACACTTTTCCGTTGACGGCAAACGCAACGTCCTTTGCCTCTAACATATCCCGATCCTACTGCTTAAGTACAAGCGCGGGATGCGCCTGTCAGTTAATTCTACAGTTGGTAATTTTCCGATGCCTAAAAAGCAAATGCAAACCATTTTGATTTCGCTTTGTGCGCTTAGCGCTTGTTAATGAGAGAAATTAGACCTCAACCACGTCACCATCAGGGATCCAAACACCATTCAGCCTCGTATCGCCAAAGGTGAATAGAAGATTGTTGTTACTACTGTCGAGAGCCCTATGTCCCCGCCCATCAGCCTTGTGTGGTTAAAACGCGATTTACGCCTGCGGGATCATGCCCCTTTACAAGCTGCCATTGCAGCGGGGCGTCCCTTAGTGATCCTGTACCTGTTTGAGCCACTGCTGCTTAACGATCCGCACTATAGCGAGCGCCATTGGCGGTTTGTCTGGCAATCGCTTTGCGATCTTAATCAGCAGCTGGCGCCGCTTGGCGGGCAGGTCACCATTTGCCAAGGTGAAGCACTTGCCGTTTTCGACGCCATCCACCAGCAACGGGCCATTGGCGCGGTCTACAGCCATCAAGAAATTGGCGTCGACGCGACATTTTCTCGCGATAAAGCGGTGGCGAAATGGCTGACAAGCCATCAGATCCCATGGCATGAATATCCTACCGGGTCGGTGATCCGCGGCGCTAAAAGCCGAGTCGATTGGGATGCAGAATGGCAAAAGGTGATGCGTGCCCCTCTTGCTGATCCCGATTGGCAACAAGCGCACTGGCTAGACACATCACTCACGCTACCCGCGCTCGAACACCACAAGTGGGATTCTCCCGCGCCACGCTTTCAACCCGGCGGCCCGAGTTGGGCGTATAAAACCTTGCAGTCTTTTTTCCGCGAGCGCGGGCAACGCTATCAACGCCACATCTCTAAACCGCTCGCCAGCCGCAAAAGCTGTACGCGACTGTCACCCTATCTTGCTTGGGGTAACATCAGCGTGCGCGAGATGTATCAAATCACCCTCCTCCATTGGCAGAAAAAGGGTTGGCGGCGTGCGCTGGTAGCCATGGTGTCGCGTTTGCATTGGCACTGTCATTTTATGCAGAAATTTGAAAGCGAGCATCACATGGAGCATCGGCCCGTCAATCGAGGTTACTTACATTTTGAGTACGCAAACGGTCCGCAGAGCGATGCGCATCTGCTCGCATGGCAACAAGGTCATACCGGTTATCCGCTCGTCGATGCCTGTATGCGTTGCCTACACGCCACCGGCTATATCAACTTTCGTATGCGGGCGATGCTGGTCAGTTTTTTAACCCACCACCTACTGATTGACTGGCGGCGTGGTGTGCATCATTTGGCGCAGCTATTTCTCGATTTTGAGCCCGGCATTCACTACCCCCAGTTTCAAATGCAGGCTGGCGTGACAGGCGCCAATACCCTGCGCATTTATAACCCAGTGAAACAATCGCAGGAGCAAGATCCGGAAGGGGCATTTATTCGTGAATGGTTACCCGAGCTTTCTCCCTTGCCCGACAGTTTGATCCACACCCCGTGGCAAATGACCGACATGGAAGCGATGATGTACGGAGTGGTAATTGGCGAAGACTATCCCAAACCGATTGTCGATATCGAACAAACCGGCAAACGTGCGCGTGATATTTTATGGTCGTTTCGTCAACAGGATGCGGTTCGTATCGAAAAAGCACGGATACTCGCCACCCATGTGCGTCCAAACAGCCCTGAGCGAACAAATAGCCCTGAGCACGCGGATAACGGCCAGACAAAACGACGTTCACGTGCCACGCAGTCTCCTGGAGGTAACCACGATGGCGCATAAAAAGCCGCATCTTCCCACCAAGGCATGTTTGACGTGCGAACGCCCCTTTACGTGGCGTAAAAAGTGGGCGCGCTGTTGGGACGAAGTTAGGTATTGCTCTGACCGTTGCAGCCGGGAAGGTCGTCGCCATGCGCGAGCGGCGACGCACTGAACGCATCTAAAAGCGAATTCAATTTCGGATGTACCCACTGACGTTTAATCGATACCGCATAGAACGGCTCATACACACTCGGCAGTAAGGCATAGCGGGTGAGCATGCCACTATCTAGCTCATCGCGGACCACCACTTCGGGCATCACCGCTAACGCGTCATTATCTCGGCTTAAAAGGCGCAACATCGCCATATCATTGGCTTCTGCCATGATGTAAGGCTTGAGTTGATACTGCGCAGAGATGGCATCAAACCCCGAGCGAATCGGGTTATCGCCATATGGCAACACCCACGCTTGGTGCTGGTAGCTGGCGTCTAAGGTGGGCGATAAGGCTTTACCCGGCCAACCAATCACGGCGACCGGCTGGCGTGCCAGTTGCTGGTACTGCCAAATTTGTTTATTAGTCCCCCGCACCGCGATATTGGTTAGCGCCAAATCCAACTGGTGATCAGACAGCGCATGAAGCAAGCCGGTTTGATCCATCGACTGCAATACATAGCGGCACTCTCGTTGATTGACCAATGGCTGAATAAACTGCTCGATAAAGTTCCGCGACATGGTGGATAAGGTGCCAATGCGAATCGTGGCACTGGACAGCGCCCCGCCACTGGATAACAACTGCTCTAACTCTTCCCCTTGGCGAAAAATCTCTTCGGCATAGTTCATCGCTTGATAGCCACTTTCGGTCAACGTCAATGTACGACCTTGCCGCTCAAACAATTGCACCTGCATCGCCTGCTCAAGCTGCTTGATTTGTGACGACAGCGCCGACTGCGAAATATGCAGGTTACGGGCGGTCTGGGTCAGGTTGCCATGGCGTGCCACCTGCCAAAAATAATACAAATGATGGTAGTTAAGTCGGCTCATCGTTCTCTAAAACAGAATGAAAAGTTATTTATTATGTATTTTACTTAACTGTAGTAAGTTTTCACAATGGTTCGCATAACTATTGCTGTGAGGTAAGTCATGTTATCCCTATTTCTCGTCACGCCGCTCAAACTGGTGCTGCTCGCACTGGTTGCTCTTCTTGGCGGTGTTATATGGCGATACAGTGCCACTGCGTTTGCGGGCGAAGCCGACAAACACCGTTTTCTTTCATCCTTACTGCTCACCTTGTCAGCAGTCTTGTTGGTTTTAGTCAGTAATCACCTGTTGCTGTTTTGGCTCGCTTGGGTGGCAGTTAGCCTCTCATTGGGTCGCTTAATTCTTTTCTATCCGCATCGGCCTCGCGCCCAACTCGCGGCACACAAAAAAATGCTGCTCGCCCGCTTGAGCGAATTGCTACTCGGTAGCGCATTTTTACTGTTGTTTTTCCACTACCAAACCGCACAGATTGACCAATTGATGTTTCAAGTCAGCCAGCAGCCTCACACGCTGTCTGTAAGCATCGCCGCCTTTATGTTGGTGGGCGTGGCGATTATCAAGTGCGCTCAACTGCCCTTGCACGGTTGGCTCATTCAAGTGGTGGAAGCACCAACGCCTGTCTCTGCCTTATTGCATGCAGGCATTGTGAATCTTGGCGGGATCTTATTGATGCTATTCGCGCCAGTGCTCGCGGCAAGCCCCAGTGCCAGCCTTGCCCTGCTGGTTATCGCAGGCATCAGTACGCTGGTGGCGGGACTGGTGAGCCTGACACGCGTGAGCATTAAGGTAAAACTGGCGTGGTCGACCGTCGCACAAATGGGTCTGATGTTAGTCGAAATCGCCCTAGGTCTTTACGAGTTGGCATTGCTTCACTTGCTGGCGCACTCTTTCTACAAGGCGTTTTCTTTCCTCAACAGCGGCAATGGCGTGAATCATTGGCTCGCCACCCAACTGGCTGACGCCTCAGTTCCGCGTCGCTGCCATTGGCTTGCCGCGATGGCCACCGCCGCCGGTTTGATTGTCGCCGTGCACCTGAGTGTTGGTATTTTAAATAGTTTGGCAGCCGGTTGGTTGCTGTGGATGGCGATGACCATGCTGCTATTACCGGCCTTTACCCGCCCAGGCGCTGCTCGCCCGACACGCGTGCTGCTCAGTAGCGTGTTTGCGCTTGGCCTGCTCGGGCTCTACGCCGCCATTAAACATAGCTTGATTGTGTTTGTCGCGGGTGGAAATGCCACCTATTTATTTGCCGATGCCTTTGCGCTGGTGCTGTTTATCACGCTGTTTGCTCTATCACTGGCGGTCCAGTACTGGCCTCACAAAGCGTGGGTCAACCGCCTGTTTATTTGGCTGAACGCCGGGGCTTACCTTGATGAGTGGGCGACGCGCCTAACACTCAAATGGTGGCCGAGTGCTTCTTTAATCCAACTACAAACGACCCAATGGCAACCGCATAAGGAGACGCGTTAATGATTGCGAAAACGCCCAACGTATCTGCACACCCCGAGTCCCTCGATGTGAGCGATTTTCGCGATGCCACCCAGCAAGCGGTCGTAGCGATTGCGCCAAGCTGGCCGTTGGATCAAATGATTGCGGTGAACCCATGGTGGCCGCAACGCTTTACCCCCATTGAGCAAGTCTTTGCTGAGCAAGCGGTGTTAAGTGGCCACTGTCCGCTAATGCCGTCGGCGTACTATCTGTCGCATTGGCAATCGCCCATTAGTGAGGCACACCTTGCCGAGGCCATTTCAACCTCTGGCAGCGCATTAACAGTGAGTGATTGTCTGCGTGCACTGCGCATTCATAGCAGTAACCTCCCGCGTTGGAAGCCATTGGCTGAGTTGTGTGACCGCACTCGGGAAACACAAGAAGGCTTATCGTGGCAGCAAGAAATCCAGCAGCAAGTGAGCCAGTTTCTCGCGCTTTATCACCAATACCCACAGCGCTTTGATGCCCAAGGCCAAGGCGGTGAACACCTTTATCAATGCTGGTTGAGTGTGGTGAGCCAAGATAAAGGCATTAAAACCCTCACTGGCGTGGATTTGCTCGCCGATTTCGCCGCACTGCCCACTCAAATGGATGCCCTGATCGCGGAAGCGGCCGCCTTTTGGCAACCGATCCTTCACGACCAAGACGGTAACTTGGCCTATTGCCACGCGCTGATGCATGGTTTATCGGGTTGGGCAAGCTGGCAAGCCTGGTTAGATTGGCAGCAACAGCTCGGTGACAGTGAACAGCAAGATCATGGTATGGGCCTATTCGCGATTTTACTCGCGTGGGATACAGTGCTGGCACGTTGGCTTGCCAAACACCGTGAAGCAGCGTGGGCAAGCATTCGTCAATCCATGCACCACCAAGCGGTGAATGTGCGCCATTGGTATCACCAAGCACAACAACAGCTCGCGCCACTGTGGATTTGGCAGCAAGCGCTAGAAATCAGTCAGCAGCGCCCTTGGGCACACGCCCTGTCCGCGCAGGCCAGTGTCGACACTCTCGCCACCTCGCCTACGCTGCAAGCTGTGTTTTGTATCGATGTGCGCTCTGAACCGATGCGTCGCGCGTTAGAAGCACAATCTGATCGGATTCAAACCCTTGGCTTTGCTGGCTTTTTTGGCTTGCCGATCGCCTATCAACCCACTGATAGCCAGATTCAACGCCCGCAACTGCCCGGCTTATTGGCACCGGCGATCACCGCCTCACAAACTCATGCCACCCCCGAACGCTGGTTGCGGATGACCAAGCTCGGCTGGCAACGTAGCCTTGATGCGCCCGCCGCCAATTTAGGCATGGTCGAAGCCGGTGGCATGCTGAAACTGGTGAGTTTGTTAAAGCGCGCATTGCGCATTTCTGGCACCGAAAACCCGCTGAATCGACTCAGTCATACTGACAGTGATTGGGCGCTCACCCTTGACAACATGCCGTTAAGCGCAGCAGAAAAGGCAGAGCTAGGCGCTGGTATCTTGCGCGCCATGGGCATTGCTGACCATTTAGCCGATGCCGTCTTGTTGGTGGGTCATGGCAGTGAAACCTGTAACAACCCTCATGCAGCAGGGCTTGACTGTGGTGCTTGCGGTGGACAAACCGGTGAGGTGAATGTCCGTGTACTCGCACAGCTTCTTAACGATGCCGACGTGCGTGATGCCATGGTACAGCAAGGCGTGACGATTCCCGCCAGCACCCGTTTTTATGCCGCCATGCACAACACCACGACCGACGCGCTGGATGTCTTTCACGCCCCCGAGCATGCCCAGTGGCAAACGTGGCTTGCCGCTGCGAGCGAGCAAGCACGTGCAACCCGCGCCAGTCAGTTTGATCAGGCACCTACTCAGCCTTTGAAGCTTAAACATTTCTTTGGAGCACGTGGCAAAGATTGGGCACAAATGCGCCCTGAATGGGGACTGTGTGACAACGCCGCGTTAATCGTGGGCCCGCGCACCCTGTCTCGACAGATTAATTTGCAAGGTCGCAGCTTTTTACACGACTACGACTGGCATAGAGACAGTGACTTTAGCCAGCTTACGGCAATCCTCACCGCGCCCATGGTGGTGACCAATTGGATCAACTTGCAGTACTTTGCTTCTGTTACCGCACCGGAAAAATTCGGCAGCGGAAACAAATTGCTGCACAACATCGTGGGTGGCCACATTGGGGTGTTTGAAGGGAATGGTGGTGACTTGCGAATTGGCTTATCGCATCAATCTGTGCACGATGGCCGTCGATATCGCCACCAGCCAGTGCGATTAAGCGTATTTATCGCTGCCCCTCGGGAGGCAATTGATAGTATACTTGCACGCCATAACGATATAGCCGCGCTGGCGAATCACGGCTGGCTGTACTTGATGCAAATTGATGCGCAAGGTGCAGTATGGCAACGCGATCGCTCGGGTCAGTGGTATCACCTGAACGTAGCAACATAAAACGGAGCATGTCGTTGAAAACGCAACTTCTCTCAGCGCAGTGTTCAACGGACCTAACACAAGCCGCCGAGCTGCTGAAAGCCGGCGAACAAGTCGCGGTGCCCACAGAAACCGTGTACGGTCTGGCAGCGGATGCCAGCAATCCAGACGCCGTCGCGGGCATTTTTACCGCCAAAGGGCGACCCGCCAATCATCCTTTGATTGTTCATCTAGGTGACGTCACGTCGATCACCGAGTGGGCAACGCAGATCCCTGATGAAGCATATAAGCTGGCGAATGCCTTCTGGCCAGGGCCGATGACGCTGCTGCTGCCACGAGCCGAGCATGTTTCACCGGTAGTCACGGGTGGATTGGATACCATTGGGCTTCGCGTGCCCGCGCAACCTGTGTTATTGGACCTGCTCGCCACCCATCAACTTGCCGTTGCCGCCCCGTCAGCGAACCCGTATAAAAAGCTCAGCCCCACCACGGCAGAGCAAGTGATGCATGGTTTAGGCGGAAAAATCGCCGCGGTGATTGATGGCGGCCCTTGCCAGCATGGGCTGGAATCGACCATTGTCGATCTTACCAAGCGTCCATTCCGTGTACTTCGCGCCGGTCCCATCACCGCCAGCGAGTTGAGCGCCGTGCTGGGTGAAACAGTCGACGCCCCCGAGCAGCACGATAGCGTAGTACCCGGCAATGTCGGTAGCCATTACCAACCCAACACCCGGTTGCAGATGGTGGCTGCGGACTTGTCTGATCTCCCTGCGCCCCATCCGGAAAAACGCGCGGCCTTGCTTCACTTTGGCGACGCCCCGACACGGGATGATCTGGTCTGCATTGCCATGCCGGATGACGCCGCGCGCTACGGGCAAGCGTTATATCACCAACTCGCCCAAGCCGACCAACTGGGCGTCGATGAAATCTGGCTCGCCCAGCCCCCTCATGGCGAAGCGTGGCTTGCGGTCCATGATCGCCTGCGCCGCGCGGTCAGCTAGTTTTTGACGCTCACAACGCGCGTGTTTGCATAAAGCTTGCCGTTGCAGTGGCACACACAGTGTCTGCAACGGTAAGTGTTGCCTCCAACTGACTCATTCCGTGTTTCGCTTTCACACACCAAGCACGTACCTCACCATAAACAGCGATAGGCACCGGATGGTGATAGCGAATATTAAGTGACGCTGTCACACTTTGCGGGGCAAACAAGAAAGTACAATGGGTCAACCCCGCATCCAAAAGCGTGGCAATGATCCCACCGTGCAGCTGATCTTGATACCCCTGCCAAGTGCTTTCTAACCATACGCTTGCGGTCACGGCGTTGTTATCGTCTTGATAAAATTTAAGATTAAACAGCCCGTTGTCACTGCAAGCCACACACTGATGATGGGAATCCGGCGGGATAACAGGTTGCTTATTCATGGCAACCGCAACCGTGGCCACTGTTTCGACCTCGTTGACCTTGTCCATGTCCACACCCCCGATGTTGACCACCTATACCACTATCTTGCGCGCCACACCCTCGCCCACGTCCTGAATGACACGCTGCTTTCCGTTGTTGTGGTTGTTGCTGTTGCTTCATTCGCTGCAACGCCGGCCGCCCTTGACTCGCATCCGTAAGCGGTTGCCAGTACGCAGGCGACAACCACTGGGTAGGATTTAGGCGACCATTGGTTAACTGATAAACATGTAAGCCAGCATCAAGTAATCCTGCTAACGCATGCTCGCCAATATGACGGGTCACCACACGTGTTACTTGGTTAGCTTTCAGCATCGCTATCAAGGCGTTTTTGGCACCGCAACCTTCTGTTACACGTGGGTTGGCGAACTGAGCGAGTGCTTGGCCATCGTCGTCAAACAGCGCAAAGTGCTCGGCCTTCATAAAATGTCCCGCAGGACGGTCTTGGTTCATCGCAATAGCAATTGTCATCTTCCGTTCTCTCTTTATATAAATGGCATATGCTAAAAATACGCCTGATTTATGGCATATGCAAACTATTCTGTGAGAGAAAAATGAAGAAAGTCACGTCAAGACGTGGAGAGTGTTCGAATCAAGCTGCAACGTCGTGCGACAAAATACTTTTTCGAACACGCGCTCATCCTTGCTAAGTCGCATGATGAATGACAATAACTAAATGGAAGCATTAGTTTAAAAATACCTATTTTCACGGCAATCATTGACGTGAAAATACAGTTTAGTAAACCATAAAAGCACTTTGGTTAGTCACATACAGCACAGACCTTTTTTTGTAAATGATTAACCCAACACTACTCTTCTGACTCAAACACCAGTGCTTTGCCTTCTACGAGGCAGGCGGTGGTTTTGGCGCGGGCGCGTTTAACCAGGTTGGCTAACGTTTGACGAGATACGCCCATGACTTCCGCGGCTTGCAGTTGCTGCATCCCTTGATGGTCAACAAGGCGCATGGCTTCGAACTCATCCAAACCTATGGTCACCGTCTCTAGCTCACTGAGTGGAATGGCGTTGGGTTTAAAACAATTGGTATGCGGTTTTCCGCAGATACGGCGGGGCATTTTAGGGCGCGGCATAGGGTCTCCTTTTTCGCCTATGCTAAGTGAGTTTTTTGCTTATGCCAACAAAAAGGGATGCCAATGCATCCCTTTTCTATTTATTGCTACGAGCAGTGACTTAGTCTGTCACGTTACACGTCGTACGTCGTCGAGGCGGTGTTACCGCCAGTGCCTGTCCAGTTGGTGTGGAAGAACTCACCACGTGGCTGATCAAGACGCTCATAGGTATGCGCACCGAAGTAGTCACGCTGCGCTTGCAGCAGGTTGGCTGGCAAACGTGCTGTGGTGTAGCCATCCAAGAAGGTCAGCGCCGATGTGGTACATGGCATTGGGATACCGGTTTCCATCGATTTCGCCGCCACTTTACGCCATGCCGCTAAACAGTTATCCAAGATCCCTTTAAAGTACGCATCTGAGCCCAAGAAGGCCAAGTCAGGATCCTTAGCAAAGGCATCACGGATGTTACCCAAGAAGGCCGAACGGATAATACAGCCGCCACGCCACATCAGCGCGACGTTGCCGTAGTTGAGATCCCAGCCGTTCTCGTTTGACGCTTCACGCATCAGCATAAAGCCTTGCGCGTAAGAGATAATTTTTGACGCCAGCAGCGCTTGACGCAGCGCATCAACCCACTCGGCTTTGTCACCATCAACCGGCTGGATATGTTTTTCAAATAGCTTCTCTGCCGCGACACGCTGATCTTTCAATGCTGACAAGCAACGCGAAAATACCGATTCAGAGATCAGGGTCAGCGGAATGCCAAGATCCAGCGCGTTAATCCCAGTCCATTTACCGGTGCCTTTTTGACCCGCGGTGTCGAGGATTTTCTCAACCAAAGGCTCACCGTCTTCGTCTTTATAACCCAAGATGTCCGAGGTGATCTCGACCAGATAGCTATCCAACTCGGTTTTGTTCCAGTCGGTAAAGACTTGCTGCATCTCATCATGGCTCATGCCAAGGCCGTCTTTCATGAACTGATACGCCTCGGTGATCAGCTGCATATCGCCATACTCGATACCGTTGTGCACCATTTTCACAAAGTGGCCGGCGCCATCACGGCCGACCCAGTCACAACATGGCTCGCCGGTATCGGTTTTCGCTGCAATACCTTGGAAAATAGGCTTCACCGCTGGCCACGCCTCTTCTGAGCCGCCTGGCATAATAGACGGCCCGAAACGTGCGCCCTCTTCACCGCCAGACACACCGGCACCAATGAAGTGAATACCTTTTTCACGCAGCGCTGCCACACGACGGTTGGTATCTGGATAGTTGGTGTTACCGCCATCAATAATGATGTCGCCTTTCTCAAGCAGTGGCGTCAGTTTGTCGATAAAGGTATCGACCACATCACCGGCACGAACCATCAGCATCACTTTACGTGGCGTTTCTAGCTTCTCAACCAGTTCTTCCAGCGAATAAGCGCCAACGATGTTAGTGCCCTTGGCTGGGCCTTCAAGAAACTCATCGACTTTGGCCGCGGTACGGTTATGTGCCACGACTTTAAAGCCGTTGTCGTTCATGTTGAGGATAAGGTTTTGGCCCATGACTGCCAAACCAATTACGCCAATATCACCTTTCATCGTGCTCTCCATTAATTCTGTCCTGGTAATTTTTTTGCTGCCGCGGCATCGAGTACCCATTCCGTCGTGCCTTTGGCACTGCGGATATTGGCGGCAGGATATGGCAGTTGAGTGGGCTCGTGCGTGGCGATCTCATTCACGATCGCTTGCTTGCCCTCACCCAACACCAGATAACTGATTTTCTTCGCCGCGCGCAGCACACGGGCGGTTTTTGATACACGCTTTTGACCCGATTCAGGATGCGAGGCCACCAGCGCCAGTGCGGTATTGTCATACTGAGGATCGTGCGGGAATAGCGAGGCGGTATGGCCATCGCCACCGACACCCAGCAAGACCCAATCAAACACAGGCGTGCCGTTTTCGCTTGGGATCAGCGCTTGCATTTCCGCACTAAAGCGCGCGGCTTCCACGTCCGGATCGTCTTCACCACGAATGCGATGAATGTTCTCTTCTGGAATGCGAATCTGGCTAAACAGTAGTTTGTCGGCTTCGCCAAAGTTGCTCTCGGCATCATCCGGTGCCACACAGCGCTCATCGCCCCACCAAAAATGCAAGTTTTGCCACTGAATCGCCGTGGCGTAGTCATCACTGGCTAAACGCTTAAACAGCATTTTGGGCGTGCTGCCACCCGATAGCGAGATGTGTACGGCACGATCTTGCTCGCTGAACGCTTGCATCGCGTCAGCTAAGTGATTGACCACCGCGTCGGCGTCATCAAAAATACGGGCATTGATCATAGTTCGCAGTATTCCGTGTCTGTGAGGTTTTTGCAGGGGAAACGCCACGCATGGTCGTCTCGCGCCAGCAAGTGGTCGGCTTCTTTCGGCCCCCAAGTGCCACAGGCATAACCATATAGCGCTTTGCCATTATCCTTGTATTGGAGAATTGGCTCAACAAACTGCCAGCAGGCTTCCACCGCGTCACTGCGGGCAAACAAGGTCGCATCGCCTTTTAAGGCATCAAGCAATAAACGCTCGTAAGCCGTCAGCATCTGGGTTTCTTCCAGCGACGTATAATGAAAATCCATGTTTACCGCTTTGGCGTTAAAGCCAGCACCCGGCTCTTTCAGGCCGAAACTCATTTGAATGCCTTCGTCGGGCTGAATACGGATCACCAAGCGGTTTTCGGGCGCATTTTTGCCGAATACGGGATGCGGGGTCTGTTTAAAGTGGATCACCACTTCGGTCACGCGCGTCGGTAAGCGTTTACCGGTGCGCACGTAAAATGGCACCCCATTCCAACGCCAGTTGTTGATAAACATCTTAAGACCAACGTAGGTTTCTGTGCGCGAGTCTTCCGCCACACCTGGCTCATCACGATAGCTGGGTAATGCTTTGCCGCCAACTTGCGATTCAGTGTACTGGCCCAGCACCAAGTTATTGTGCAAGTCGTCTTCAGAGAGCGGCTCAAGCGATTGCAGCGCTTTAAACACCTCATCACGCATTGCATCAGCATTGATCTGTGCAGGCGGCTCCATCGCCACGAGCGACAACACTTGCAATAGGTGGTTTTGGAACATATCCCGAACCGCGCCCGACTGGTCGTAATAACCACCGCGACCTTCTACGCCAAGATGCTCCGCACCGGTAATTTCAACATAGTCAATGAAGTTGCGATTCCAAAGCGGCTCGAACATCGCATTGGAGAAACGGAAAACCAACAGATTCTGTACCGTTTCTTTGCCTAAGTAATGGTCAATACGGTAAATCTGATGCTCTGCAAAGTAGGCGTGAATGTCTTTGTCTAACTGACGAGCGGAGGCTAAGTCGTAACCAAACGGCTTTTCGACCACCAAGCGTTTCCAACCGTTACTTTCATCATTCAGGCCATGTGCGGCTAGACAGGCAGGAATAAAGTTGTACAGCTTCGGCGGCGTAGCAAGATAAAACAGCGTATTACGCTGGGTGAAACCATATTGTTCGGACAATTCGTCTAAACGCCCTGTTAGCGCGCCATATTCGTGGGTGTCAGAGATATTGAACGATTGATAATGCACGTGCGCCATAAAGGCGTCGAGCGTGGCAGGATCGGTTTCTTCAAGCTCTTGCATCGAGCGACGGAGCTTGTCACGGAACGACTCGTCACTATAGAAGGTGCGGCTTGCGCCAAGAATTGCGAAAGACGCAGGCAGCTGTTTGTTCGCATACAAATGATACAGGGCTGGGATCAGCTTGCGGAAGGTGAGATCGCCAGATGCACCAAAAATAACAATACTGCTGTTTTCTGGAATTACCATCATCTTTCCTTTGATAATAAAGGTACTGCATGTGATTTGCGCCACAAATTAGCAGCGCAGTGGCCAAATTGGTAATTGGCCCTACCTATTGATGCCATTGATGTCGCCACTGAAATATGGAGCCGGCTAACTCATCCCTACATTTGCAGCCAGCACGACCAATTCAATGTGCGACAAAAGCACTCTAGTCTAGCACTTTATTCGTCAATAAGCTGCCCCACACTGGTAAGAGGTGCTCAATCGACATCGCTCGCCATCCAGTCAGTCCCGCTTTCCAGCAGACACGTAACGAACTGCGAGACTTTATCGCTTGTCGCCCCGTACGCGGTATAAACACCCACGTTGCCCCGTTTTTCTGCATTAACCCAAAGCATGTTAATTCCCTTAGCGCCGAGAAATGACGCGGCTTTATCGGTGTAAGGCATGAGAGCATGCGTACGTTGCAACAACGAGATGCTGGCTGAGAGTGAGTCGAGATCAAAGGCATGCGGGTGAAGGTTTAGCAACGGTGGTAAAGGACGAGAAAGTAAATGGGCATGGCGAGGATGATCGGGTGTCACTCGCAATAATGGCCAGTCAAAAAGATGCGCTGACAACACCGGCTGATGGTGGCGCTTCAATTGGTCAAACAAGGGATGATCCTGATGTGCAAACCAAGCTTCTGTATCTTGGAACAAAGGGGTAAAACGCACCTGACTGGTGGCAATTAGTTCACTGATTTCATGGCCAATAAAAACATCAATATCGCCATTTAAAAGCGATGACATTAATGCCAACCGATTACCAAACTCAATATGCACCGAACACTGGTGCTCGGCTTGATACGCCACCACCGCCGATTCGACAAACAAAGGCCACCAGGCTTCTCCCGTCCCTAGCTTAACCTGTCCGGCTTCTCTGGCTTGTAGCACATGCAACTGTGCTTGTAATCGTTGGCGCGCAGCGTGTTGGGCCGTTGCGTGCTGATAATAAAGCTCGCCAGCAGCCGTCATACTGACGCCACGCGGATGCCTTATTAATAATTGGCTTAATAGACGCTGTTCTAACTTTTGGATTTGCGCGGTCAATGTAGGCTGACTGATCCCTAGCTTTAACGCTGCGGCTTTAATGCTGCCACTCTCAGCCACAGCCAAAAAATAACTTGCCGCTTTTTCTACGTCCATTGCATCACCGTTCACATTTTTGCTTTAACCGTTATAGTTTAAAACACTTACTCGCATCAATCATAGCCGTTAAATAGGTTTATATTCACTCTTTGGTATAGCCATATAGCTATAACAAAGAGAGAGTTATCTATTTTTAATCCCCGTCTTGGGCAGGTACATTCATATCCATTATCGAACGCGTGTTCAAACTGATAAAAAACAAAGAGGTAATGGGTATGCAGTACGCTTGGTGGCATGATGCCGTTGTTTATCAAATCTACCCACGTAGTTTTTACGACACCAATGATGATGGCATTGGCGATCTGAACGGAATTATCGAGAAACTCGATTACTTACATTGGCTCGGCGTCAATGTGTTATGGCTATCACCGGTGTACCAATCGCCGATGGATGACAATGGCTACGACATTTCCGATTACTGCGCGATCGCGCCTGAATTTGGCACCATGGAAGACATGACGCGCTTGATTGATAAAGCCGGCTCGCTCGGCATCAAAATCGTGATGGATTTGGTAGTCAATCACACCTCCGACGAACACCCTTGGTTCCAAGCTGCGCTTCAAGACAAAAACAGTCCCTATCGCGACTTTTACATTTGGCGTGATGCCAAACCCGATGGCAGTGCGCCGGATGATCAAGGCTCAATCTTTGGTGGTAGCGCATGGCAATGGGAGCCAAACACCGAGCAGTACTACTTTCACTTGTTCTCCAAACGTCAGCCCGATCTGAACTGGGAAAACCCCGCCGTCCATGACGCCGTGTATAAGATGATGAACTGGTGGATTGACAAAGGCATTGGGGGATTCCGCCTTGACGTAATAGATTTAATTGGTAAAGAGATCGACAAAGGCATCACTGGCAACGGCCCGCGCCTTCACCCTCTGCTGCAGGCGATGAACCAAGCAACATTTGGCGGCAAAGGCTTGCTCACCGTCGGCGAAACATGGGGCGCAACGCCGGAGATCGCCAAACTTTATAGCGCACCGGAACGCAATGAACTCTCCATGGTGTTCCAATTTGAACACATTACCGCGACCTGGAAAGACGGCGATAAATGGCAGCCCGTGCCGCTGGATGTCGCCGCCCTTAAACAGGTACTGTTCAAATGGCAACAAGAGCTGGCCGATAGCGGTTGGAACTCACTGTTTTGGAACAACCACGACTTGCCCCGCGCCGTATCTAAATTTGGTCACGACGGAGAGTACCGGACACGCTCAGCAAAAATGCTCGCCACAACCTTGCACTTAATGAAAGGCACGCCCTATATCTACCAAGGGGAAGAGATTGCGATGACCAATGTCGCCTTCCCGTCTATCGACGATTATCAAGACATCGAAACCCGCAATTTTTACGACTTGCGTGTTGCAGAAGGCGTTGATCCAGACACCATGATGGAGGCGGTCTACCAAAACAGTCGCGATAACGCCCGTACTCCAATGCAATGGGAGAACGCACCGCAAGCAGGCTTTACCCAAGGAACACCATGGTTACCGGTTAATCCTAACTACACCACCATCAATGTGGCACGGGCAACTGAAAATAGCGGCTCGGTGCTCTATCACTACCGTGAGCTGATTAAGCTGCGCAAGCAATACCCAGTGATTGCACATGGCCAGTTTGCGCCTGTGGAAGAAGCCCACCCTGATGTGATCGCCTACGAGCGCTTCGACGATACCCACCGTATTCTCGTGGTCAGCAACTTTAGTGAGCAAAAACAAACCATCACCCTCCCCGAACACTGGCGCTATAAGGCCTTAACCTGCCTTAGCTACAACATGGATCCGGTCAAACAGTTAAGCACCACCTACAAACTGGCCCCTTATGAGTCGTTTGCAGTGATGATTTAACCCTTCACGGTATTGCATGGGTAACACCCACAAAAAAAGCCTGGGTTAGAGACGCCTCTAACCCAGGCTGCGGAGGATAAGCAAGGTTATATCAAGACGTACTAGACGTAAAAATCCAAGTCTTCTTGGGCTTTTAATAAATCCCGCATTTTAATCGGATCATCCCCGAAGAAGAACACCAGCCCCCAGTGGGTACCAAACGCATCTCGCTCTGGAACCGTCTCTTCAGCAGGCGCCTGAAGCTCATGGAAATCAAAATAGGGATGTTCTATACACTCTTTTGGCATCTCTAACTGACTGACGACACGCCGTTTGGGATATACGCCAAAGCAGCCAGCATAGCCTTTTGCATCAACAACTTCACGCGGGAAGAAAGCGTCAACTTCTTCTTTTGTGCTCTTAGGATCAAACACCAAAAATGAAGCCTGATAAGCATTAAAGCCATAAGCTCGCTCAATCAACTCAAACGCTTTAAATCCCGGTGGGCGGTAGGCGACCTCACCAAAGTACATAGTGCCGTCACTGGTCACAAAGTATTCTGGGTGGATCTGACCGAACTGGATATCAAAGGTTTTAATCAATAACTCAATTTGCTTAGTAATCGCGTCTCGCCAACTCTCGAGCTCTTTTGTCGCAGGCACAAACACCGAGTAGCCGAGTGTGACGTATTCAGAGATATTTAAGAACATGATCTTGCCATCGTGAATCCAGGCTTCAACGGCAAACTCCCATCCATCGAGATGACTTTCCATAAGCAGCGGGTATTCTTCAGCCGGGATAGCATCGATTTCGTCAACGGTTCGCAGCATGCGATGTCCTAAACAACCCGCTTTATCAAACGCTTTGACATGAATTGGATCGTCTGGATCGCCGTCAAGTTTGAGTAATGTTTGATTAACTCGCTTCATAAATCGCACGATATCTTCTTTTTCATGCGCCTCTTCAAAAATGCCGACACGAATACCGCCAAGCTGAGCTCGACGTTTCATTAGCGCTTTATCACGGAATAAAATCGATTGCCCGTACATCCGAGGATTATCAAGCAGTACAGAGTTGATCGCGCCGGACCATTCAACCGTTTCTTCAAACAGTGGCACAGCGACATCGACGCCCTCAGCCTTGAGTTTTCTAGCAAGCTCGATAGAAGTGTCATCAAGTCGAAGGAAATCCCATGACATAAACGGGATATTGTTCGCAGTACAAAAATCTCGCGCCCACTCAGGTGCAACCACGATATAGCGACGATCAAATTTCTGGGCCGCTTTAATTGCGTTGACACTCCACCCTAATAGCGCAATGTAACCTTTGTTTGGATCTTTGGGGGTTTCAGTTCCTTGGACAGAGTCCATAGAAGGATCTCGCCAGGACAAAACTTCTGGTGACATGTCTGATTTAGGCGTAATCGCCATATTTATAACTCCTTTTATTTGATACTGAGGCATCGGAAACGGACCAACGTTGATGCGATGCATCCTATTCCCATCCATCGTCTTTTAAAGACACCATTCCAAGTAGATGTTCGTTAAGGCCTTTGACCTATATAAAACTCATCGCCCCTGCGCGCCACGACGAAGCCAGTCATGTACAAACGCAAGCTTTCGATGGGCAGTCTCAGACAATACATAGGGATAAACGTCAGACAAGCCCATGGATCGATTAATATGATTTACTCGCATCACAATGGCAGAGGCCACATGAACCAGCAGCTCCGTGTCAGGCTCGGCATAGGGATCCCAGCCGTGGCTAGGCATCTCCGGCGACACAAGCCCCGAGGCCACAAAGCTATCAGTGATATCAGTAAGATGTAATAGGCTTGCTGCCGTTTCCGCCCAATCTTCATGGGGGTGAGCCGATGCATAAGAAGTGATGTACGCCTGCTCCCACCCTACCGGTGGCCCTTGATGATAATGATTTTCCAGCGACGTGGTGTAATCGATACGTTCGTCCCCGAACATCTCACGAAATGCATTAAGAAAATCTTCTCGAAGGCTTAAGCGCCACCAAAGCATATGCGCAATTTCATGGCGCATATGGCCTATCAGCGTTCGATACGGTTCATCCAAGGCTTCCCTGCGGGAGATACGCACCACAGGATCGGCCTCAGAAACGCTCATTGTTACCACGCCATCCCCATGCCCCATTGCCGCCAACGTATTACCATCAGCGAGCATATGAAAGGTAGGCCGTGTACCAGGATCTTCTGGTCGGAACCAATGCCACCGCCCTAAGTTATCGATGACCCAGCGTTTAGCCGCTTCCGTTTCTGCCCAGTAATCAATGGCGTTAGGTATGTCAGGATCTGGTGCGAGTGCTGTCATTGCGCAAGCCCGGCAAAAAGCACCTTCTTCAGGCGCTATCCAATTACATCCTATAATGACACGGTTGGCACAAAATGGTGGCATAGGCAGAAAAGCACGCGCCTGAGGATCATAAGCTACCGGTGTTCCCTCTGCAGTGGCCAAGTTGTGAAACCATAACGTGCCGGAACCTACCGGATTCGTGAAACTCATCATATTCGGCAAAACTCCAGAAAAGGCAAACGATGCCGCGGAAAAGTACTTTCCGAGCCACCCACCGTAGGCTTTGGCTGTGCTCACAACCAGCGATATTTCCCTAAAACTGCGACTGGGTCACAACAAACGGCTTTCGATTTGCTTAGCAATCCAGCGCCATGCGTGGAACACCTTGGGGAGTAGCCTAAATGTGATCTAAGCGCGCTTTCGCTTCCCCCTGCTTTCTCGCTCTTGTAGACTACGCGAGCGTTGACTATCTACTGATAAGAAAATTGATTTATGCCTGCGATTACACCGGCCTTTAAAGTGATAGACGGTTTCTCTCTCTGTGCCAATGACACGGAGCGCCTTGATGTATTCTTTACCTACCTTCGTGAAGGAGAGCCAAAGCTGGCAGAATTGCGTCTTGAGCAGCTTGTCTTAGCGTTAGCCAACTCCCCCTCTCAAGCCGCGCTCTTTGCCAACAGCGTGTGCAATGAAGCCAAAAAAATAAAGCTGTCACCGGCGTTTGTGCAGTTGGGGATTTTCTCTAAAAACGGTCTTGTTACCGATATTTTTCGTCGTCTTTATAACAAAGTCAATCCGCCGCCTAAGCGCTGTAACGATATTAACGACCTATTAAGTTACTTTGTAGGAGGGGAAGATAAAGCGTGGGTCAAAGCCATCTCTCATAAGTGCTGGTTTAAGCTATACCGCCTCTTAGTAAAAAGTGCCGCTCCCGAAACAATCCGCTCAACAGGTGCGTACATTAAAAGCGAGCTATGTTATTCGTTAGAAATGCTCTCTATCTGGATTGCCGCGGAGGAATTGGATCCAGAGCTATTACGCATTGATCGACGTCTCAGCGAGGTTGATTCGCCATTCATTGCATTGCAGCGTGAAACCCACCAACTTGTGAACGCGATTAAGAACGACACGTTGGATCCCAAAGACAGGGCACATTTTTGGGTGATAATTGAGCAATGTCAGCAGCAGGTTAAGCGGATCCGAGCTCGTGGTATTAACCAAATGGGCTTCTCTGCGCACGCCTCACGTATGCTTGAGCGCTTGGATCAAACGTTAAACCGAATGGTGCTACTGATCCAAATCCTAGACTTTCGGCATCCACACCAAAAAGCACGCTGCGTATTAAACCTCTGGCGGCAATTGCTTATTTCAGTGACTGAACGCAACAGTGTACGCGCGATTTATCGCAAAAGTACCCGCACATTCGCACAAAGCGTGACACAAAATAAGAGCAACCACGGCGAGCATTATATCGCCAAAACCAAAAACGATTACTTTAAAATTCTGCGCGGCGCCTGCGGCGCAGGGGTGATTATTGCCCTGTTAGCATGGGTAAAAATGTATATCGAGACCCTGCAATTATCACCACTCAATAATGCATTACTGGTCAGTTTAAACTACGGCGTCGGCTTTATGCTGGTGCACATTTTACACTTTACCATTGCCACCAAGCAGCCGGCGATGACCGCGGCAAACTTTGCTGCACATGTGGAAAAGAACAAACAAGGGCGCACGCGTAGTAAAAAGCTGGCACGGTTACTGATCAATGTGAATCGTTCTCAGTGGTTTGCAGTCTGGGGCAATATCACCGCGGCAATTATCGTAAGTGTGTTGGTTAGTCTGCTTTTTAGCCATTTATATGGCAATCCGGTACTAAACAGCGAACAAGTGGCCTATCAAACCGCTGCGATTCATCCGATCCATGGTTTAGCCTGGCTTTACGCCGCTATCGCTGGGGTCTGGCTATTTTTGTCAGGTATTATTACCGGCATACTCGATAATCGGGCGGACTACATTGAGTTGAAAGATCGGTTAATCGGCCATCCGTTATTCCGCGCAATCTCGCTTCAACGACGAGAGCGGATAGCGCTGTATATTCATCAAAACTATGGCGCATTGGGGGGTAACTTTATTTTTGGTGTGCTTTTAGGCATGACCAGTTACTTAGGCTATCTTATTGACGTTCCGCTTGATATTCGCCATGTTGCCTTCTCTTCTTCCCATGCGGCCTATGCGCATATTAGCGATTACCAGTCGTGGTTGACTGTTTTATCCAGCCTATTTTTTGTATTGATGATTGGCTTTATCAATCTGTGGGTCAGCTTTGGCCTCGCATTATTCGTCGCGCTGCGCTCGCGTAACTGCGAGCTAGACATCGCATCGGTCCGATCCGCCGTTATCAACCAAATAAAACAACGCCCAACCTCTCTGTTTTGGCCAAATTATCACCAGCCCCTGACTAAATCACAATCGTCTAGTCAGCGTCGTACGCCATAGATAACAGGCATGACATCGACGAGGGTCACGCTCAAGTGACCCTCGCTTATCTCGTCGACCATGCTATACATAAAATTTGCGGCCAGTCTCTCATAACTAAATAGTCATTTATTCTGTAAATAATTCTGGTCATTGATGAATCAATAACCATAACCTCTTTTAGATAAACGGTTCACAGCAAGGTTGAACACGCTATTGCATTTAAAACGGTCCGACCATGTCAGTGTTTGTTTACACAACTAATTGTAACAAGCTTGTAAAGAGAGCTGTTGATAGGTCACGTTAGAGAAGTGGACTAAAACGTTCGCCTTCCTATTGTGCGGTTGGGAAGAAAGGAATCTTTCAACAACAATTAGGGCAATAACATGAAATTATCTAAATTAGCATGGCTTATCGCTTCTGGCATGGCCATTAGCACTCCCGCTGTGAGTGCCGATCTCATTAACGTTACTGACGAAACAATACTCAACCAAGTTTTGAATCAACCGACTGGCGTTTATGCATCGTCAGGATCGCAAACGAATCCTTTAGGATTTAAAGAGGTCAAGCGTGTCACCTTGCCAAATGGCAAAATCAAAGTCCGCTACCAACAAACCTTTCAAGGTGTGCCGGTTATTGACACGGCTGTTGTTGCGACAGAAAAGCAGGGCCAACGGAGCGACGTTTACGGCACCATGGCCCAAGGCGTAGCGAATGACATTGTTAATGTGTCACCCGCGCTCAACAGCCAGTCTGCGTTAGAAGCGGCCAAAGCCGATTTTACGCAAAGCCAGAAGACACTTACTTCCGCACCTTTCGAAAACGAAAACACCCGCTTGGTGGTGAGGCTCGATGATCAACAAAATGCACAACTCGTCTACCTCGTTGATTTCTTTGTAGCTGGTAATGATCCAACCCGACCATTTTATATAATTGACGCTAATACAGGCGAGATCTTAAAACAATGGGACGGCATCAACCATGCCTCGGCAGTCGGCACCGGGCCGGGCGGCAATGAAAAGACTGGTCAGTATACTTATGGCACCGACTATGATGGCCTGCCTATTGATAAAGTCGGCAGTACTTGTACACTTGAAAACGACAAAGTCAAAACGGTCGATTTAGACAATGGTACCTCCGGTAGCACTGCCTTTTCCTACCCTTGCACGGACACCGGTAATTACAACGATAAAAAATATGTTAATGGTGCCTATTCGCCGCTCAATGACGCGCACTACTTTGGAAATGTTGTCTTTGACATGTACAAGGACTGGATGAATACCGCGCCACTTAGCTTCCAACTCACCATGCGAGTGCACTATGGCAACAATTACGAAAATGCATTCTGGAATGGTCGTTCAATGACGTTTGGCGATGGCCAAAACACTTTTTACCCCTTGGTCGATATCAACGTCAGTGCTCACGAGGTTAGTCACGGCTTTACGGAGCAAAACTCGGGGCTAATTTACGCTGACATGTCAGGCGGGATAAATGAAGCTTTCTCTGATATCGCTGGCGAAGCCGCTGAATTTTATATGCATGGTGATGTCGATTGGCTAGTTGGTGCCGATATCTTTAAAGGCTCCGGTGGGCTCCGTTACTTTGAGCAGCCTTCTCGCGATGGCAACTCGATTGATGACGCCAGCCAATATCGTGATGGCATGAATGTTCACCACTCAAGCGGTGTATACAACCGTGCCTTTTATCTACTAGCCAACAAAACGAATTGGGATGTTCGTAAAGGCTTCGAAATATTTACTACGGCTAACCAACTATATTGGACCGCAAATAGTACATTTGATCAGGGTGCATGTGGCGTAGCAAAAGCCGCCAAAGACCTGGCTTATAACGAGCAAGATGTCATTGACGCCTTTAACGCGGTAGGTGTTAGCGCAAGTTGTGACGATAACACTAACAATGTACTTCTACCAAACCAGCCTATTACAGGCTTAGCCGGTGGTAGTGGAAGCGAGACTTTTTTTACATTTACCGTAGATAGTAGCCGCAGTGTCAACGTCAGCATGAGTGGTGGATCTGGTGATGCAGACCTTTATGTCAAGGAAGGAAGCAAACCGACCACCAGCAATTGGGATTGCCGCCCCTACAACAACGGCAATAATGAAAACTGCACACTAAATGCGCAGCAAAACGTGACATACCACGTCATGCTACGTGGCTATCAAAACTATTCAAACGTCAGTTTAGTCCGCGATTAACCGCTATCATGCCGCTGTAATCACAGCGGCATTTTTGTCTAGTCGACATAGGGTATTTACTGAAAAGATAGACAATTTAAGGTCTATCCTTTTTCTCTTTGATGATTTAGCTATCAATGTAAACGCTGAGCGTGCATATAAATTTATAGCTTTCATCACGTTATAGACATTAATCACACGGTTATCACAGGTAAAAAAAGATCACGACGTTCATATTTTTTATCTCGTCTACGCTTATAAGAAGATAAAAAATTGGAGGCACCATGCTCAAACACCTGTTCACACTCGCTTTCTCAGCATTACTACTGATCACGACACCCGCTCGTGCCGATGTGCTGACTATGCCATCTCTTGAATGGCCCCCTTATTCTGGTAAAAAATTACCGGATCAAGGCGCCTCTGTCGCTGTTGTGCGCGCAGCGGTTCAGGCCATGGGTCATGAGCTAAATGTCGAGTTTTATCCTTGGTCGCGCACCGTGTACCTGGTAAAAAACGATGCCAAATATGCAGGGTACTTCCCAGAATATCACTATGAGACAGATGATCTCATTTTCTCTGACCCTATAGGAACCGGCCCACTGGGTTTTGTTGAAAACGTTAACCGCCCTATCGAATGGTCAACGCTTAATGATCTTGCACCTCACACGATTGGTGTCGTCCGTGGTTACGTCAACACACCGGAATTAGATGCCCGTATTGCGAATGGCTCATTAAAATCCTCCGACGTCACCAGCGATACCCAAAACCTACAAAAAGTGGGCCGAGAGCGTATCCCTCTCGCGGTGGTTGATACCAACGTTCTGGATTACCTCAAAGAGAATGATCCAGCCCTTAGTGCAGTAAAAGCTAATCTGCAAATGAACAAAAAGCTTCTCGTCGACAAACAACTCCATATCGCATTTGCTAACAATGAGGCGGGAAAAAAGTGGCGCGATATCGTTAATCAAGGGCTCGAGAAAATCGATATCGAACAGATAATGAAAGAACGTTTGGGCGAGTAATCTCCCTTACCAATAAAAGCGATCGAAATGGATCGTGCGGCAAATGCAAATGGAAGAGTAGCGCTATGTTGAAGAGTCTTAAAGCAATATTTGTCACTCAAGTGGTTATTGCTGTTTCTATCGTGTTAGGCATATCAAGTTATATTGATTACCAGAGCACGAAAAAGGAACTGAGTAGCGCGCTTGAAACCACCGTGGCTAACGCCACCAACCGAATGAACCTCAGTCTCCCAAAAGCGATTTGGGATTTTGATTTGGAAGCGGCGAAGTTATCCATTTCTGCCGAGCTCAAAGCGCCAGATATAAAAGCGGTAAGAGTGCTTGATAAACAAGGCGAAGCCATTGTGTTTTTGCGTCTTGGCCAAGACAATGGCGAAGACGGTGAAAGGCAGGCAAAAACGATTGGTGATGGTGAAAAATCGATGTACGAGTCGATGATGCTGAAAGAGAACGAGCTGTCATTCACCGAATATGGAGAAACCAATCAAGTCGGTACATTACAAGTTTTCTACAACACTGAGCGATTAGAAGCCGCACTAGCAGACACACTGAAACGAAGTGTTATCGAGCTCGTCGTGCTCGATCTTGTCATTATTGTGTTCTTAATTCTGGCACTCACTGCAACGGTGGTGAAACCACTCAATGATCTCACTGCTAGAGTTCGTGAATTGGCCAGTGGCGATGGTGATCTTTCTAAAGTTATCCCCGCGCCAAAGTATAAAGAATTTGCTCAGATAACCGAACATATTAATCATTTCACCGCCTCTCTTCGTGAGATCGTCAATGAAGTGACCCAGGCATCGATTAATCTCGCCAGCGTCTCAGCAGAAAGTGGACAAATGGCACGAACCAACGCCGAGCGTTTAGAACAGCAAAAACAGAGCCTGTCTACCGTCGCTGCGGCCGCAACACAAATGAACCAGTCGATCGCAACGGTTGCGGATACAGCGAATGATGCAGCGACACATGCTGCCAATGCAACCGACCTTGTCAATCAAGTCTACGGCACTATTGAAAGTTCAGCGTCTGAAATTATTAACATGCGCACTGAGATGGAAAATGTGAATACTGAAATGCACAAGCTGTTAGAAGAGGGTGAGAAAATTTCAGATGTCGTCAACGTGATCAACGATATTTCAGAACAAACAAACTTATTAGCATTGAATGCCGCGATTGAGGCGGCACGAGCGGGCGAACAAGGGCGAGGGTTTGCGGTTGTCGCCGATGAAGTGCGTAGCTTATCAGTGAAAACCAGCGAATCGACTGAGAAAATCCAATCCAACATTAAGTCGCTGAGTGACGCAACGGAATCGGTTGAAAAAGAAATCAATCGTATTAGTAGCATCCTAGAAAGCACCGCAGGACGCGTATCAGAATCACAAGAATCCGTTAGCCAAGTGCGCGAAACCATTACGGATATTTCTGAGCGCAGCGGCCAGATTTCGCAAGCAACCGATGAGCAGCGTCAGGCCATCGATGAAGTCAGCCAAGCGATTAACGAGGCCTCAGAAGCGACTAATCAGGTTACAGAAGGGGCGCAAGATAATGCCACGCGCACTGATAAAGTGCTGACGCTCAGTGAGGATATCAAAGGGCAAATGGAGAAGTTTAAAACCTAGCTCAAGCGCTAATAAAAAGGAGAACACATGAAAAAGTTAATCTCAGTTGGCTTAGGGTTATTACTACTTATACCCAGTGCCATAGCTAAAACATTGACAGCTGCGCAAGATCCTTGGCCACCTTTCGTGACTGCGGATCCAGAGCGGCCTGGTATTTCTGTTGAGCTAGTAACAGCAGCCATGGAAACACAAGGCTATCAGGTGGACTTTAAAAATATGCCATGGGCACGTGCACTGGATGCAGTGAATAAAGGGAATATCGATATATTACCGGCAACGTGGCACACCAAAGATCGCACTGAATTTTTGCACTATAGTGATGCATACATGGATAACGAGCTGACGTTTATAAAACGCTCTGGCGATGACTTCCAATTCTCTAACTTGAATGATCTTGAGGGTAAAGCCGTTGGTGTTGTGCGTGATTACGGTTATGGTGATGCCTTCTTAAATGCCACAAACTTTGAAAAACCAGTTGCCAATAATCTTGCAACAAATTTAAAGAAGTTACTAGCCAGCCGAATAGATTTAACTCTGGAAGATAGAATCGTCGCCCAATCCGTCATGCAAAAAGAAGGACTTGATAGTAACCAGTTTTCTTTTACTGATAAGTCACTATCAACCAACGCTTTGCATGTGACGAGTGGTAAGGCCAACCCAGATGGAAGAGCGATTATTGATGATTACAACCAAGGACTTAAAGCTATCAAGGCAAACGGTACATTTGAAGAAATCGTGAAAAAATACGGTGTCGATTAATAAACAATGCACCCATGACATAAAAAGAGGTGCGATTGCACCTCTTTTATTACTATTTACGTGCGTTAAGTTCGCACGTTTAATTTAAATAACCATTTAGTTTAAATAACCATCAAGTATTGATTTTAATTGACCGGACTGGCGCATGGATTCAAAGTTTTGGTCGAGCAATGCTTTTATCTCATTAGCCTCTGGGTGTTCACGCGAAATCATCATATGGAACTTATCACCCATATTGCCGGGAATCGGCTCGACTTGCATCCCGCCAGCGAGGTAATCAATGCCTTGTGCTGCTTTGAATCCTGCGAGTATCTCGTAGCGTGCTAAAAATACATCACAGCGCCCTGCTTGCGTCTGTTTTACCAGTTGCTTAAAGTCTTTTGCTGACTTCCTCACCTGGCTATCATCGACACTGAACCCTGTGTAGTTATAGCCCAAAAGGCCACACATCCGCAGCTGGTTAATATCATCCGCTGTCTCGATGTTCAGGCCATTCGGATGTTGTTGAGTTGAATAAATATAGCTAGGCTGCAATGTGTAATAATAGTCAGTTAAAAGAAAGTCACGATTGCGTTCTTCGCTGTAAGATGCGCTGAGCGCAATATCGTAATTACCTGATTTTGTCTCAAAAACGCACCGCTTCCACGGCGGTAAATCTACCGATACATCTACACCGCTGTCTTGAAAGATGGCATTAAGGACATCAATGTCATAGCCTTCGATATTCTCGCCTTTTTTATAGTGAAAAGGTGGCCAATTCGCCCCATCACCACACACTTTAAGCGATGAGGTATCGAGTGCCATCGATGGTCCTGATAATAAGCTGCCAGCTAAGGCCGTGGCAGAGAGTAACGCAATCTTCATAGTCAACTCCTTGAGGGATAACTCACCTCTAAGTATCGTCGACATTGTTAAAAATACGAACGCGATCAGTCAGTCTTCTGCGATTTAGGATGCAGTAATACAGTTTCGCCAGCCTTTAGCCCTTTTCGCACTCGGCCCTCTTCGGTCAGTACCACCAAGCGTCTTATAATTTGGTTGTCTTCAACCACGTTCACATAGTCAAGTTGACCAATTTGGTAACGCGCGTTAGCAGGAACCGATAAAATAGAGCTCGTCTTTTGTGACACTGTCACTTTAACAAACATACCAGGTAACCGTGCCTGATCATCTTCACCGTCTGTGACAGGCAAAGTCAAAGCAACGCGATAGCTACGTGACGTCGCATCGGCGGCCGGCGTGATCGTGCGTATCGTTCCAGTCAATGTTTTTTCATAAGTTGGCAAGCGTAGATGAAGCGTGTCTCCAATCGTCACAAAAGGCAGTGAAGACTCGGCGATGTTCACTTGTGCCTCCATACTGTCTGGGTTGTACAACGTCAGCATCGCTGCACCCGGCGTCGCCGTATCCCCTTGATTGATAATTTTTTCGGTGATCAGTCCAGTAAATGGCGCGCGCACTAGACTAAATCCGAACTGGGTTTCGGCCTCATCCACTGCCGCGATCGCCCGGCGGTATTCAGAGCGCGCGGTATTTAAGCGGTTCTCGGCATCATCGAATTGTGATTGCGGCACGAGCTTTTTCGCTAATAAGGTTTCCATCCGGCGATAATCGCTGCGCGCAGTATTCAGTTGTGACTGTGCTGAGGCCAGTGCTTGTTGCACTTGGCGCACTTTAGCACTGAGATCGGCGTTGTCTAAGCGGATCAGTATATCGCCTTGCTCCACGCGATCGCCAACATCGACCAGGACATCGGCAACCGTTGCCGTCATTCGCGCCGCCAATGTTGCGTTTTGCCGCGCCACCAGCTGCCCTGAAAAAGTTCGGGTTTGCGGCTGCTCAATCGCGGTAAGCGTCAAGGTGTTATGATCGTCCGCTCCTTGCGAAGAGCTGGCCTTTGAGGTCACCTTTTCTGTAAAGACCCCAGCCATACCAAGAAATAGCACTAACAATCCAGTGCCCAGCACGACGGCCTGTAATCCTTTTTTCTTATTCATGCCTCGTCTCCTTCTGCCGGTAAGCCATGGGTAGGATGATTTTGATACGCTAAGTTGTACACCACAGGCACAACCAGCAAGGTAAAGACGGTTGATGCCGCAATCCCGAAAATAATGGCCCATGCGAGACCATTAAAAATGGGGTCAAGGGTAATAATCACATTCCCTAATAAGGTGGTACCGGCGGTCAGCAAAATCGGCCGCATACGTACCGCTCCCGCTTGTATTAAGGCTTCACTAAGTTCCATACCGCGCGCCAATGATTGCTGAATAAATTCAATCAATACCAGGGAGTTACGCACCACGATGCCGGCCAATGCAATCATGCCTATCATCGCGGTAGCGGTGAAAAGTGCTGGGTTTGGATAGCCGTTAATGTCGCCACTTAAGCCATTAAGCAACAAAAAACCGGGCATGATGCCGATTACCGTGAGGGGAATTGCCAGCATAATCATCCCAGACACCGCCGGTAAGCCGGTTTGGATTAGCATCACGATAAAGACGCCTAACAAAGCGGCGCCGTAAGCTATACCAAGGTCACGGAATACATCAATGGTGATCTTCCACTCTCCCTCGCCGCTCCAAACAACATTAATATCGTCACGCACCTGCCAACCATCACCAGCACCATTGTCGAGGTAACTACGCGCTGCAAGCGGCCGTGGTGTATCCGTTTTTGGCTGATTAAAGTCAGCGATCACATCAGCGACCACCTCCCCAGGTACACGTCCAATTGGCTCGGCATAGACATACACCACAGGCTGAAGATTTTTATGATAAATCGGTTGGTCCACCGGTTGTCGCTCAAAATACCCCAACTCGCTTAATGCCACCAGCGGTTGCGGTGCATCGACCAAAGCGCCTTGCACCGATTGTGTTGCGACACCGGCACGGCCTCGTATATGAAGCGCTAATAAGGTATCCAGTTTATCGCGTGCATCCGGGGCTAAACGCAGCGTGACCGGTAAGGGATCGATTTCATCAGCATCCGCCAGGTGAGCCAACGTGACGCCTTGATTGGCCGCGCGCAATGCCTGGTTAATATCAGTGATAGCAACGCCAGATAATGCCGCTTTTTCTTGATTGACCACAAACTGCCAGCGCGATAGCGGTCCTTGAATACTGGTACTGACTTCCGAGACTAACGCTTCTCGTTCCAATCGCGCCGCAACCTGTTGGGCTTGCGCTTGAATATCTGCATAAGGCGTACTCGGTGCACCATAGACTTCTGCGACAAGGGTCGCCAGTACAGGTGGGCCGGGTGGCATTTCCACCAGTTGTATGTCGGCATTATGTTTGGCTGCGATCGATTCCAGATCATCACGCAAGCGGGTCACTAAACCATGTGATTGTAATTCTCGCCGCTGCTTATCCACCAAGACGACGCGCAATTCGCCCTGATAGGGGGCATTTCGCGCAAAATAATGACGCACCATGCCATTAAAATCCATCGGTGATGCAAGCCCCGCAAACCCCGACACAGAGACAACTTCCGCTTGCTGCTGAAGATAAGTGTTCATCTCACGTAATGCATTCGAGGTCTCGACATAACTGGCGGTTTCTGGCAAATCCAACACCACCTGAAATTCGTTTTTGTTGTCATAGGGTAAGAGTTTAAGCGGCACGAGACGTAGCGCCGGTAACATCGCCGCTACCACAAACAGCCCCCCTACTACCATAAGAAACCTTTTCGCACGGCGATTATTTTCTAACAGGGGAAGTAATAGTCGACGATAGCCCCGATAAAGTGGTGTCGTTTCCATACGATAGTCATCACCCTTATTCGAGGCACGAACAATTTTTTTCGCCAGCCAAGGCGTGACTAAAAACGCCACCAAGGTACTGATCACCACACTCACAGGCACATTAAATGCCAGTGGCGCCATGTAAGGTCCCATCATCCCAGTGATAAAAAACATCGGAGTAAACACAATAACAATCGCCACCGTCGACATGATCAGTGCCCGTTTGATTTCCAGCATCGCCAGTACAATGGTGCGACCCCGCGGCTTATTATCATGGGTCAGGTGACGTTCAATATTATCGATACTGGCTATTGGGTCATCGACAATCAGGCCCAACGCCAAAATCAGAGCAAACAAGGTGACACGATTGATGGAATACCCAAAAGCGAGATCAAGCCCCAGCGCCGCGCCATAGCTAATCGGAATCGCGATGGCCACGACCAAGGCACTGCGCCAGTTTAAAAACAGCCCCACAAACACCACCACGGTCAGCACGGCAATACCTAAGCTCGAGACTAAATTATTGACTTTAGCATCAGCGGTTTGACCATAGTTGCGAATAATCTCAACCTCTACGCCCTCCGGGAACTGGGTGTTCGCTAAACGATCGAGGGTGCGCGTTACATCGTCGGCCACCGTCACCGCGTTCGAGCCTTTTTGCTTGGCGACCGAGATAAATACAGCGGGATGCGGTTTGGTCTGTTGTTGCGATTGAATCCAAGTATCGGTGCTGGCCTCAGTGGGACCATCACTTAACGTGGCGACATCTTGTAAGTACACAGGCTTGCCATTCACAACCGCGACAACCAACTGGCGAATATCGTCACGGCTTTGATACCACTGTCCGGTTTCAAGGACATACCGCTGGCCTTGATGCTGAATATCACCGGCATACCGTTTTTGATGGCTCAGTGAAAACGCACGGGTTAAATCGGCCACACTGATTTGATAACTTGCCATTGCCGCCGGATCGAAAGCCACTAACACTTGACGTGGCATACCCCCGACAACGTTAACCACATTGGTTTTGGGAAGGGTTTTTAAATCCAAAGTGGCTTGCTCAGCAATACGACGCAGCGCGTAATGATCGACACTATCTGGCTTATCGCTACGCAGCGCCGCCATCACAATAGGGACATCATCAATTTCAACCGGCTTAATCGCCCACTCGCTCACCGCGGCAGGGATCTCATCTTGGTTGGCGTACAGCTTGTTATATAGCTTGACCAGCGCTGATTCGCGATCTTCTCCGACATAAAAACGCACGGTCACACGCGCCGATCCGGTTTGTGTCGTGGAATAAACATACTCCACCCCGTCTATTTGACTGACTTTTTTCTCTAGCGGCTGCGTCACCTGCTTTGCCACTTGTTGCGCGCTTAAGCCCGGTGCTTGTATGAGCACATCTGCCATCGGCACCACAATTTGCGGATCTTCCTCTTTCGGTGTAAGCCACAGCGCGGCAGCCCCAACCAAAAATGCCAACGCAATTAAAATAGGCGGAAAAAAACTGTTCATCACACGGGTAATAAACGGGCCTTGAGGTTGATCATCTCGCATAGCAGTTCCTTGTTGCTGTCGTCCGTGCGCATCCTTTACGGAATGGATATAACGTCTACATGCCTAGATATAACTTAGTGAACCATCGCCGTCTGATATGTTGTTAGCATCACAACAACGAGTAATAAATCAAGATTACGGGCAATAGATGCGTTGTAACGTGGCGATAATATCCGCGACGTTGGGATCTCGTAAGCGATAAAATACCTGCTGTGATGATTTACGTACGCTCACCAGTTGATGACGTTTGAGCACGCTTAAGTGTTGAGAAAACGCCGACTGACTGAGGCTCGAACCTTGTTGCAACTGTCCCACATGGGTCTCTCCAGCCAGTAGCTGACATAACACCACCAGGCGCTCAGGATGCGCCATTACCTTCAACAAGGTCGCCGCTTTCGATGCTTGTTGTCGCATTGCGCCAATGTCCATATCAGGCACATCATCTTTTTCATATAACCCTGTCTGAACCACCATGTTAGGCTCCTGTTGTAAGGACTTCCTTAAGCTTAGCCCCTCTTATTATTTAGTCAACTCTAATTTAGATGGATTATCATTAGACTTTTCTAAACATAGCGACTACAGTGAAACTAACGCTGGATTCAATCCACATAACAGGACACGCACCCAAAGCAACCAACGTCAGTCGAGCGGTAGCTACGGTGCAATATCAATGCAAAGGAGTCTTACAATGACAATTGAAAATGCAGTTCGCGTGATCGCTGGCAGCATAGTGCTGCTTTCTGTGGTACTTACCCTCACCGTGCACAGCCAATTTGTTTGGCTTACTGTATTCGTGGGCGTAAACCTCATTCAAAGCGCGTTTACAGGGATTTGTCCGGCAGCCTTTTTCCTGAAAAAACTTGGATTACGTCACGCTTAACGGAGTCAAAATGACCAAGATAGTAATTATTGGAGGCGTCGCCGGTGGCGCTTCTGCTGCAGCTCGTGCACGCCGTCTGACCGAGGACGCTGAGATCATTATGTTCGAACGCGGCCCCTACGTTTCGTTCGCTAACTGTGGTTTGCCTTACCATATCGGTGGCGATATCACGGATCGCAGTAAGCTCTTGCTACAAACCCCAGATAGTTTTCGTGCGCGCTTTAATGTCGATGTGCGTATTAATAGCGCCGTCAGTAACATTGACCGCGAAAACAAAACCGTTACGGTCACTCGGGCCGATGGCAGCACCTATCAAGAGAGCTACGACAAATTACTATTAAGCCCTGGCGCGGCGCCAATTATGCCGCCGATTCCTGGCTTAGATAACCCACTCACACATTCTTTGCGCAACATCCCGGACATGGATGCAATTTTGCACACCATCGAGATGAACAACCCTAGTCACGCAACCGTCGTCGGCGGAGGCTTTATTGGTCTTGAGATGATGGAAGCACTCCATCAGCGTGGCATTCAAACCACCCTTTTAGAAATGGCCGATCAGGTGATGACGCCGGTTGACCGCGAAATGGCAGGCTTTGCCCATCAGAGCATTCGTGATCATGGCATTGATTTACGCCTGGGGACGGCCTTGGCGTCGGCCGAATACATTCCAACCACGCATGTGGCCAGTGATGACGCCGGTGAACCCAGTGAACCGCAACACTTAGAAGGTTCACTGAGCCTCACGCTAAATAATGGTGACACGCTACACACTGAATTGTTGATCATGGCTGTCGGCGTAAAACCTGAAGTCACCCTAGCACAACAGGCCGGCCTGGCGATTGGTGAAAAAGGCGGGATCGTGGTCAACAGCACCATGCAGACCCAAGACCCAGATATTTATGCGGTCGGGGATGCCGTCGAAGAAATCGACTTTGTCACTCACAAGCCGACGCTGGTACCACTGGCTGGACCGGCTAACCGTCAAGGGCGCATGGCCGCTGACAACATGCTAGGAAGCACTGAGCATTATCTTGGCACCCAAGGCACCGCCATTTGTAAGATTTTCGATCTGGCCGTTGCCTCTGTGGGCCAAAATGAGAAGCAACTTAAACAGGCCAACATTGATTACCAAAAAGTCTATGTTCACGCGGCAAGCCATGCAGGTTACTACCCGGGCGCAGAAATTGTCTCGTTTAAAATGTTATTTACACCCGACACGGGCGCTATTTTAGGCGCACAAGCGGTAGGCAAAGATGGCATTGATAAACGCATTGATGTCATGGCGGTTGCACAGCGTGCCGGGATGACGGTTGAGCAACTGCAACATTTGGAGCTGACCTATGCCCCACCGTATGGCAGTGCTAAAGATGTGATCAACCAAGCCGCGTTTGTAGCAACTAACCTGATCAAAGGTGACGCAAAAGCGGTTCATTATCACGATTTAGCGACCCTAGGTGATGACCAAGTGCTTCTGGATGTGCGCAATGCCCCCGAACGCGAAAACGGTGAGTATATCGAAGGCGATATCCATATTCCGGTTGACGAACTGCGCGGGCGCATTCATGAGCTTCCCAAAGACAAAGAAATTTTGATTTACTGCCAAGTCGGCTTGCGCGGCAACGTCGCCTATCGCCAGTTAGTCAATCATGGCTTTAAAGCCCGTAATTTACTAGGCGGCTATCGCACTTACAAGTTTGCCACAGCTTAAACGCGAATCATTGCCAGTCAAAAGCGCGAGCCAATGCTCGCGCTTTTTGTTTATTGGAAAACCCGCCCAACCTGGCTTATACCTATTAAGTTACCATCATAATTTGTCAGTTTTATTGATAATCAAGGTACCGACTTAGGGCTCACACCTTTTGTCTCACAGCTTAAAGGCCATTAACAGAGAGGATCAATATGCTAGGTCGTTCTAACTCTCACCTACAAGCGCTTGAGCAAGCAATTATCGCGGTTGTCACCATTGATCACCACAATAACATCACTTTCTTTAATCAGGCAGCAGAGGACATTTGGGGATATTCAGCAAGCGAGGTGAAAGGAAAGAACGTAGCAATGCTGATCCCCACCGAGTTACAAGCCAACCACGACAGCTACGTTAACCGACACAGATCTGGGGGAGAAGATCGCATCGTCGGGCGTTCTCGTGAAGTGCAGCTCAGACGAAAAGACGGCTCATTGACTTGGGTGCAACTGTCTTTATCCAAGATACGCGTCTCTGGCAAAATTCATTACACGGCATTTGTTCGTGATGTTACCGCTGAACGAGATGCGCGAGAGATGATGACCCAAACCCTCGAACAAGCGCTTGATGCTGTGGTGTGTATTGATGAAAACAATTGTATTACCTTTTATAACAAAGCGGCCGAGCAGCTGTGGGGATACAGCAAAGAAGATGTTCATGGCAAGAACGTTAAAATGTTGGTGCCTCATGCAATCCAAGCCAACCATGATGACTATGTAAATCGCAACCGAAAGACCGGCGAAGATAGAATTGTTGGCACCAGTAGAGAAGTCGAGATCGAACATAAGGATGGTCATCGACTCTGGGGGCAGCTCTCATTATCGAAGGTACATCTTGGTAATCGAACACTTTATACTGCCTTTGTAAAAGATGTCACTGAGACTGTGCAACGCCGGGAAGAAATGCAGTTATTGTCCATGGTGGCAAACGAAACCGATAATGCGGTTATAGTCACTAACCCACAAGGAGAAGTGGTTTATGTAAACCGTGGTTTTGAGCGGATGTCAGGGTATAGCTTAGATGAGATGAGAGGCAAAAAGCCTGGTCATATTCTTCAAGGAGCAGATACCAGTCCTGAAACCGTGCAAAACATTCGTGATCATCTTGCCCGCTATGAGCCCTTCTATGATGAGATTCTAAATTATACTAAAGATGGGCAGCCTTACTGGATATCGCTTTCTATCAACCCTATTTGGGACGACAACCACCATATTACGCACTATATCTCTGTGCAGGCCAATATTACTCAGGTAAAACAAACCTACTTAGATTTCACCCGTAAATTAGATGCTATCAGCGGCGCATTAGTTATTATGGAAATTTGCCCCGACGGTAAGCTTGATTCCATAAACTCTCTATTTGAAGACGCCTTGAAAAATATCGGTACGCGATGCGAAGACGCCTCCCATGACATCTACCATAAAATCACGCACGAATTAAAAGAAAGTATCGATAAACAAGGCCATGCCTCCACCCTCATTGAGTTTAATGGAAAAGGGGAGCAACTCGCAATTGATGCGAGGATTTGTGTACTCAAAGATTTTTCCGGCAATATACTTAATTATGTCATGTTTGGTATTGATATCAGTGCTCGACGTAAAACCGTGGCAAAAACGCAAACATCAATGCAGTCCGTTTCTCAGTCAAGCCAGGAAGTGATGAAAATTATCGATACTATCAACAACATTTCCGAGCGCACCAACCTTCTGGCACTGAACGCAGCGATCGAGGCCGCTCGTGCCGGTGATTTGGGGCGTGGTTTTGCGGTGGTCGCCGATGAGGTTCGCCAATTAGCTCAAGTCTCTCACCAGTCGAGCAAACAAATTAGCGAGTTGGTGGAAAGTACGGTTCAAAGCATTGATGAGCTTGCGGTTTTATTGAACGACATTGAAAGCTAGAGCGTCAATAAGCGCGAGATAAAAACACTCGCGCTTTTTCTTTTTATACGTTGGCCAAAGTCATGACCATTAAAACGACTGGGCTACAGCCAACTGCTCTAAAGGCGCCGGATAGCCTAGATAGAAACCCTGCACGTGTTGACAATCAAGCTGCTTTAACAGCATAAGTTGAGTGTGGGTCTCTACCCCTTCAGCTACCACGTTAATATCCAGTCGTTTAGCGATATCGATAATGCCAGCGGTGATCGCTTTGGCGCGACTATCGGTTTCCATCGCTTGAATAAAACTACGATCAATCTTAATTTCATCGACGTTGATCCGGTTAAACATACCTAACGAGGTATAGCCGACCCCAAAATCATCAATCGAAAAGGTGACGCCATGGCGTTTAAGCGTGTCAACCACTCGCGCGCACTCAATAATGTCATCTAATGCGGCAGTTTCTGTGATCTCCAGGCAAAGATAACGAGCGAATTCAGGGTTGGACTGCAAATAGGTATCGATACGTGCTATCGCGTCCACACTGTTAAATTCAACCGCAGAGATATTGACCGATACCCGTTTAACCATATTACCTAGCAGCTGACTTTCATTCAGTTGTTTGGTGGCTTTTTCTAACACCAGTGCCGTTAAATCCTCGCAAAAATGCTGCTCTTCAGCGAGAGGAATGAACACACTCGGGGGTATATTGCCATATTGATCATGTGTCCATCTTGCCAATACTTCTAAACCACTTAATTGGCCAGAAACCACGTGGTATTGAGGCTGGAAAACAACATCGATTTTATTGGTATCAATCGCCTGCTTAAGATCATTAACCAGGTTTTGCCGCTTTTTAGCCTCTTCTGTTAGATGGATATCGTGATATGCAACGGCATTTTTATACTTCTTCGCTTCGTTCAATGCGCGTGTCGCCGCTGTCATTAAAGCCGTGGTGTCTTCGCCATCCGAGTCAAACACCGCCACGCCTACCGAACAGGTAATGTCTCTATCGTATCGTTGCAAAAACTGGTTACACTGACGATGTAACTTGTCAATGTATGGCGTCATTTCGCAAACATCGGACAACGTCAACAAACATGCAAATCTATCGGCGTGAACTCTCGAGGTTAAGTTTTCAGGCACGGTGGGCGTATCTATTTTACGCGCCACCCCCATCAGCAGTTGATTGGTGCGATCAAAGCCCAGCTTATTGGTTACCGACGTGTAGTTATCAATGTCGAGTACAAACAACATATAGCACGACTCAGCATTAGCACGCTGCAGTAATGTATCAGCGCGACGAATGAATACGGAGGGACTATGAAGCCCGGTAACCGTATCGATGTCACTCGCTCGCTCTAAATCACGATTATTTTTCTGTGCTAACCCCCAAAGTAACACTGAGGTAATAACGACAAACAGGTGCCCCTTGAACGACTGTGCCCAAGTATACATTTCAAGATTATCGGACAGCACGTTAACCAATTTATCGGAAAACAGTATCCACAACGAAGCAAAAAAGAAGTAAGTTAATGCTAATTTTAGTGCGTAGTACGCTGTTTTTTTCATTAACACTTCTTAACCTCTTCGTCTCGCTTATTAACTTATCATTAATTATTGCATCTTTTATCACCGCCGCTAATCATAACAGTTCTATCGCTTCACCGCGGTAACCTTTTACTTACACCAACGAGTGCAAACCGCCTGCGCCTGCCCGCCCAAACATAAAAACAACCTAAATTAGTATTGACTTATTTATGTATCCGAGTATGCTGCTCTTCTCCTTTAGCCGTAACGTTTTTTGACTCACTGAGAGGAAAATCATGACGTTTCAAATCCCATGGGATGCCTTGTTTGGTGGCATGCTGGTTGGTACTGCCTGTCTCGCACTTTTAGCACTCAATGGCCGTATTGCCGGGATCAGCGGTATTGTGTCAGGCGCGTTATCATCACACGGCCGTGAAGCTCAATGGCGAGGTCTGTTTTTGCTGGGTATGATCAGTGCGGGTGTCTTCATGCCATTTATCGGTTTTGAACTACCCGACTACACAAGCCTTGCGCCTGCACTCACACCTATAGTTGCCGTACTTGCGGGGTTGCTGGTCGGGATAGGCACTAAATTAGGTAACGGCTGTACCAGTGGTCATGGCATTTGTGGCATGGGTCGCTTATCGAAACGGTCAATCGTGGCAACGCTCACTTTTATGGGTGCTGCCTTTGTCACTGTTTTTGTTCGTTTACACCTTTAAGGACGTTTATCGCTTATGTTTCGCCTTGTTGCTCTACTCTCTGGCTTTATCTTCGGTGTGGGTATGATGGTGTCAGGCATGGTCAATCCCGCGAAGGTGATTGGCTTTCTGGATGTATTCGGCCAGTGGGATCCCAGCCTTGCGTTTGTGATGGGCGGTGCGCTGTTGGTCTTTGTTCCCGGCTACTTTTTGGCCGTACGTCGGCAGAAAAAACCCGTACTGGCCGATCAATTTTGTCTACCCAAGACGCAAACGCTTGATAAAAAACTCATCGGCGGCGCATTACTCTTTGGCACCGGCTGGGGACTCGCCGGACTTTGCCCAGGACCGGCGATCACGGCTATTGGCTCCGGCGCACTACCGATCGGTCTATTTGTGATTAGCATGCTAGTCGGGATGCGCGTCATAACCTATCTTCAGCAAACACGAATACCGTCACCAGTAAAAACTTAAATAGACTCATGCGAGATGATGCGCCCTGATATCCGCTTTAGACAGGGCGCCAAAGTTTAGCGCTAAGTAGCGAGACGTTGAACTGTATCAGAGACCTCTTCAGCTCCGGCATAAATATCACGCATGACAGTTTCCGCTGAGGCAATTTTTTCTCGGCTCTGCTCCGATTCTACTGCCACTTCTTCCATCGACTCACTCACACCATGGGTCAATTTTCTATTTTCATCGACAACATTGGCGATTTGTGTTGTCGATTCACTGGTGCGTTTGGCTAAACTTCTCACTTCATCAGCTACCACAGCAAATCCTCTGCCCATCTCGCCGGCACGTGCGGCTTCAATAGCAGCATTTAAAGCAAGTAAATTGGTTTGTTCAGCGATTTGATTAATCGTGGTCACAATCTCTTCAATGCTCTGTGCGTGCTCAGTCAGTTGGTGGAGTTGCTCAGCCGTTGATTGCATTTTCTCAGTGACATGGCTAGTGATATCGACCGCTTCTTTGAGCAAAGCACTACCATCCTCAACATGTTGAAGTGTCGCGGCTGACGAATGGTGGGCGAGTTCAGCGGCTTGAGAGACTGCATGGCTTTTCTGCACACGTGCAGTGATGTTGGAAGCAAATTTCACGATCTTTTCAACACGCCCACTATCACCGAATATGGGGTTATAAGTGGCTTCTAACCAGATTTCATTGCCCAATTTGTCACGCCGTTGATATTGTCCACCCTTAAATTGTCCATCTTCCAGTTCTGCCCAAAAGTTCGGATTTTGCTCATAAAAGTCAGCGTCGCAGAATATACGATGATGCTGCCCTACAATGTCATCTAACTCATATCCCACTGTGGCTAAAAAATTGTCGTTAGCATGGATAATGTTGCCTTGGGGGGTAAAAATGATGGCCGCCATGGAACGGTCGAGCGCCATAAACAACGCCTCTTTTTTGGCTTTTTCTTGGTGGACTCGCGTCACATCGGACGCGATTTTGCGAACTTTAACCACTCGTCCGGTTTTATCTTTAACTGGAAAATAAGACGCATCCATCCAAATTTCGTTACCATTTTTGTGCCGGCGTCGAAAAACGCCCTTCTGTCTTTCGCCCTGACCGAGACGCATCCAAAAATCGCGGTATTCTTGGGACTCTGTCGTTTCAGGAAAACATACTGCCGAGTGGTGCTGTCCAACCACTTCATTACTCTCGTAACCAATAATATCAAGTAATAGTTGATTGCAACTGAGCACAATTCCATCAGGAGAGAAGGTGATGGTGGCAACACCTTCTATGATGGCATCAAGCTCGATTTCTAGTTGTTCTCTGTTTGTCTCGCTTTCGGTAAGTAGGCGTCTAGTTTGATTAAACATCATGGTGGCTCCCCCGTTAACTCTAGGACCATATCGTTACTTTTTATGCTTCTTTACTTCAGTGGCTAGCCAATCCACAAGAACATTTTAAAGTATGTGAACTACGTTATTAGTCGCGTAATATCAGTAAAGCGTAGAGCATCATTATTTATCCGATAATCAGGCGTATTAATTAATAAGCATTAGAAGAATGAAAAATGTAACAAAAAATATATTACCATTAATAACAAAGAGTTAATTACCATCTGGCTTGTATTAAAAGACTTCATAATCGCCTAGAAAACCATCTACTTTTCCGTTTATTGCATTGTCCCTCATACTAAGTAATTTTTTCTCATCATTACGACCTAGATCTTTTAGCTAGAACGGTTAAGAAAACAACCCAGACGATAAATAGCGATCGCCGCGATCGCAAATAATGGCTACCACCACAGAGTCGGGTTCAGCTTTGGCAACTTGCAGTGCCGCATATACGGCCCCGCCAGAGCTCACCCCCGCACAAATCCCCTCTTCTCGCGCTAATGTTCGCGCCGTTTCTTTGGCGTCTTGCTCAGAAATATCCATCACCTCATCGATATGCTCGTCGGTATAAATGCCGGGTAAGTACTCAGCGGGCCAGCGCCGGATCCCAGGGATGGCACTGCCCTCTGTCGGCTGTAAGCCAATGGTTTTTATCGCGGGGTTTTGCGTTTTTAGGTACTTTGATGTGCCCACAATGGTGCCTGTGGTGCCCATGCTGGCAATAAAGTGGGTGATTTTTTGTTGGCTTTGCTGCCAAATTTCAGGCCCTGTACCGGTCACATGAGCCTGAAAGTTATCCGGATTATTGAACTGATCCAACACTTTGCCCTTGCCCTGTGATTGCATGGATAACGCCAAATCACGCGCACCTTCCATTCCCGACGCTTTAGAGACGAGAATCAACTCACTGCCATAGGCACGCATCGCATCTTTGCGCTCCTGGGTAGCATTTTCAGGCATGATTAAAATCAGACGATAGCCTTTAATCGCCGCCGCCATTGCTAGCGCTATCCCGGTGTTGCCACTGGTCGCTTCAATCAAGGTATCGCCCGGTTGGATATCTCCCCGCGCTTCGGCCTGCACAATCATGTTCAGCGCGGGCCTATCTTTGACCGAACCGGCCGGGTTATTGCCTTCAAGTTTAACCAAAACAGTACTCCCCGTATCAGCGCCTAGACGCTGCAAACGTACCAAGGGTGTTTGTCCTACGTAGTCTTCAAGCGTTGGGAAATCAGTCACGTCTCTTACCTCTGCCTATCTTTTTCACTGGCGTCATGCCATGGGGCACTGTCTATAAACGCCATGTTACAAGGGTTTATCACTGGCACGCAGATAAATTGTCACTAACATATACAAAATGGTTATAGTAAAACTGTTTTTTATTCCTAATGATTGCTTTTATTCTGTGACTTATAGCGACTTCTTTTGTTGAACAAGCATCAACCGGTCATTAAGGAACATTACAATGAAGGTATTCAAAACGCTGGCTCTGTCGGCCCTACTTGCCACCAGCAGCGCACAGGTATTCGCCGCTGAACAAACACTGTTGAACTCTTCTTATGATATCGCAAGGGAGCTTTTTGCCGACTACAACCCACTATTCGCAGAGCACTGGCAAGAAAAAACCGGCGACTCCGTAACGATTAAGCAATCCCATGGCGGTTCATCGGCGCAAGCGCGCGCAATTATGCAAGGGCTGCAAGCGGATGTCGTCACCTTTAACCAAGTCACTGATGTGCAGGTACTGCACGATCGTGGCAAACTGATCGATGCCAATTGGAAAGACAACTTCCCCAATAGCAGCTCGCCCTATTATTCCACCACCGCCTTTTTGGTGCGTAAGGGCAATCCCAAAAATATTGAAAACTGGGACGACCTTGCCAAAGACGATGTCGCATCGGTCTTTCCTAACCCAAAAACCTCAGGCAATGCGCGCTATACCTATTTAGCCGCGCTCGGTTATGCGCAAAAAACGTTTGGCAAAGACAACACTGAACAGCAAGATGCGTTTTTGAAGCAGTTACTCGCCAATGTGGCCGTATTTGATACCGGCGGCCGTGGCGCAACCACCTCATTTGTTGAACGTGGCATTGGCGATGTCTTAGTCACCTTCGAATCAGAGGTGAATAACATCCGCCAACAATATGGCAGTGATGATTACGATATCGTGGTGCCTAAAACCTCGATCCTGGCTGAATTCCCCGTTGCCGTGGTAAAGCGAAATGCTAAACGCAATGGCACCACTGAACTGGCGACAGAGTATTTGTCTTATCTTTACAGTGAAAAAGCGCAGCGCTTACTGGCTAACTTTAATTACCGCGTTCATCACCAAGCCGTCGCAGACGAGTATGCCGATCGCTTCCCTCAGGTTGAATTACTGACGGTAGAAGAGATTTCAGGTAGCTGGGATAAGGCGATGAAAACCCACTTTGCTAGTGGCGGAAAGCTAGACCAGCTCCAGCGCCGCTAATTGCTATTACGACTTAAATCGAGACGTTATGCCATCGTTATCGCATCAACGCCAATCTATGCCACGGGGAGTGCGTCATCAGCGCGTACTCCCAGGGTTTGGTATCAGTCTGGGCGTATCGCTATTGTTTATTAGCCTGATTTTACTACTGCCAGCCAGTGGTTTAATCATGCAAACCAGTCAAATGACTTGGCAGGAATATTGGTTTGCCATCTCAGACCCACGTATTGTCGCCAGTTATAAAGTCACGGCCGGCGCGGCGCTTATCGCTTCCTTATTTAATGGTGCGATTGGACTGCTCTTTGCGTGGGTGTTGGTGCGGTACGATTTTACGGGTAAACGCTTTATTGACGCGTTGGTGGATTTGCCTTTCGCACTGCCCACCGCAGTCGCCGGTGTCACCCTCGCTACCTTGTATGCCGATAATGGCTGGATAGGTAGCGTGCTCGCGAACCTCGGTATACAAGTGGCTTATACGCCGATAGGCATTATGATTGCGATGATGTTTACCAGCTTGCCGTTTGTCGTGCGCACCGTACAGCCCGTACTGGAAGAAATTTCTCAAGAGGAAGAAGAAGCTGGCACCTTATTAGGCGCAAGCGATTTTGCCGTGTTTTGGCGCGTTATCCTGCCGACCATCAAACCCGCTTTATTAGTAGGTATCGCCTTATCTTTTACGCGCAGTCTTGGCGAATTTGGGGCCGTGATTTTTATTGCGGGCAATACGCCTTACGTCAGCGAGATCACCTCATTGATGATTTTTGTCCGTTTGCAAGAGTTTAATTTCCCAGCGGCAAGTGCGATTGCCTCAGTGATTTTGATGGCATCATTGTCGTTACTGTTTGCGATCAACCTATGGCAAGGTCGCTACTTAAAACGTATTCACGGTCGCTAAGGATAGCTTTATGACTCCCCACACTGCCCGAATCGGTGATTCTGTTTGGATCAAACGTAGTTTGATTGGCTTAATGCTGATACTGGTTGCGCTCGTGTTGGTGCTTCCCTTATTGAGCATTTTTTCTATTGCATTTTCTGACGGTATTGGTACCTATTTTGAGCACCTTCTTGCCCCCGATACACGCCATGCGATTGGGTTAACGCTATTGGTTGCCGTTATCACGGTGCCGGTTAACTTAGTGTTTGGTGTCATGCTCGCATGGGCGGTAACTCGGTTTCAGTTCCCAGGCCGAAAACTGGTCACCACCTTGATTGATATTCCCTTCGCGGTATCACCTGTGGTCGCTGGTCTACTCTATTTGCTGCTGTACGGTAGTAACGGCTGGCTAGGCGCGTGGTTGTTTGAGCATGATTTACAAGTGATGTTTGCACTGCCTGGCATTGTTTTAGTCACCCTTTTTGTCACCTGCCCCTTTGTTGCTCGCGAGCTTATTCCGCTGATGCAACAGCAAGGACACGCCGAAGAAGAAGCGGCGGTGATTTTAGGGGCGTCTTGGTGGCAACTGTTTCGACGCGTCACCTTACCGAACATCAAGTGGGCCCTGATATACGGGGTGATCTTGACCAATGCCCGGGCCATCGGTGAGTTTGGCGCGGTGGCAGTGGTGTCAGGTAGCATTCGTGGCCAAACCAATACCTTGCCTTTGCAAGTGCAGCTTCTGTATGAAGACTATCAAACCCAAGCCGCGTTCGCTTGTGCCTCTTTGCTTGCCTTTATGGCATTGGCAACGTTAGCGCTCAAAGCCTTAGTAGAGTGGCGTCAGCAACGCGCACAGACAAACATAACGCCGCTTGATGAGCACATGGCGTCAACACCAGCCCAATTTATCCCACAAACGACCCAGAGTGAGCAGTAACATAATGCAAATTCAATTAAACAATATCACCAAACACTTTGGCCAGTTTCAGGCACTTTCGCCGCTATCTCTCACCATAGAAAAGGGTGAAATGATGGGGTTACTTGGACCATCAGGTTCGGGAAAAACCACGTTACTGCGGATTATTGCGGGGTTAGAAAACAGCAATAGTGGCCAAATCCATTTTGGCGAACGCGATGTCACCCGGGTGCATGTTCGCGATCGACGCGTTGGCTTTGTCTTTCAAAACTACGCTTTGTTTAAGCACATGACAGTCGCTGAAAACATTGCGTTCGGCTTACAAGTCATGCCGCGGCGCGAGCGCCCTTCAGCGGCCGCCATCACTCAACGAGTTAACGAGCTGCTCGAGGTGGTCCAGCTTGGTCATCTTCGCCAGCGTTATCCCGAACAATTATCGGGCGGACAAAAACAACGTATCGCTCTGGCACGTGCACTCGCGACGCAACCAGAAATTTTACTTTTGGATGAACCGTTTGGGGCATTAGATGCGCAAGTACGTAAAGAACTACGACAATGGTTACGACGCCTACATGATGAAATGGCATTCACTAGCGTGTTCGTCACTCACGATCAAGATGAAGCGCTGGAGCTATCCGATCGGGTGGTGGTGATGAGTAACGGGCAAATTGAACAAGTCGATAGCCCGGTTGATCTGTATGCTTCGCCGAAGAGTCGATTTGTGTTTGATTTTTTGGGGAACGTGAATGTCTTTTCCGGCCAATTTCAGCAAGGGGTATGGAAAAATGGTAACGCCTTTATCGAACCCGCCCTCAATGCGCAGACCAAACAATCCGGCGATTTGTATGTACGCAGCCATGAACTGACCATCACCGATAAACCGAACAGCCAGGTATCGCTGCCCATGCGCGTGGTATCAGTCAACCCTGTCGGCGCCGAGGTACGCGTATCACTGGCACCACAAGGTTGGGAAAGTGATCAATTGTGGGAGGCCACCCTAACTCATCATGCTTGGCAAGCCGCATCGTATCAAAAGGGCGATACCGTTTATGCCATGCCACATATTGGTTATTTCTTTAACCATGACGATACAGCCCCCCACCGCTTACAATGGCCATTCTTGGCGGCAGATAGCTTGGTGTATGATATTTAAATAACATTTTATGTGGCGTTGACCCTATCCTTCTCAACGAAAAAAGACAGCAGGTGTCATCACCCAAACACCTGCTAGTTATCGCTTAGCATATAACTGGGTGAGTTCTACCCCGCCGCGCCATCTGTGTGTGCTTGGTGATATTTAACAATGATCTTTCTAACACTTACCTTGTTTGGCATGCCCAGGCGGGCAAAACTTTCCAGACGATCGCGTCTCACTATCTTTTGAGTTCACTTTCACCTCTACATTATCAAGCTCGCCTTCTACACGGGTCAGCTGACAGCCTGATACCAGAGCAACAGTTAATAGCATTAACATCACATGTTTCAATTTTGGTACTCCACATAATCGAATAAATGTGAGGCTATCAACTACTATCTGACCTTGTGTTAATCCAATGACAAAATCATTAATAACCGCCACATTTTTCTATTGGTCATTTACTCACCAAGCTCTACCTTGGCTTATCAAAAAGCTGGACGTCACCGGTGATAACCACAACAATTTGCTCATCACCTACCCGCGCAATATTTAAACGGTACAGATACAGATTAAGGAGGCCCATGACCAACCCATCTAGCACAAAGTTTGCGGTACTTGGCGCCGCTCTGAATGGGATGAAGAAGTGATCGAGGACTCCGGTCTACAAGCGGCGTATGACCACCAACTGCATGATGATGAGGGCGAGCCCTATCGCGGGATAGAAATAGAAGAAAAGACCAAAACAGCCGAAGCAGAGCGCATAGATGAAAACTAATTACAAAAATGTTATTTAGTACAGATATAAAGTTTAAACTTGATCACATTTCAAACACAAACTATGCTTTGTACATACTGATATGTAATTTAGTTACACATAAGGAGCGTGCTATGTTATCAGCCATTAAGGAACTGTTTACCCCTCACAAAGACTATGCAGGTCGACACATTGATGCTGTTATCGACCGGTTAGCGGCGCAAACAGGGACAGAAGCCCATGCTTGGTCTTATCTCCGAGAGCAAGCTGTGTATGAGAATACATTAAACGGCACGCGTATTTACCCGCATGAGCTGAGAAAGAACGCGGCCTAGAACATACACTCAGGATACCAGCAGATTTTACGTCGTGTGGATGTGGGGTTCGTGCTAGACTCCACGCCATTCAGTGTCTCCACCCTTTTTATGGGTGGGCGCGCATTCATTGTTTGTTGAGTTTGCCATGCCATTTAAAAAACTGGGGTTAAGCGCCCCGCTTTGCCAAGCCATTGCCCAACGCGGCTATACCATCCCCACGCCAATTCAAGCCAAAGCCATTCCGATCATCCAACAAGGCCATGATCTGATTGCCGCGGCACAAACAGGTACCGGGAAAACCTCAAGTTTTATCTGGCCCATTATCGATAAGTTGTGTGCCGGTGAAGCGGGACGCAAAAAGCGCGCTCGCGCATTGGTGATTGCTCCAACAAGAGAGTTGGCCTTGCAAGTCGCCGAAAGCGCCCGCCAAGATACGCAGTTTACCGCGCTTAGAACCTTGGCGATGGTTGGCGGTATGGACGAGCAGGCACAAAAGCAAGCCTTGATCGACGGCGTCGACATTTTGGTCGCTACGCCGGGACGGTTGCGTGATTTACTCAGCCAACGTGCCGTCTATCTAGATGAAGTAGAAGTGCTGGTGCTGGATGAAGCCGATCGAATGCTCGATATGGGCTTTATTGATGCCATTCAGAATATTCTCGACCGATTGCCGGCAAGCACGCAGTGTCTGCTGTTTTCTGCCACCTTGTCTAATAAAGTGCGCGATCTAGCCAAAGCGACCATTGGCGATGAAGGCAAAGAAATCAGCATTGCCGCACGAGATGCCTCGAAAGACAACATTACTCAGTGGTGTATTCCAGTCGATAAAGACAAGAAGTCCGCACTGCTTAGCCATTTGATCAAAGAGAATGGTTGGGCACAGGCATTAATTTTTATCGAAACCAAACATGGCGCCGCCAAACTCGCCACCCAGCTGGAAAAACGTGGCATTGCCGCTGAAGCGTTTCACAGTGGACGCAGCCAAGCCGCGCGGACCCAATTGCTGGAAGACTTTAAAAACGGTGACATCCAATTTTTAATTGCCACCGGTGTCGCCGCACGCGGCATTGATATTGAGTCGCTTGAGCGCGTAGTCAATTACGATCTACCCTTCCCAGCCGACGAGTACGTTCACCGGATTGGCCGTACTGGCCGTGCCAGTGCTCAAGGCGAAGCGATTTCATTGGTCTCAAAAGACAACACCAAAAATTTGCGTATGATTGAAGCACGTCTCGGGCACCAACTTGAACGTCGCATCATCGAAGGCTTTGAGCCTAAAAAGCCAGTGCCGCTGACTGCACCCAAATAAATGGTACGCATACAATGATCGCAATAAAAACGGCGAGCCTGGTGCTCGCCGTTTTTGTTTGCTTTATGCCTGAGTCAGTGTTTGCCACAGCGCCTGCCATGCGTCTGGACGGCGATAGTATTGGCTCACTGTGATGACTTGCCATTGACCGTTTTGCTCCACCAGCATGGATGGAAAACCGCGTAAGCCATGCGCTGCCATCAATTGACGGGTTTGATTCACCGCAGGCATCACGTCATTTTCGGCGCGATTCATCGCCTGTTGCCAAGCCTCTGCCGCTATCCCCATCTCACTGGCAAGCTCTGCGAGCGTGTCAGCGTCATAGACGGAGCGACCTTGCTGATAATGGCCCCGCTGAATGCGTTTCAGCATCTCCTCGCCCTGACCATCAAGCTGCTGAGCAGCGAGTATCGCTTGCGCGGTCATAAAGGAGTCCAAAACGACCGGCTGGTCGCTTGCCACGCGGTCAAGATAGGCTTGACCAAATGTCTGTCCGGTTTGATCAGCAATGGTCTGATCTGCCGCCAAAATGTGTTGACGAAAGCTGTCTTCAATCGGCGCACGCTCTCGCATACCACCCGGATGAAGTTGCAGGTTGATGTCAGGGTTGTTACTTAGGCTTTCAATCAAGGTGGCGGCGCCGAAGCACCAGCCACACATTGGGTCAAATATATAGTGGACGTTTACCATTCCATCTCTCCCATGTGCACTTTCGCACCAATTTCCAAAGCCATCGGCAAACCCGCTTCCGGATATTTCGCTTGCAGGTTTTTTATCAGCTCAGCACTGTCTTTGCTTTTGGCTTTCGCCTCGGCAAAGTCTTGCAAATACTGCTGGGCAAAGGTGATGGTATCAGCGTTTAGTGCCGTGCCTGCTTTCATATGGCCTGGGATCACCACTTCAGGTTTCAGTGCTGCCATTTCTTCTAGTTGTGCGGCCCAACCTTCACGTGCTTGGTCAGATTGTGCGTCTGCCATCCACAGGTGAACATTGCCATACACGGCGACGTTACCCAGGATCGCCTTGTTGGCTGGGATCCAAAGATACGGACGGTGAGCCAACTCGCCTTTCGCGCCGCGAATTTCAATCTTACGGCCGTCCAGTGTCAATGATGAACGGGTATAAGCTGCGGGCACCACGGGATTTTGCGGGGCATTGTCACCCATTTTTGGGGTCCAAAATGCCATTTTTCCGTCTAGTTTTTCTGCAATGGTGGCGCGCACAGCCGGTGTGGTGATCACTCTTGCGTCAGGGAACATGCCGTGCAGCACTTCCGCACCAAAGTAGTAATCAGGGTCGGCTTGGCTGATAAAGATGGTGGTCAGCGCTTTGCCGGAGTCCAGTACTTTGGCGGCAATGCGAAGCGCATCTGCTTTAGTAAAGCCAGTATCAACCACCATGGCTTCGGTTTCGCCGTACACCAAGGTTGAGTTTACGTGGAAGCTATTACCATCCGCGTTATACACGTCTAGGTTCAAGGGTTCAGCATTATTTGCTGCCATTGCGCTACCGGTCAGTAATAAAGAGGCGGCTAGGGTTTTTATCAATTTCATCGTCGTGCTCCGTTGTTTTGCATTCGGTGTTGAGATGCTGCGCAGTTTACGGGCTCGACTTGTTCGAATATATAGCTAATAATTTACATCATTATTTCATAATTCGAGCATATAAACTGATCGTACCGTGTTACGAACGGCTAGCTCTTAAGCAAAGATGAGATTGACATGGACACACTGACTGCCGCTCGCGTATTGATTGATGTTGCCCTTACACAAAGTTTTACCGCCACGGCCGAGCGTCTTGAGATGTCGCGCCCCATGGTGACTCGCCATGTCGAAGCGCTAGAAGACTGGTTAGGCGTGCGCTTATTACAGCGCACTACGCGCAAAGTATCGTTAACCTCCGCCGGCGAACAAAGCTTGCCACAACTGGAACAATGGGTTGAGCAAGCCAATGTCCTGACACAGCAATGGCAGCAAGAGGCGGGCTTAACTGGCAAAGTGCGGGTGGCGACCAGTATGTCGTTTGGTTTTGCGCAATTAATCCCCGCGGTAAAGCCCTTTATGGCCGCTCACCCCGGCGTCGATGTGGATATTGAAGTACAGGATAAGGCGATCGATTTGATTGCGGAACGGATTGATATTGCCATCCGTATTGCGTCCAACCCCGACCCTTCCTTAATTGGTCGCCCGATCGCCGCGTGTGATTCCGTCTTGGTGGCGGCACCGGATTATTTAGCCGCCCATGCACCAATCCGCTCACCAGACGATCTCACCGCGCATAGCTGCCTCAGTTACAAACAATTTGATCGGCCAATTTGGCATTTAGACAAAGGTGAGGAACACGCCGCAGTTGAGGTGCAAGGTAAGCTGTCTGCCAACGAGGCGACAACCTTACTCAGTGCCGCCATTCAGGGAATGGGCGTGAGCATGCAGCCAGTTTATTTGGCGCATAGTGCCATTGCGCGAGGTCAGCTGGAAGTCGTGCTCCCCGATTGGCAACCCAAAGCGATGGATATCTACGCCTTATACCCGTCACGTCGCAACCAACCACCGGCGGTGCGTGCGTTGCTGGATGCGCTGATTGCCCACTTCGCAGATAGCAAGTGGGCACCGGTTGCTATTTAGCCAGCAGAAAAGTTAAGTGAGAAAAGCTATTTAGTAAGAGAATAAGCGCGCCGGCTTAATCAGACGATTTTGCTTGCGCAGCATGATAACGCTGAGCTTTAACCAGCCATTTATCAAGTTGGTTGGCAAAGGCTTGTTTTTGCTGCGGGCCAAGCGGTGCGGGCCCGCCTGTGTGCACGCCGCTACTACGCATGGTTTCCATAAAATCACGGATATTGAGTCGGGCACGGATGTTTTCTTTGGTGAGCAATTCACCGCGGGTGTTAATTACCGTGACGCCTTTTTCAATCACTTCATCCGCTAAGGGAATATCTTGGGTGATCACCAAATCCCCGGCGACGGCATCGGCAACAATTTGGTTGTCCGCCACATCAAAGCCCTTTTCTACCTGACGTGCGCTGGCATAGGGCGACGGCGGCAAACGAATAAATTGGTTGGCTACAAAGGTGGCTTGAATGTGCGTTCGGTGTGCCGCACGAACAATCATCTCGCGCATCGCGACCGGACAAGCGTCCGCATCTACCCATATTTGCATGCTGGCTCTCTTAGCTTTTGCGTCAATGCCTGCATTAAACCCCAATTCGCTACAAAATGAAACGTTAGCCCTGCGTCGTGACGGCGTTTAATACGGGCTTTACATCGCTTGACTACTCAGGCGCGCAGATATTAGTCTGCCTTGGCCGTCCGCTCTCAAACTGCGCTAACCAAGACGTTAAGCATGGCATCACGCCATCTGCAAACGCTGCATCGCCTTGCCACCAAATACGGGCCAGTGTTAACCAGCGGTGATGCTCACTGTGCGCGTTGGCGATATTGTCGGTGCGCAGTAGGCTGTGATCGGCATGTTCAAACACACGCACGTGATAAAAAGGCAGCGGCGCGTTAGCAAGCCGTTGATGATAGGTTGAAGCGGTCTTATCCGAGTCGACATAAGCATCCCGCGCACCAAATAACGCTAACATGGGCACGTCGAGATCGATTAAATCATTGGTCACATCCGAGGCCCAATTACGTTGTACAAATTGCCAAAAGGCCTCGCTCATGGGCGCTTTCTCATTCTGATTTACGTGGTCTAGGTACTGTTGATACGACGCGCCGGATTGGATCAAAGCATCCACTTTCGCCTCGGCAGCTTGCTCTGTCGCACTACCTGACTCACTGTATCCGGTGGCTAATCGTCGTTGACGTCCAGAATACTGGGATTGCGCCATCCAGTTGACTGCACCGCCTACACTGATTAAAAAGTCGATATCTTCCACTTGGTGCGCCACCTTAGGGATCACCCAACCGGCTTGGCTAAAGCCCATCAACCCCAGCTTGCCATCCTTTAGCCCCAAAGCTTGGCGCAAATAGCGAATCGCCACGGCGACTTCATCGGCGCGATCTTGCATCGATTGCGACCGCCAATCCCCGCTGGAATCCCCCACGCCCGGCTTATGCCAAGACATTGCACACCACCCATTCGCCGCTAACACTCGCCAAAGTGGGAGGTAATAACCAAACGCATCGATCGGCACATCACCTGAGCCATGCACAAACACCACACACTGATGCGGTGTTTCAGTACTTTCAGGTAAAATTAACTCACCCGTGAGCTGATTATCGCCTGCGTTAAACTGAATGGCTTGACGATACAGCCCCGCGTTTGGATCATCCATGGCTATCACCACAAAAACGCCTATCAGCATCAATGCTATCAAGCCTCGCTTTAGCCACTTCATCCCCTTTCTCCCTCCACCCAATTGCCGCTAAAAGGTGTATAAATAGCCGGTATTGAACGACCAAAGATCATCTCTATCAACAATCGGGCTGTCTGATACTTCATCGCCATAGTGGCGATAGCTCACCCCCAACAACAGATGATGCGCACGGCCAAGCGTGTAATAGAGATTGAGGTCGGATTGGAATTTGCAGGTTTGATCAGGTTGGTAAGTAGGTCGGCCAGCTTTGGTATCTTGCGCTGACACGCCGACATAATAACGACTCACCGCGCGACCCACACAAGTCAGTGACAATTGTGGGTCCACCACCCACTGGCCTTGCTCTATGGGAGCGCCATAGCGAGCCACTACTGCGCCACTGTTATGATTATCCGAGATATCATGATGGTAGCCGAGCTCAAAATAGCCCACCGATGTTACCCATCCCGTGGTTAGATTAGCGGTATACACCTTATCGAGGCTTTTCATATCCTTGAGGGTTTTACTGTCACCGCGGGTATGGTCGCCAAACACATCGTCGCCCACACCCGCCGACACATACCAGCTGTCGCCCTCGGCGAGATACACACCTAGGGTATCGTTACGATAAAAAAAACCCTCCCATTGCGCCTCAACCACCAACTCAATGTCTTGGTCATCTTCACCGTCTGTATAAATCGACGGCTCGGTATAGCCGACCAGACCGACGGTTAGATAATTATCCCCAGACACGCTGCCGGTTTGCGCGTGTCCTACCCAGGGCACCAAGATCAAAACGAAACAGATAAGTGTGACAAATAGATTCACCGGCTGTTCTCCATAATGACGAAATAGTAACTGAGAGTTCGCCCTTATCTTGAAACAACCGGTATTAAGAAAACCTTAAGACACTCCCGTCATTTTGTGCGCCGCTTCCCAATTGATCAGCGCCCTCGCCACCTGAGCGTCGCACTGAAATTCAAAATGCCAGTTAAGCTGACTGGCAATGCGTTCAACAAGCTGTAGACCTAGGCCAAATCCGATCTGATTCTCGTCCACGCCTGAATCAATAGGGTTGGCAATCGAAAACTGCCCATTGGTGATCTTAATCTCAATCGCGCCGGGCGCACTGTAGGTGAGCGCATTGCGAATCAGGTTGGTACTCGCAATACGAAACAATTCCCTCTCGATACAAATAGGATCACTGTGATTATCGATATGGACAGTCACTGGCTTATGCGCTGCAAGATATGCCAGCTCATCCACGAGGGTTGCGCAAAGCGATCCTAAGTCGACCTTTGATTGACGAACCTTATCCGGATGTTGCCGTGCTAGCCAAAGCAGTGATTCAGACAGCGCCATCATATTAACGTTGGCACGCGAGGCACGCTGCAATGCCGGATAACTGGCATCCTTGTTATCGATACGCAGCGACAAAGTATCCAAGGATGCCTGCATGATCGCCAAGGGCGTGCGCAGTTCATGGCTGGCATGCTTTAAAAACTGCTGCTCCCGTTGGTTATACTCACGCACCTGTTGCAACGAGGCCATCAAGTGGTCGGCGATTTGGTTAACTTCACGTACCGAAAAGCGCACATCGATATCTTGATCCGGGTGTGTTTTTACCCGCGCTGACCATGCCACCAACTCTTTCAGTGGCTTTAATGCGTTGTTGAACAACAGCCCAATCACGGTGACAAGCACCAGCATAAAAGCGGCAATTAACACGCTGGCATCGGCCAAAGAGCGCTCGACAATCATGGCGGCTAATGCTTCGATTTTTTCTGCCGCTTCAAATTCGACTAGGTATAATCCTTGCGATAGATGCTGGTCGGAGTACAACAAATAACCATACTCACGCGCTCCACTAGAATTAATGCGCTGAATTTCAATCGGATCATCGGGTTGTATCGGCTCTGAGGAAAACAAATCACGCACCGATTTTGGGATAGACTGCCAATCTCGATACGCACTGACAGTGTCGCTTTGGGGTAATAGATAGTTAGGATCGGCGGTCAGCTTTTGCTCTAGTTTGATAGCATCGAGCCGCATGTAGTTTTTGCCTGCCTGACTGATTTGATAAAAACTAAACACGGTGACAAGCGCCAATAACCCGATAAAGATCGCCACCGCCATCAACACAAGCTGGCGGCGCGATTGTGCCGCGAGGCTTCGAACAAGACGTTGGCTCATACAGGCGGAGCCTCGGAAAGGGACAAACCAATGCCGACATGGGTGTGGATCAGCGTTTTTGTAAAGGGCTTATCAACTACTTTGCGCAAATGGTGAAGATGCACGTTAATGGTCCCTTGCCGCACATCCTCGCTGGCCCAAATCGCCTCTTCAATATCGCTTCTGGACACCACAGTGGGTGAGCGGCGCGCGAGTAGCAACAGAATGTTCCAACCGATAGGGGTCAGTTTAAGCGGCGTGTCACCGCGCGACGCGATATGCTCTTTGGGATAAATCGTCAGATCGGCAATGGTAATACATTCTCGCACCGGGTGATGACGCCGATGCAAGGCCTGTAAACGTGCGAGCAACAAAGGCATGGTGCAAGGTTTAACTACATAATCATCCACGCCGGCACGAAAGCCCTCAAGCTGGTCGGTTTCCGCATCACACGCAGTCAGCATTAACACCGGGGTATCAATGCCCTGTTCGCGCAGCTCACGACAAACCGCCATACCCTGTGTTTTGGGCAGCATATTATCGAGTATCACACAATCAAACGTCTGCTGGCTGGCAAGCTGAACACCGGTTTCGCCGTTATAGGCAAAATCACAGTCGATATGATGCAGCTCTAAATATTCTGAAATCGCGAGGCTAAGATCGTGGTCATCTTCAATGATGAGTATTTTCATGCGGCGTGCTCTTCTCTCCGTGTCGTTTTTAATCTACACGAATCCATTGGATAAAAAACACCCCTCTTAATGTCTCCCGATACAAAAAAAAGCGCCCGCAGGCGCTTTCATCGAAAGACTATCATATGACTTACTTTAACAACGCCAATACCGCATTGACGCACGCTTCAGACGATACTGGGTTTTGCCCAGTGACTAGGTTGCCATCGGTGACCACAAATGAGGTAAAATCATCCGCTTTTTCGTACATACCACCGTTTTCTTTGAGCATATCTTCCACTAAGAAAGGAACGACCTCGGTTAAGCCAACCGCGGCCTCTTCACCGTTGGTAAAGCCGGTGACTCGCTTGCCCTTTACTAACGGCTCGTCGCGATCTGAACGAGTATGGCGGAACACAGCCGGGCCATGACACACCGCACCGACAGGTTTGCCCTGGTAATAGAAGGTTTCGATCAATTGACGCGAGGTTGGATCTTCCGCCAAGTCCCACAATGGACCATGGCCGCCGGGATAGAAAATGGCGTCATATTCGTAAGCATTAATATCACTTAGCTTGACGGTATTATTAACCATGTCTTGTAGCTCAGCGTCCCCGTCAAAACGACGTGTTGAATCAGCCTGCGCATCTTCCGCCTCGCTATTCGGATCAATCGGTGCCTTGCCGCCTTTGGGACTGGCGACAACAATGCTTGCGCCGGCATCTTTAAACGCGTAATAAGGGGTCGTGAACTCTTCAAGCCAAAAGCCTGTCTGGTGACCCGTATCGCCCATGGCATCGTGGGATGTTAGCACCATCAAAATTTTATGTTGTTGCATCATCGCTCCTTCTTGTCACGCGTTTGGATGATATTTCATTCATTTACTCTGTATTGTCATTAGCTAGACTAACAGGCCAAAGAGGTAAACGTAATGGGTACCCGCTTAGATCAATACAATCAATTGACGGTTTATTTACTTTCCTAGTCTAACGCTGACCTAATACTAGCTCAGGAATGACAGCCTAACCTGCGCATTGCCTACAATAGTCTCATCCATTGCAGGCCATCGCCCGCATCGTTTCAGACTTAACATCGATACAATGAGGTCAACATGAAAAAAACATACCTACTCGCCCCTCTCGCACTCGTCGCCGTTTTAGTTGGCTGTGAACAACAAAAAAACGACCCTCAAGAGGGAAAGTCGCAAGTCGAATCTAGCGTAGAAAACGCCCAAACTGCAGTAAAAGAAAGCACCGAACAAGCATTAGACAGTGCGGAAACGGCTATCGACAACGCTGAGGATACGGTTTATGAAATGGCCGATCACCACAACGCCAAAACCTCACTTGACTGGAATGGTACCTACCAAGGCGTGATCCCTTGCGCCGATTGTGAAGGTATTGATACCACACTGACGCTTAACCAAGACAATACCTACGTTCTTAGCAAAACTTACTTGGGTAAACAGGGAGAAGCATTCAAGGAAGAAGGATCTTTTTCCTGGGATCAAACAGGCAGTGTCGTGATCCTTGAAGGCCTGACTGACAGCCCTAACCACTTCTTTGTGGCGGAAAACCAGGTGATCATGCAAGACATGAATGGCGAGACCATCGACGGCGATCTCGCTGATATGTACAAATTGAAAAAGCAGTAATGCGTCGAGCGCCTTATCGCTCACAACAAGCGGTAGGGCGTATTTTTTCTCCTTTAGCCCTAGAATGACACGCTCTCGCTGTTTTTTCTATCTTAATGCCGCGATTCACTCTCTTTTCTCCCCCACTGTTCGCACAATTTGTCACTTTAAGTGACAAATTTGTTGCCAATAAAACTTGACGATATTTCACTCTATGGTTTAACACTTAAATAGAGGCGAAACAAAATCTTATCCGGTTGGTGGTAAAAGCTCATATAAGAGAGCTGGACGCGGCAACCTGACACTACCTAGATTAGGACTGCGCACCAAACGAAAGCCTTCTCCGTTTGTTCGATAACGTGACCGAAAAACGGCACCTTTCTGCACCGGTAATCGTGCTTGATCCAAGTTCGATTACCGGTCAGTAGTACGTTTTATAAGCACCACCGTCGTGGGATTGAACAGGAGTCAGCGTATGAGCGACGTTGTATTGAAGTTTTCATACGAAGAATACAGCGCCCGTTTAGCCAAGGTCCGCTATGCCATGGAAGAGAACGATATCGATACCTTGCTGGTACACGATCCATCGAATATGGCGTGGCTGACAGGCTATGATGGCTGGTCTTTTTATGTGCCCCAGTGTGTCGTGATTGGTTCGACCGGCGATCCGTTATGGTTTGGTCGTATCCAAGACGCCAATGGTGCGCTGCGGACTGTTTACATGAGCGCTGAATGCATCACCTATTACCCTGACCACTATGTCATGAATCCACCGCTCCACCCTATGGAGTACCTTTGCAATTATGTCCTGGCAGAAAACTACTGGGATCGCGGCCGGATTGGGGTAGAAAAAGATAATTATTACTTCAGTGCCACCGCGTTCGAATCTCTCAAAGAAAATCTACCGATGGCAACCCTGGTGGACACCACCGGGCTAGTTAACTGGTGTCGCGCGGTCAAATCTAATCAAGAACTCACGTATATGCACACCGCTGCACGTATTGTGGAGAATATGCACCGCGTGGCCTTTGAGATGATAGAACCCGGCTTGCCCAAACATTTATTGGTAGCCGAAATAAATAAACACGCGGTCGTCGGTCATGATGGTCACTTTGGCGATTACGCCGCCATTGTGCCTATGTTGCCATCTGGCGGCGATGCGGCAGCGCCTCACTTAACCTGGGATGACCGCCCATTTAAGCGTGGTGAGGGGACATTTTTTGAAATCGCTGGCGTGCATCGTCGCTATCACTGCCCGTTGTCACGCACCATCTTTTTGGGTGAACCTGGCGATGAGTTCAAACGCGCCGATGAAGCGCTACAAGCAGGACTTGAAGCTGGTCTCGCGGTTGCCAAACCGGGTAATACCTGTGGCGACATTGCCAATGCCCTTAACGACGCGCTATTGCGGTACGGGTTCGATCGTGAAGGGGCGCGCTGTGGCTACCCTATCGGGCTAAGTTATCCCCCTGACTGGGGCGAGCGCACCATGAGCTTGCGCCCGAGTGATCAAACGATCCTGCGCGAAGGCATGACCTTCCACTTCATGCCTGGGCTTTGGATGAAAGATTGGGGGATAGAAACGACCGAGAGCATCATTATCACTCAAGAAGGGGCACAAACCTTGTGTGACTTGCCACGGCAGCTATTTGTAAAACATTAGTTGTAAAACACTGGCGTTTCGTGGATAGGTGCTACACTCATAACATCATGATTTAAAATCACTCTTATAGGCTTGGCACCTAGGCCGCCAACGGTGAAAAACGTCAATACATACCAAAAGCGGTCGCCACGTCCAAGACTGCAGCGAGAGTGAGAACGGTTATAGCAAGGAGCAGTTATGGAGCCAACAGCCATTGAAGCCACAGTCGATTTTCACGCGGACGGTGTACAACATGGATTTCTCAAACTGCCCCATTCCCACGATCAATCCGCTTGGGGCTGTGTGACGATTCCCATTACCGTGATTAAAAATGGTGAAGGTAAAACCGCGTTGCTCACTGGCGGCAACCACGGGGATGAGTATGAAGGTATTACGGCATTACTCAATACATGCCATCAGCTTATACCAAGCAACATTAAAGGTCGGGTGATTATTTTACCCATGATGAATGCCCCTGCGGTAACAGCAGGCACACGCACCTCACCTTGGGATCAAGGCAACATGAACCGTGCCTTCCCAGGCTCCCCGACCGGCAGTGTCACCGAGCAAATTGCGGACTATTTTACCCGTTATTTGATCCCGCAATGTGATACCGCCTTAGATATTCACTCAGGCGGTAAAACCTTAGATCTTATTCCCTATGCTGCCTCACATCGGTTAGAAAACCTGCAACAAGCCGATGCCTGTGCCGAGGGGGCTCGCCTGTTTGGAGCGCCGTATCAAGTGCAAACCACCGAAATGGACGCCACCAGCATGTATGACACTGCCGTCGAGCAACAAGGCAAAGTGTTTGTTACCACCGAGCTGGGTGGCGGCGGCACCAGTACACCTGAATCGATCGCGATTACCCAACGCGGCATTCATAATTTTTTAGTGTTTTCAGGTATTTTACAAGACGACTATCGCCATCCACCGGCTACGCCCGTCAAGCTCGAACTACCCGATAAACACTGCTATGTACAAAGTGAGCATGCCGGCATTATTGAGTTCTGTGTACACTTGGGCGATACCATCAAGCAAGGGGATTTGATTGGTAAAGTGCATAATATCGAGCGTACTGGCACCGAACCCGTTCCCTACTATGCCGAACGCGATGGCATTTTACTGGCCAAACGCCATCTCGGGCGGATTTATATCGGTGATACCTTTGCAGTCATTGCCGAACCTGTATGACGGAGGTGAGATGAAGCTCGATAAATTTGATATCAAAATCCTACACATTTTGCAGCAAGATGGGCGCATCACCAAGTCGAACCTCGCGCACGCCATCAACCTATCCGTAAGCCCTTGTTGGGAAAGAGTAAAACGGCTCGAGCAAGCGGGCGTCATTGAAGGCTACGGCGCGCGTATTAACCCTGATGCCGTGATCAAGCTCAATACCGTATTAGTTGAAATCACTCTCGGCCAACATGATGTGCAGAGCTTTCAACGCTTTGAACGCGCCATGCAAGCTTGTGAGGATGTCAAAGAATGCTGGGCCACAGGCGGCGGGATTGACTATATCGTTCGGCTTGGCGTCACCGATATCGACTACTATCAACGCTTGATTGACCGGTGGCTTACTGATGATCTTGGTATCAAACAGTACTACACCTATATCGTCACCAAACAAGTGAAACGTCCCGCCCTCACGCTCCCGCTCGAGGCTCCTGACACCGCCGCGAATGGATAAGCCTGCAGAAAATTTTATTCGGTAAAAGGTAGGGTTCAGAAAAAAACACCGTTTTATGGTCGTCTAACAAAAAACCTCTTTTCGATAAGTTGCATACAGTAAGAGTAAGCAAACGCTGATAGGCAGCGTGGCGATTTTGTCAGAGGAGGGAGTATGACCGTATTCCAATCACGTGATCTTCACTACACAGGATCAGCGGCCAATACACTACGTCACGATGCGACCGGTAAAGCAAGCGCCGATGTGCTCGCGTATCTTGACGATCAGCGCCTATTTCGGCAACTGGCGTATTGCAATGGCAAATGGGTCAATGGCGAGTCCGATACGCCAATTTTAAACCCCGCAACCGGCGAAGTGTTGGGCTACACCGCTGCCTTGAGTGCCGCACAAGTGAACCAAACCATTGATGATGCCGAAGCGGCTTTTCACCTGTGGCGCGCCGAGTCAGCCGAGACACGGGCAAAACGGCTAATGCGGTGGCATGATCTGATCATGGAAAATCAACACGATCTTGCTCACCTCATGGTGCTCGAACAAGGCAAAACCTTGCGCGATGCCGAGGGCGAGGTGGAGTACGGGGCCTCATTCATTCACTGGTTTGCTGAAGAGGCTAAGCGGGTATATGGCGACACCATGCCTAGCCACATTCCCAATGCGCACCTAGCGACATTACGTGAACCTATTGGCGTGGCCGCCTTGATCACGCCATGGAATTTTCCCAATGCCATGATCACGCGCAAAGCCGCTGCCGCACTCGCCATTGGCTGCAGCGTGATAGTTAAACCCGCAGAAGAAACGCCCTTCTCTGCACTCGCATTAGCCGAGCTTGCTGAGCGTGCGGGGATCCCTGCCGGCGTGTTTAATATCATTTTAGGCGATCCTCCCATGGTCTCAGCACAATTGTGTCAAAGTGAAAAAGTCAAAGCGCTCAGCTTTACCGGCTCTACCCGTGTTGGCCGGCTACTGCTAGAACAAAGCTCCCAAACCGTAAAAAAATGCGCCATGGAGCTTGGGGGAAATGCGCCCTTTATTGTGCTGCCTGATATGGATATTCAACAAGCCGCGCGCGCCGCTATCGATGCAAAATTCCAAACGTCAGGCCAAGATTGCCTGGCGGCGAATAAAATTTTAGTGCCACATGACAAACATCAAGCATTCGTCGATGCCTTTGCCGCACTGATGGATGAACTTGAAGTAGGCAATGGTCTATTGCCAAGCACAGACATTGGCCCATTAATTTCACGCCGTGCGGTCGAGAAAGCGCAATCGCTCGTCGATGATGCCATTGCCAAAGGGGCAACTGTGATGGGCGGCAAATTAAATCCCAACCTGGGTGAGAACTTCTTTGCGCCTACGCTTATCACCAAGGTGACGCCGGAGATGTTGGTCTATCAAGAAGAAACTTTCTGTCCCGTCGCTGCTGTGATTGCCTACGATGACTTAGACGAAGCCATCGCCATGGGCAACGATACCGAATATGGCTTATCAGCGTATGTGTATGGCCATGATATTCGAGATATTTGGCGCTGTCTGCGCGGCTTAGAAGTCGGGATGGTCAGTGTCAATTCAGTGAAAATGACCGGCCACCCGATTCCATTTGGTGGCGTCAAGCAGTCGGGCTTAGGCCGAGAAGGAAGCCGTTACGGCATCGACGAATTTAGTGAAATCAAATACTACTGTTTAGGTGGCCTGCCCACGGTAAGCGGCAGTTAACAAGGGTTTGCTGACGGATAAGGAGACTGATCATGCGTCCAGAAACAAAAGCGTTGCTAGAAAAAGACAGAAATACCGTGTTCCATCCCTCTACGCACCTCAAGCAGTATGCGCATGGCGAAATGCCTGGCCGAGTGATCGCGTCAGGTAAAGGGATCCGGATCACCGATTCTGAAGGCATTGAGCTGATTGACGGCTTCGCGGGCTTGTATTGCGTGAATATCGGCTATGGCCGTGAAGAAATGGCAGAAGCCATCTACGAGCAAGCGAAAAAGCTCGCCTACTATCATACCTATGTTGGCCACACCAATGAGGCTTTGGTGACCTTATCAGACCGCTTAATCAACATGGCGCCTGGCATGAGTAAGGTGTACTACGGTATGTCGGGGAGTGATGCCAATGAAACCCAGCTTAAAATTGTTTGGTATTACAATAACGCCCGCGGTAAACCCGAGAAAAAGAAAATTATCTCACGCGACCGGGGCTACCATGGCTCTAGTGTGGCGTCCGGCTCACTAACCGGCCTGCCTTTGTTCCATGCGCACTTTGATTTACCGATTGAACGCATCAAACACACGATGGCGCCCTACTACTATCGCCGTGAAGACAGTGGTATGACAGAGCCAGAGTTCGCACAACACTGCGCGGATGAACTGGAAAAAATGATCTTGGCTGAAGGCCCCGATACCGTCGCCGCCATGATTGCCGAACCTGTACTCGGTACCGGTGGTATCGTACCGCCCCCCGAGGGCTACTGGGCGGCCATTCGTAAAGTGCTGGATAAATATGACGTACTGCTGATCGCCGATGAAGTGGTGTGTGGCTTTGGCCGAATTGGCAGTGATTTTGGATCGATTTATTACGACATGAAACCCGATCTTATCACAGTCGCCAAAGGGCTAACGTCTGCGTATCAGCCACTGTCTGGGGTTATGGTTGGGCATCGCGTCTGGGAGGTGCTTGAAGATGGTACCGATACGTGGGGCGCCATTGGTCATGGCTATACCTACTCTGGGCATCCATTGGGCGCCGCGGCAGCACTGTGTAATCTTGATATCATTGAGCGCGAGAATCTGACTCAGAACGCCGCAACCACGGGCGAATATCTGCAAATGAAAATGAAAGCCGCCTTTGCCGATCACCCATTAATTGGCGATAGCCGCGGAGTGGGGTTACTGCATGCGCTGGAGTTCTCGCCTGACCGCGCCCATCGCAGTCACTTTGATCCCAGCCTAAAAGTGGGGCCACAAGTGGCGGCTGCGTGTTTAGAGCAAGGGCTAATTGCGCGCGCGATGCCACATGGCGATATTCTCGGCTTTGCGCCCCCACTGGTGGTGACGCCCAATGAAGTGGACGATATCGTCGCAAAAGCCAAAGTGGCGGTCGATAAGGTAATGGATAAACTGGTCACCAGCGGGCAGTGGCAACCTAAATAGCACCTCCCGAGGAAGGCCAGATATAAAAAAAGCGCCGACATTCGGCGCTTTTTCTTTAAGCTATGTATGACGCCATTAATTGGCCGTCGCAGGCTCTAGCGCCAGGTTCGCTTCTTTTTCTTTTTGCATCCGCATCACGGCTATTGGGCCGGTGATAAAGGTAAATGCAATCAAGAAAGACACAGGCACTGCAGTGATCACAATGAACGACTGGAGCGCGTTCAAACCACCGTCTCCGGCGAGCAGAAGCACACCAGCGACCACGCCCATCACAATCGCCCAGAACAGGCGATGTTTACGGGTTGGTTGGTTATCACCAGATACAGCCATCGCAATCGAATACGCCATTGAATCGCCAGTGGTTGCCACAAATGTCGTGGTAAGCAACATAAACGCTGGGATCAGAATCACGCTGTAAGGCAGCTGTGACAGTGACGCAATCAAAATCGCGGGTAAGCCGGCATCCGCCATGGGACCAGAAATACTACCGGGTGATTGCAACTCATAGAAGATACCGGTACCGCCCAATACTGAGAACCAGAAGTTAGTGGCAATTGGGGCACAAATCGCAACAGCGAAAATTAGCTCACGAATCGAACGGCCTTTAGAAATGCGCGCAATGAAGATAGCCATCATCGGAGCAAAACCAATAAACCAGCCCCAGAAGAACCAGGTCCACCATGCGTTCCAGCCACCATTATCGGTATTCAGTGCGAGAGTATGCATGTTGTTCAGGTAGTAGCTAAAGCCCGAGCCAAATTGCTCAAAGATAAAGCCGGTAGGACCGAGCACGATAACCGCACCAAGTAACACTGCGGCGCCGATAACGTTCATACGGCTCAGCCATTGCAAACCTTTATCCATACCGGTAAACGCAGAGATGGAATAAATAGCCACGACAGCCGCCAAGATCAGCATTTGCATCGGCATGGTATTTTCAATGCCCACAAAGCTTTCCAAGCTATAACCCAACTGGGTTGCTAAGAAGCCAATTGGACCAATGGTTCCGGCAGCTACGGCAATGATCGAACAAGCGTCGATCACAGAGCCAAGCCAGTGATTTTCTAGCTTGTCACCGAGCAAAGGGTACAAGAGTGCACGAGGACGCAAGCGTACGCCTGCCTGGTGGTGCGCATACATCAGTACAATCGTCGCCAAGGTGCCTAATACCGCCCAGGCTAAGAAGCCCCAGTGGAAAAAGCTTTGGCTTAACGCAGGGGCGACGGTCTCCATCACACCCGCTTCCATCTCACCCAGTGCTGGTGGTGGCGTCATGAAGTGATAGATAGGCTCAGCCGCTGACCAAAAGACACCACCGCCGGCAAGCAGGGTACACATGATCATCGCAACCCAACGAAAACGGCTCATTGAGACGGTATCGGTGGCGCCAAGTTTCAATTTACCAAATTTACTGCCGCCAATAGCTAGCGCCAATACGAAATTGATGACCATTAGCCACTGCCACCAATAACCAAAAAGGTTGGCAGACTCAGAGAATAGAGACTGGATCACAGAGGAAAAATGTTTTAGGTCAAACAGGGCAAAGGCAAGAAATACAGCGACAAAGCCGATAGTAAATACGGCAACAAGTCGGTCGTTATTTTGTGTAGATTTAAGCATTAGTTCGCTCACAAGGTGTGTGAGGGATGGGACTCTATCAGTGTGGCGAATGAATGACCAGAACAAATTGACTCATAGGGATGGAATAGAAACCGTGACAGACATCACTTATTCAGATTTGGCGGGGGCTGAATAGGTTTATGACATTTTTATTAAATGCACAAAAAGCCACCAGCTTGTGACCTATCAAGCTGGTTCTGCGCTTTTTTGTTTTTTCGTCGTCTTACCTGTCTCTAGGATTTTTTTATGCAACACTATCGTCGCGCGATACAGTTTGGGGTGAACTTGTGCATCGCCTCTTTTAGCACGGTTGCAGGTAGAAATCACCGCAGCAGTAATACAAGCCGCCACTTTTAACTGCCCAAGCTGGTAGGCATAGCTAGCGACTTTAACTGCCATAAAGACGGATTGATCGCTGTGCTTATAGTTACGTACCGCGAACTTCTCAAAGCGGAGAAAATCCTTGTGATAACTTTTGAGGATCCGATTGATGTGGCGATCATAGTAATTTTTGTATTTGGCGTAGCTCCCTTTCGGATTACTCGCCACGATGTCTCTCACCCAGACAGACGCTTGCAGCTGTTCTTTTTCAAATAAGCCACTCAGCCAGGCAAACATATAACCTCCCTACTGCTAGCTTAGCCGCTTTATTCTACTTAATTTGCGCGACTAATCTATCAAAAGAAAGTGCTAAGTGGTTGAGTGGCGGTTATTTAACCAGCAGTAAGAATGGCTGTTCAGGCTTGGGTATTGATGGTGATGGTATACGTCGCATCACCTACAGGTAGCATATGGAGGATCTGCTCTCCTAACTCTGGATGACTGAGCAAATAATTTCCCTGAGGAAAGCGCGTGTCTTCAGGACCTTTTAATACCAAACTGAAATTCTCGACGTAATGGTCGTTTACTTCATCGCCATGACCAGGATGGGTATCAACACGAACAAGCGTCATAGCATATTCAGTATCTGTTCCGTCAATAAGCGTAATCGACTGATCGATCAACTCACTGACATGCTGACAAGATAGTACATTCATCGGCCCTCCCGCGTTCCGTTACTGCGTATTTACGCCTTTTCTCTCTCACCATCAAGATTAGAAGAAAAATCCGACAATGCACAACAGCTTAGTGCTTTTCGGACTTAAAATACGGGAAATATCACTCAGGCTGGGTGATGTTGCGTTAAATCCCCTTGCTGTATCCCCTGATAAAAAAATCACACACAACACTAGACGACCGGTCTAATCTTCATTATGCTACACCACATGAAATCAAGTAGCACATTAGAACACACCAGCCACAACGCTACCCACCAGCATTTGCTGGATACGGGTGTTAATGTAATGGCGCAGTTTGGCTTTAGTGGTGTGGGTCTTAGCGCAATACTGAAACAAGCCGGCGTCCCGAAAGGGTCGTTTTACCATTATTTTTCTTCAAAAGAGCAATTTGGTCAGGCGGTATTGCAGCACTATTTTTCGCGTTATTTAGCGGAAGTAAACAGTTTGCTGTCAGACACTACGCTGCCGCCTATTACGCGAGTTCATCGCTACTTTACCCTTTGGCAGGCCCAGTACTGCAGTATGGATCCCGTTCAAACTTGCTTGGTCGTTAAGCTAAGCGCCGAGGTGGCAGATCTTTCCGAGCCCATGCGGCTTGCGTTGCGTGATGGCACCGACAAACTGATTGGTAGCTTAGCGAGTGCACTCGCGCTCGACGAAAGCAATTTTAACCATGACAACGCCTTAACCACGGCGACGACGCTTTACCAGCTATGGTTAGGGGCAACACTGTTAACAAAACTGCACCGTAATGACAGCCATCTAGCGCAGGCGATGACCATTACGCAACAAAAACTCGGCTTGGCTGACTAGTATAAAAGTCAAACGAACAAACGCAGCATACGAGGAACAACGATGAGGTGCTAGTGAGCATTTCATTTCCGGTTTTTTGATAAAACAAGCATTTCAACAAGACCCGCCAAGGCGGGTTTTAAATAAACGTTAACTAGACGACCGGTCTAATCAAACGAGAAAACTGATTGACTGACAACAATGAAAAGGAAGGATGAGCAATGAACAACTTTGAGTTCTACAATCCCACACGTATCGTTTTTGGCGAAGGTAAAATTGCCGAGCTGGATCGGCTCATCCCAGCCGCAGCAAAAGTTTTGGTTCTTTTCGGTGGCCAGAGTGCACGCAAAACCGGCACCTTAGGTGAAGTTGAACAAGCACTTGGCGAGCGTCAATTTGGCCTGTTCAGTGGTATTGAGCCTAACCCACGCTACGACACGCTAATGAAAGCGGTCGAAAAAGTGCGTGAAGAAGGCTACGACTATCTGCTCGCTGTCGGCGGTGGATCAGTGATCGACGGCACCAAATTTGTTGCAGCAGCAGCGAAATACGATGGCGATGCATGGGACATTCTCACCAGCATGGGCAGCAAAATCGAAGCCGCACTGCCATTTGGCACCGTGCTCACCTTGCCTGCTACTGGCTCAGAAATGAACAAGGGCTCGGTAGTCAATCGCGAGTCAATGCAAGCGAAATTGCCGTTTATGAGCGAATTGGTGTTTCCACAATTCTCAGTGTTGGATCCGGTAAAAACCTATACCTTACCTATCCGTCAAGTCGGCAACGGTGCCGTTGATGCGTTTGTTCACGTGGTTGAGCAATACCTCACTTATCCAGCTAACGCGCCGGTACAAGACAGATTCGCCGAAGGCCTGCTACAAACCTTGATCGAGCTTGGCCCACAAGCGCTGGAAACCCCGGAAGATTACAACATCCGTGCCAGCTTGATGTGGACCGCGACTCTCGCGCTGAATGGTTTGATTGGCGTGGGTGTACCACAAGATTGGTCAACCCATATGCTTGGTCACGAGCTGACTGCCCAACATGGTTTGGACCATGCACAAACCCTCGCGGTTGTGTTGCCGGCAATGTTGAATGAGAAGTTTGAGCAAAAACAAGCCAAGCTCGCACAATTTGCTGAGCGTGTCTGGCATATTGAGCAAGGCAGCGAAGCAGAAAAGGCTCAACAAGCGATTGAGAAAACCCGCGATTTCTTTGAGCGCATGAACGTGAAAACACGCATGAGCGACTATGACTTGGACGAAAGCGCGATTGAACCATTGATTGAAAGCTTAACTCAGCACGGCATGACTCAGCTCGGTGAGCACGGCGATGTGACCCCTGATGTTTGCCGCCGCGTGCTGCAAGCCGCGCTTTAATTCCCGTACTGAATAAGGGAGGACACACATGTCATCACCAATGAACCAACGTTTTGTTCTTGCATCGCGCCCCGTGGGGGCGCCTACTGCAGAGAACTTCCGCTTAGAAGAAGTGGATATTCCTGCTCTCGGCAACCATGACGTTTTAATTGAAAACCACCACTTATCTATCGACCCATACATGCGCGGTCGTATGAGTGATGCAAAATCGTACGCCGAGCCGGTGGCAATTGATGGCCTAATGGTCGGTGCTACCGTGGGTAAAGTGCTGGAGTCTAACCATGCCGATTACCACCCGGGTGATTGGGTACTCGCTTACAAAGGTTGGGAAACGCATTCAGTTGTAAACGGTGATACGCTGATCAAACTCAATCCGGATCTGGCGCCGGTTTCTTACGCGCTCGGTATCTTAGGGATGCCAGGCTTTACCGCTTACATGGGCTTACTGGATATTGGCCAGCCCCAAGAAGGCGATACCCTAGTGGTTGCGGCGGCAACCGGTCCCGTCGGCGCAACCGTTGCGCAAATTGGTAAGCTAAAAGGTTGCCACGTAGTAGCGATTGCCGGTGGCGAAGAAAAATGTCAATACGCACGTGAAAACCTCAACGTTGACGCCTGTATCGACCACAAAGCAGACAACTTTGCCGAGCAACTCGCTGAAGCCTGCCCTCAAGGCATTGATATCTATTTTGAAAACGTCGGGGGCAAAGTGTTTGATGGTGTAATGCCACTGCTCAACACCGGTGCTCGCATTCCAGTGTGTGGATTGGTGTCACAGTACAACAACACTGCCTTGCCCGATGGCCCAGATCGCCTCTCACAGTTGATGGGCACCATCTTGGTTAAGCGCTTAACCATCAAAGGTTTTATTATCTTTGATGACTATGCGCACCGCTACCCTGAGTTCGCGCATGATATGGCCAAATGGGTCGGCGAAGGCCAAATTCATTACCGTGAACACGCGGTGGATGGCTTTGAGCAAGCGCCGCAAGCACTGATTGATGTGCTAGAAGGCCGTAACTTCGGCAAGATGGTCGTCAATATCAAATAAAGCTCGCACGCTTTATTTCGCAATACCGAAAACCCTGCCTCCCCCTTAGCGATGGATAGCTAAGGGGGTTTTTATATGCTTATTACGTGTACTTTTTCACATATGCTTTTTCTCACCACATAAATGCACACTGAGGGCTACACTGATGAGAGATGGCTTAATCATCATTGCTGAGCTTAGATAATACTGGCAGTAATAGGCGATCTGTGCGCACGGCAGCCAGTCGAGAAGAAAGGATGTATCTCCAATGCCCACTCCTACCCCAACAATCCGTCACCAAATTGCTTTCGGTCTCGCGCTTGTTCTCGTCATGGCGCTACTCACAATCTATGCGGTGGTCGAATGGAGAGTAAAGCCCGATTTGATTGACCAGCGACACCAAAAAATCGCCATAAGTCAGCATAGCCTCATAGACTTGCTCGATGCCAAACTCGGACAGATCGAACTGTTAACCAGTACGATCGCTTTAAAGAGCACCAACCTTCCCAAGGACGAAGCGCTATTCCGCAGCCTCTTTCCCCCGATCTTTAACAATCATGGCGATCCCACGATTGTCGGTGGGGGGATCTGGCCGGAGCCCAACACCTTCACACCGGGCGTAGAACGACGTAGTTTTTTTTGGGGCCGCGCAGGACCCGATATGGAATACTATGATGATTACAACAACCCTGATGGCAAGGGTTACCATAATGAACGCTGGTACCTAGCAGGAAAACAAGCACCTATCGATCGCTGCCGTTGGTCCAACGCCTATATCGACCCGTTTACCAAAGAGCCCATGATTACCTGTACCGTGCCCATGAAAGAAAACGATCGCTTTATTGGGGTGGCAACGGTCGACATGAGGCTGAGCGGCATTGCCGACATTCTGTCTCGTTATGGCAAAGAAAACGATGGCTATGTGTTCGCCTTGGACGCTGATAACAAAGCAATAAGCTTCCCCGAAACAGCGGTAACATTTAATCCTTATCGAAATACGCTGCGAACGGTTACCGAGTTAGAGCAAGCGCTCCCTTGGCTACAAGAAGCGTTGCAGGCAAGTCAATCTCTCCAAGATAGTCAACTGATCACGATAAAGAACGACGGCGTGCTAAACGAAGCCGCTTACGTTCATATTATTAAATACCCTCAAACCGATTGGGTGATCGGTCTCGTCGTGCCCAAAAGCAAAATGACAGCGGCTGCCGATAGCATGGGACTGTTCCTGATGTTCGCCATTGGCGGGCTGTTGCTCGTTGTGGGAATTATCGCCGCGATTACCGCTCGCAACCTATTAGGTAAAATTCAACAGACCACCCAGCAAATCCGAGAGCTCATTGAAGGTGAAACCACCCAAGAGTTGGCGGTAGGTAAGATGAACGAGGTAGGCGAATTGCGCCAAGCCGTTAACGCGTACGGTGAAAAACTTAAGTCACTACTTAGACGACTCGAAGCGATTCAAGAGGAATTGGTTCAGAATGAAAAGTTGGCATCACTCGGCTCGTTGGTCTCTGGCGTGGCGCATGAGTTGAATACACCCATCGGTAACGCCCGGATGTCTTCCACCTCGATACTCGATACCAAACACGAATTCGTTCACAAACTCGAGCAGCCAATCACCCGCGACGACCTCGATCAGTTTCTCAACCATGTTGAAGACGGGACACGTATTATTGAACGTAATATGTTACGGGCCTCCGAATTAATTCGTGCCTTTAAGCAACTCGCGGTGGATCAAACCAGTGACCACAGACGCGACTTTGAACTACATCTGTTGATGAACGAAGTCCTTCTCTCGATGCGACCGACACTTCAGCGCGCGCCGCACCAGCTCGAAGTCGCTATTCCAGCGGGTATTCTGCTTAACAGCTACCCGGGTGCACTCACCCAAACGTTGATCAACTTAATCAATAATGCGTTAATTCATGCGTTTATCGGGCGTGACGCTGGGCACATACACATCATAGTCACCATGGCGACAACCGAGAGTGTGAGTATCCGCATACATGATGATGGCGCAGGGATGACGCCCGAAGTACAAAAACGTATTTTTGATCCCTTTTACACCACCCGACTCGGGCAGGGTGGGTCGGGGCTTGGCTTACATATCACCTTCAACCTCGTAACCGGCATCCCCGGTGGTCGCATTGA